>JAEEZC010000136.1 GCA_016288465.1 Verrucomicrobiota bacterium | reverse complement strand
TGCGTCCGTCGGCGAAGACGAGCGGATCGGGGATCGTGTAGTCCTTGCCGAGGACGCCGGCCTTCGACTCGTCGTAGTTGACGGCCGAAGGCTTTGCCTCGCCCAGGGACGCATGCGCGGCCAGCACGGACGCAACAAGTGACAATGCAAATTTCATGCCTTCAAATCACTTGAACACAAGCGTCGAGATGGACCACTGTCCACCAGGGAGCGGCAGTGTCTTGTAACGGCCCTTGTACTTCACGACAAGGCGGTGACGGTACATCTTCCGGACAAGCGCCCCGTCGCTGGCCACAACAAGGACGTATTCCCCGTCCGGATTCCTGAACAGAATGAGCCGCGTGCCGTCGCGTTCTCCGGAGACCTCCATTACGCGGGCGCCGCGCTTCACGAACGGCCCGATGTGCCGGAACAGCCTGTACTGCGGGGAGTACGTCACCTCGTGCGTCGTCGAGTCCACCACCGTAAACCCTGCGCAGAGGTGAGACCCTGTCATGGGCGTACCGAGTTCGTCGAGGCAGAGGCACCACGAGGCGAACATCTCGCACCCGTTCTGGAGCATCCCGAACACCTTTTCCGCCCACCACCATTCGGTTCGCCAGCTGTTGAAGACCACGTGCGGACCGTTTTCGGTATGGTAGAATCGGAGTTTCGGATGGGCGGCCTTGACCGGCGCCAGATTGGTCGCCGTTGCCGCCGAGGTGTAGCAATGCCACGCCACGCCGTCGATAGCATCCGCCACACCGTCCATCGTCAGAAGCTCGTTGACGCGTGCCATGCCGCCCTTGTTGTCCGGGTCATGGTCGTGCACCCATATCTTCGTGGCCAG
This sequence comes from Verrucomicrobiota bacterium, assembly GCA_016288465.1. Lineage (GTDB taxonomy): Bacteria > Verrucomicrobiota > Kiritimatiellia > RFP12 > UBA1067 > UBA1067. The sequence goes on along the minus strand of JAEEZC010000136.1, from coordinate 7,629 downwards.
ACCCGCCTTGCGGAACGCGGGCGCGAGATAGTCGCGCACGAAGGCTCCCTCCATGGCCGCGGAGTAGGCGCAGGACGGATAGTCTCCGCCCGAGTTCATCGGCTCGTTCTGGGGCGTAACTGCGTCTATCGCGATTCCGCGCGCGCCATAACCCTGCACGTACTTGACGAAATAGTTGGCAAGCGCCGGCAGGCACTCGTCCTTGACCCTGCCGCCGCACATCACGCCGGAGGTCTTCATCCAGCCCGGAGGGCTCCACGGCGCGGCGAAGACATAGGCGTCCGGCCGGACTGCCTTTACGGCCTTCGCCATCGGAACGAGAAACGCGTCGTCGCGGGACAACGTGAAGTGCTTCATCGCCACATCGCCGGGTGTGTCGTTGTAGCAGTATAGTCCTGTCGAATAATCGCTTGCGCCCATGTTGAGGCGAATCGCCCCGAGGTTGCATCCCTCGGGTGTGAAAAGCTCGCGAAGGAGCTTCTCCCTCTTCGCGGCGGGCATGTTCGCGAGAACCCACGCCGAGGCGTCGGTGAGAGATGCGCCAAGGGCGAGGAATTCGTGCTTCTCCTTCGCTGTATCGACGTCAAGCGCCTTGACAGCGGGGTAGGGGTGTATCGTAAATCCAGAGGTCGTGATTTCCCTGAAATCCTTAGACTCTGTCGTCTGGAAGAGCCTCAGCTCTTCCCCGCCCTCAGCAGCTACGAAAGCCGCTGCAATTATTGCCGCTATCATCATGTTTCTCCTTGGAGATGGTTGCTACTTTAAGGCGCGTTTGGACGAGAATGCGTCAACGACGGCGGTGTAGGGCCTGCCAGACGCGTCGACAAGTCCATAGTTTCCGTTTTCTCCGGTTGCGCCGGAGTCCAGGCCTCCGGCGGGCTCGTCAACCCACATGAAAAAATTGTGTCCAATGACTTCTGGAAGTCCGTCTATCTCGTCCAGAAACCCGGCAACCGCCGCCGCGCGCTCATTTTGCGTGGCGAAGACGTGTCCGCATCCCTTTTCGCACGGAAGACCGGAGTCGCGGGCAAGGAAGCTCCACTCCGAAACCATGAGCGGCCTGCCGCCAGTCCACTTAGACAGCCTCTTTACGACGTCAGCAAAAGGCTCGTTGCGAATGCAGACCACGCCGTCCGTGAACCTGGGGTACTGGTTGAAGGATATCACGTCGCAGTACTTCGCCGCGACGCCCCAGACCTCCGGGATCGCACCGCCTTCCCAGCCCATGAACCGACAGCCAAGGACAAGGTGGTTCGGGTCGTATCGTCGTATGGCGGCGCAAGCGACCGAGAAATACCGCGCCGCGCACAGCTTGATGAACTCCGTCTTCGCGGCGTCGGACACGTTTGTCGTGCCGCCGCATAAGTCCAGCAGCGCACGTTTGGCCGTGTGGGATTCGGGCAATTCGGCAGCATCACCGAAAAGACCGAACTTCCATGTCCCCCTTCCGCTTCCCCACCAGTGCAGCTCGTTGCTGAAGAACCAGCCTATCATGTCCCTGTCCTGCGCCTGCGGACGGCACGTCTCGCGCGCCAGGGCGTCGCAGTAGCGCTCCCACTCGGGATGGAACACGTTGGGGAACCGGGGCCCTATGGAGCGCTCGATTTCGTTCGTGCCCGACCGGCTGAAACTGTGGAAATGCACAAAGGACGGATGGTACAGTCCCAGGTGGCGGACTTCCGGGGAACTGCTGCAGCCGAGCGCGTTAAAGCCCCACGACTTCAGGCGCCGGACTGCATCCGCCGCCCACCTGCGCCTGTCCCCGCCGTATGCCGCGTCATTGGCCTCCCTGTAGAGCGAACGGCCCGTCTTGGCATCCCTGAAACCCTCATATCTGACCCAATCTACACCATGTGCGCGGAAATCCCGGCCGTCAGGCGATACGAACGTCCATCGGCCGTCGCGCAGAGCCATCGTGACAAAGCCATTGATCGACTCCGCCTGCACACAACGGGCGTTCAGGCATGCAAATGCCGCCAACATGCAGACTCTGAGGCATTTCACGCCAATCCTCCAATCAGCGGACGATAACCATAAAGCTGTTGCGGACAAGCTTTACCTCCCCGCTGGAGTGTCTTACGACCACCGACCACTTGCCCAGCGCGGGCACGGAGGCAAAGTTGCCCGTCAGTCCCCCGTTGGCCTTCATGACGACAAAAGAACCGTCGCCAGTGAGGCTTTCAGGGTTCGAAACGGAAAGATTCCAACCGGAGATGTCTACCGCGCACGATACATCAACCCTATCACCGACGTCAACGGCAAGCGTCGTCCCTGCCGGCGCCGTGAACGATGCCACGTCCAGCGCAAGCGTTCCCGTCGTCCCGACGCCGCCCGGATAGATCGCGCCGCTGGATGTCAGCGCGAGAGAACCGTTCGTCACGCAGCCGGAACCGACAAGGCTGGCGAACGTCTGGCTCGTTCCGCCCAAGTCGAGCGTGCCGCTTGCGCCAAGGCGGAGCGTCGTCGCCGGGAGCGTCGCGCCCGCGTTGAGGAGCAACTTGCCCTCGTCCACCGCCGTCGCGCACGGATAGGTGTTCGCGCCCGTCAAGCGCAGGACGCCCGACCCCTTCTTCACGAGTGCCGGCATCGTGTTGTACTCCGCGGGCGTGTAGGCTACCGTCGGCTGGTTCGTCCAGCTTTCGATCGGTTGCGCGGCGTAGAGCGTGTACTGCTGCGTGTCGATCGTGCCGCCCTTCACGCCCATCCACACATTCTTGATGTTGCGTAGGAAACCGGCGCCGTCCGAGGTCAGACTCGTCTCCGTGCGATCGGCGGTCGTGCGGAACACGCCGCCGTCCATGATAAACGTAGCATACTTGCAGCTGCCCATCTTGGCGTAGACGCCGTACTTCGTGATGGCCGTTCCGCCGTCCAGGAGGCGAAGTTCCCCGCGCGTATAGTCTGCATCTGCCCGCCCGTCCCAGAGAGGCAGAATGGCAAGGTATCCGTTCGGGTTGTCGAGCACGCCCGTTCCGGAAATCTCGACATAGCCGGAACCGGAATTGCCCACAGTAAGCGCAGCGTTGCTGTCGGAGAAGCTCAGCTTGCCGCCCCGCAGATAATAGGCTCCCGAATCATGCTTGCTGCTTTCGTTGCCGCAGACGAAACGCTCCCTTGCCACGATCTCGCCACCGGTCTGAACCACGACGCCCGTCGAACCGCCCTCTCCGACGTGAAACCTCTGGGTGGTCAGTTTCCCGGATCCGAGCTCAAGACATCCCCCTTTCACATAAGCCCATGACACTGTGTTTGTCTTCGCGGCGTCGAGAGCAAGCGTTCCGTCGCCAACCTTGACGAAGTTTCCGCCATTGGACAAAGCCCCGTCCAGATAGGCCTTCCCTGCGTCAGTCCTGATGCGAAGGGCGTTATTGACAAGATTGATCGAGCTCTTGAAATGAAGGTCGCCCGTGGCATTCACGTCGTTGAGAATCAGAGGATTCGGCAGAAACGCCCCCTCTTGCCGGACCGTTCCGGCGGAACCGCCGAGATTCACCGTCAGGTCGCCGCCTACGGCGCTGAAACCCGACGCATTCGCCAGCGAGACATCGCCTGCGCCCGTACCGACATTGGCAGCGTATGTGCCGGACGCGCCGAGGCATCCGCCGTCGAGAATCGTGCGTCCGCCGATGTAAGTGCCGCCGTTCCAGTCTGCCGTTAACGTGCCATTGGACACTGAAACATTGGCAAAGGCGTTGACTCCAGTGAGAGAATACATATAGGGGCCGGCCTTGTACGCATTGGCGGCGAAATGGCTTTCGAAATCCACCACGTTCTCCAAGGGGGCGTCGAACGTTATGGGCGAATCAGTGTTGATTATCTCGCCCCCCGCCTCTACGGATGTCGCCGCCTCAAGCGCAGTTATGTCCGCAGCCGTCCAATCCGAGCCCAGCAGGATGCGCGCACCGGACTTCACAACAACGCGCGGACTGGTTCCCGAGACGGGAATCGAGGATGGACTTGAAACGAAGAGCGTTCCTTCCTCGACAACGGTCTGCCCCGTATACGTGTTCGCGCCGGAGAGCGACAGTGTGCCGGAGCCCTTCTTTACAAGCCCGCCGTCCGTCCCGGCCGTACTGGCGACCAGGGCAAAATCAGTGGCGACAGCATGGCTTCCCGTATCAACCACAAGTCCGCCTTCGCATATGTCGATCTCCGTGTGTCCGTCGCCGTAGAAGAGATTCGGACAGCTGCCGTCTGCCTCTATCGTGCCGCCCTCGCAGAAGAACCTGGCGTTGCTTTTGTTCAGCTTGATGCATCCCGAGCTCCCCGCAAGCTGGGAGACGAGGATCTTGCCTCCGGACGCGAGATGGACACAGCCCTCATAGATGCACGGGGCGCCGCTCGTGTTGTAGAAATTGCCCACGATGTGCATGTAGGCGTCCCGGATGTCGACGACGCCCGCATCGAAAATCCTGAGATAGCCGTATCCCGCGCTGCTCACGCAGAACGACTTGTTCGACGCAATCTTGACGGTGCCGCCCGACAGATGATAGTAGCCGCGCCCGTTGGGCTTTTCACCGACGATGAGGTTGTCCTTCGTCTGGAGCATACCGCCCGTCTGGACGACACAATTCGAAACATTCTCGTTCTGCCCGACGAAAAAGGACGTAAGCGCCGGCACGTCCGTGGAAATTCGCATTGTTCCGCCGTTTGTTACGATAACGCTGTCGTTCACGACAGGAACGGCACCATTCACCCATGACGCTGCCGTCTGGAAATCGCCGTCAGCGGCATTCCAGTAGCGAATCGCCGCTGACGCATTCCCTGCCAACAGAACCGACAACATAATTGCAAGAATACGCATTTGATTCCTCCTTTCGATTGGCCTTGATGAACTCTTTGTCTCATCACGTGGTATTATACCAAAAAGAACTCACATAGCACGATTGTTATGCGCATAAACATACGACTGTTTTGCGCAATTGCTTTTCCGCAATGAATTGAGGCGAAGTTGCGGCATCAATCACTGCTGAAACATTTCCGCCGCGCAGTCGACAAGGCAACGGGTCTTGGAGTCGAAGGAAAGGCCGATGAGCCAGATGGGGCGGCCGTCGGCAAGGTACGGCTCAGCATGATTCGATAGCGTGGCCGAAGTTTTCCGGCGGAGGAAGGGCTCATCCGCGAACCGTGCTGACAGATTGTGACTCTAATCCTACAGACTTGCGCGCCACTCGGCGAGGGATTTGCCGTGCTTGGTGCGGAAGGCGGTGCGGAGCGCGGCCGCAGACTTCCATCCGCACAGTTCGGCGAGCGCCGATATCTGCTGACGCGGGTTGCGCAAAAGACTCTCCACCCGTTCAAGCCTCACATCGCGAATCTCGTCGTGGATCGAGTGACCCGTCTCGCGGCGGAAGACAATCTCGGCCATGCGCCGCCTCAGCCCCATTGCAGCGGCCACCATCGGCACCGTCGTGCCGTCGCAGGCCGTCCGACGGATAAACGTGATGGCCGCCGAGACGCGCCGGTCGCCGCAGTTGAAGCGCCGCGTGGAAAGCCGCCGCGTGACGGACGTAACGCCATACCTGAGCTTGACGTCGGCGAACTTGGGGTTCTTGATGCGCTCGTCCAAAAGCTGGGCGCAGAGGAATCCCCCCAGCTCGAAGTCGAGGCCGATTGAAGTCAGAGGCGGAGTAGTGCGTTCGCAGATGATCGGATCGTCGTCAACGCCGATGACCGCCAGCTCGTCCGGCACGGTTATGCCGTTGGCGAACGCGAGCTGCAGCACTTCCTCAGCCACGGGGTCGTGTACGGCGAACACTCCGCACGGCTTCGGGAGGGATTTGATCCACTTGCCGAGCAGCGCCCTGCGCCGGGCATCCGACAGCTTCGGCGGACACTCGAACACCGCGCAGTCCTTGCCGTGCAGACGCAGGCCAGATCGGAACGCATCAAGTCGGTCCTTGACCCAAAACCTCGGTTCGCGCCAGCCGACGAACGCATAGTGCGGCAGATCAAGAAGGAGGAGTTCCTTGGCCACCAGCTCCCCGATGCGCGGCGAATCGGAATTGACGTACAGTGCCCGCCCCTTCTCGCCGTTCGGGTCTTCGTCAAGATAGACGATCGGAATCCGACCAATTGTCCTGCGCGAAAGCTCGGGTATGCCGCCTGCGCATTCGGCTATGATTCCTACGGGCTTCCAGAAGCCGATTATGCCGTTCACATCGAGCGGCCTGTCGGCGTTGTTCCGCTCCACGACCTGTATGTCCCAACCTCGGCGCTCGGCATACCGTCGAGCCCCCTCGATTCGGTTCGCGCAGATGTACTTGTTGGAGTAGACGAAAAAGAGAACCGTACCTGTCATGCGCACCTCCCGGAAAGACGCTTCGCGAGCGCGGCGAGAAGCAAAATAACCGCAGTCGCCGCGACGGACAGAACCTCCGCCGACCTGGCCCCAAGGCGCGACATCGCGGCAATGAGCGGGGATGCCAGCGCACCGCCGGCGATGGACATCGTGAGAAGCGCCGCGACGGACGCCGCCTTGCCCGAAGGATGGCGCGGTGCGGCGACTGCGTAGACAAATCCGTATACGTTGGCGTATCCGGCGGCGAAAAGCGCAACGCCGACGAGATAGGCGACGAACCCTTCGACCATTATCAGCGCAAACGCCCCGAGTGCGGCAATGGCAATGGACGCGGGAAAGAACCTCCGCGCGTCGCAACGCGCGAAAAACCACGCGCCAAGCAGCGTCACGGGCAGCTTCACGCCGAAAAGAACGGCATAGACCGTGCCAACCGCCGCGTCGCCCATGGCAAAGCGCAGTTGCACGGCGTCCGGCACGGAGAGGTTGAACGCGACGTCGGCAATGACTCCCACGGCAAACGAAAGCGCAGCCAGCGCAGTCGGCACGTCGTGCGCGACCTCGATTACACCGGCAAGACTGGACGAGCCGCGCTTCGGACACGACGACTCCCCTCCGCCGAACCACATCAACGCCGCGGCCGCCGCGAACACCGCGCCGAAGGCAGGGAAGAAGAGCCGCCAGTCCCCTGCATGCGCAAAGGCGGCTATCACAAAGGGAATGGCCATTGCAAACAGTGTCTTCGCGAACAGGCCCAGCGTAAGGACGCCCGCCTGGCGAGAGACTCCGAACAGCTCCACCGCACGAGACGGAAGCGACACCTGCAGGGCGACGTTGGCGACACCGGCGAAGGCGAGTCCTGCGGCGGCCGCATACCGAAAGTCGCCGCACACGGCAAGAAGGGCAAAAGCTGGCAACGTGCCGCCAAGCGCGAAGACGGCGACTCTTCGCGACCCGAACCTGTCGCAGAGAATACCGGACGGAATCGCGAAAAGCGCGAACCACGCGAAGACGAGCGACGAGGCGATGCCGTCAAGCCGAAGACGCGCGGCGACCACGCCAATGGCGTCCGGAAACGCCATGCACGAATATGCGAGAAGCAAGCCCGCCGCGCCAATCGAATTTCTTCCGGCGTTCATGTCGGCAAGTCGAACCAGTTGTATCCGGTGTTTCCGCAGACCTCGACGGCAAAAGCGGCAAAAGGGTCAGAGCCTATTGACATAGTATTATTGATATAGCAGCTCATGCCAGCTTGTACTCCTGTCTGGGCGATTTCGGACTGTCCGGATCGGTTCTTTCTATCATGCCCTTCTCCATCAGCGGCCTCAGGT
>JAEEZC010000135.1 GCA_016288465.1 Verrucomicrobiota bacterium | reverse complement strand
GTTCTGGAGATAAAGGCGCGTTACCATTGCACTAGCGGCTGACGGGCGCTTACGCGCGACCACGAAAGCGGGGCTGCGCAACTATCGCTGTCGCGATATGAACGCGCCGATTCGCCTCTGGGCCTGATGCCAGCCCAGGCCGCCATGACTGGCTTTCGTGGTTGCGCGCAAGCGCCGTATGCGAGATTTCTGATCATGCCTTACGCCGCGACGCAGTCCTCTGGCGAGACCTGCACCTCGATTGCGCCTCCGAACGCCTCGACGTTTACAGTCAGAAGCGTCTTCCCCTCCACGGTCTTTACCCTGCCCTCAAGGCCCTTCATCGGGCCATTGACGATGCGGACCGCGTCGCCCGCCTCTGTCGGCACCACAAGACGGAAATCCTCTGTGGCCTTCGCCGCCTTGACAAGCTGATGGACCTGCCGAAGGACAACACGAGCGTTCGGCAGCGGCAGAACCGCCACCGTCAGATTGGTCTTCATCACGCTGAGACGCTGTTCGGCGTCGAGCCTTGCCATCAGGTATCCGGGAAAGAGCGGAATGTCCGTCTTGACGGTGCGCCGCTGCACCTTGCGGACCTTCACATACGTCGGCAGGACATTCAATATATGCCACGCCTGCAATATGGACTGTATCTTCTTCTCCGCTCTAGGCTTCGTGCAGAGGATATACCACGTTCCGCTCATCAAATCGTCTTTTTGAAAACGCTCCGCGCCCGTCGATTACTCATCGCAATTCACGTCTAGCCCATCCTGCGGGCGCAAGTAGGGAGTTGAGTCCATACATAACCTAGCGAGTGGTTACAGGGTATAATATACCACATATTGTGCATAGCAGACAAGTGGAAATCTATAAATAGGTGTGGATATGTCTGTGTTTCCGGTGCGCGCAATCTGCCGCCCGGTGTATGCAAAAGCGCGGAACACCCCCGTAAACACGGGGTGTTGGCGATATAGAGCTTGCTAATGAAGTGGTATATCGTTTCTCGTGCAGTAAACGGCGCTATTCCGAGCCAGGTCTGCTATGCCTCCGCAAGTATCTTCTGCCGAATCGACAGGAACTCGTCCGCGCTTATGAGGCCTCGATCCCTCGCCTTTCCAAGCTCCTTGAGCCGAGAGCAGAATGTGCGCGGAGCGGGCGCGGCAAGACGGGTGCCGCTCTTCTGAGGGAGCGGCCGATTCGCCGCGCCGGACTCTATGGACGGGATTGCGTCCACTGCCTGCCGCAAGGCGACTTCGCTCGGATGATAGTAGTGGCGGGTCATTGCCGTCGAGGTGTGGCCGACGATGGACTGGACGACGGCGAGGGGAACGCCTGCGTTCACGGCGATGGACACGAACGTGTGGCGGAGGGAGTGGAATGTCGCCGACGGAGTGCGCCGTGCGCGACCCTCGAGCAAGACGCCGGTCTCTATGCCGGCTTTCGCGAATATATTCCCTAGCTTGCGGCTCACAGCCCAGCGTCGCCGCGTGAAATCCTGCGCTATCGAGTCGATTACGAAACCTCTGCGCGACTCGGTCGGCGTCTCCTCCAGCATGCCGACTAGCTCTGCGTGGAGCGGTATGGCGACAGGGCGCGCCGAAAGGTACCGGCGGGTCTTGCGAGGGACAATCTGGATCATGAGGGAGGAGAGATCGACCGCCTCCCACGTGAGACAACAGCAGTCGCCAAGACGCATTCCCGTATAGACGGCGATCAGAAAAAGCATCCTCCACTCGCGCCCGTACTCCTCTGAGGCTGCGAGAAGGCGTCTTACCTCGTCGAGCGAGAGCTCGCGACGAGTGTACCCGTCTCTTGCGCGTAGCCGTACGTCCGCCCACGGATTCGCCGCCGCGCCGTCCCCGCCAAGCATGAAGCGGAAGAGCTCGCGCAGGCAGCAGATGCGCAGATTGCATGTGACAGGCGAATGCATGCCCTGAAAGAACGCCATGTACTCCTCTACCATCGTGCGCGTCACCTGCCGCGGCTCATGCACGTTCGGATGGGTCTCGTGCATCCAGACGGAGAAGTGCAGCCATACCCTGTACTTCGCCTTTCGCGAGGCGGGCGCAAGACTGGCGGCCGCTGACGACGCCTCGTAACGGGGCCACGCCTTCAGAAGCGCAGATCGTTCAAGGGTCTCCCGCCTTGCGCACTCGGCCATCACAACGAGACGCGCGAGAGACGCCTCGGCTTCGGAGCGGAGCGTCGTCCCGGTCGAGCGGCAGACGGTTCTGCCGCCCACGCGAACGCGCGCGGTCCAAATGCCGTTCTTCTCCTGCTGAAGGCTACCTCTTCTTCGTGCCATGGCTCTCTCCTTTCTGGTTTGGTGAAAAGGAGCAGACTTCCACGGACGACGCGGAGGCCGTTCAGTCCGCGGCGCCTAGGCGGAGGGAGGGGTTCCGCCCTTTGCGCGGAACTCGCGCATTGACATGCCGAAACGGCTGCGGAAAAGGCGCTTCAGGCTGTCCGGCGCCTTGAAGCCGCAGGCCGCGCCGATCTGCAGGAACGTGCGGTCGGTCTCCAGTATCTGCCGCCGGACCTCGCCAAGCCGAGTGTCGAGTATGTCCTCGAGTATGGACTTGCCGCACACCTGCCTGAACCGAAGGTCGAGAAGGCTTCTTGAGACGCCGATGTGCGCCACGACGTCCGCCGCGCGTATTCCGTCGCAGGCGTGGTCCCTTATGTACGTCCGGGCCTTTTCCACCAGCGTCGTCGCAGGCGGAACTGGCGCGGACGATCCGCGCGCGAAAAGCCGCGTGCCGGAGATGTAGATCGTCCGATCGGGAGTCTTCCTGCCGTGCAGCAGGCGGTCGAGCGTCTCCGCCGCCTTGAAGCCGAGTTGGCGAAACGGCAGCTGGAGGCTCGTGAGCTGCGGAGTGGTGTTCGCCCAGACGAGCGGATCGTTGTCGCAGCCGATCACGGAAACCTGCTGCGGAACCTTCAGCCCGAGCCGCTCGCACGCCGTCATCACGTCGCTCGCGAAGAGGTCGTTCGCGCCGAACACCGCCGCCGGCTTCGGAAGCGACGAAAGCCAGTCCGCAAGGTCCTTCTCGTCTATTCCCTTGGTCAGCACCTCGAGACGACTGTCCTCGTGAAGAGGATACACGAACAGCTCCACCTTTCTCGGCACGCCGGTGCGAAAGCCCCTTTCGCGTCCGTCGGACCACGGAAAGTGGATGTGGCCGTGGACGAAGCCGTACGACGCGAAGTGCCCCAGCGAATTGACGTGGCGGACGGCGTCGCGGCCGATGGACTCGTTGTCCAGAAGCAGAACGCGGCAGTTCGGACGGCCCTCGTAAAGCGGGGCGAGATGGTCGTTTGTGACTACGACCTTGACGTCCTTCGCCAGCACGCGCTCCGCAATGCGCTCGTTGTCGCACGAGATCGACAGCAGCAGACCGTCCGCGTCCTTGGCCTCTATTTCAAGGGCCCCGTTCGCGATGTCGGTTCGCGTGTTGATGAGATGGATCTTCCATCCTGGATGCATGTTGACGTAGTCGAAAACGCCGGACATCTGCTCGCGTCCGTCGTTTCCATTCGTCGGGATGGCGACAACAACTTTGGGTGCAGAGCGCTTCATGCAGCATAGTATAGCATATTATTGGCCAAAACGACGTGTTTTTGTTGGTGAAACATCCCTGTTATTGGCTTGCGATTTTCGCCGTACGATGCTATAATTCGAGCACGATTATGGAGGAAGTGGCTTCAACATGACAAACGAACTTAGAGCACAGGCGCTTTGGACTCTCTCGGCGATTGGTCTAGTCGCCGCGCCAAGGCTCTGCGGCGCTGAAGCCGACACTGTGCTCTGGCCTTCCGAAACGACCGTGCTGGCGGCCCAGCCCGACTCCAGCGCGACGCTTCTGCCGGACGGATCGATGGGCGTCGAGACCGGCGTCGAGTACCGCTGGCCTGGAGTGCGCATGGACTTCACCGCCGGCGAGAAGGACCTCTCAGGCTACGGCCGAGTGGTCGTGTCGGTCAGCAACACGACCGACAGGGCGGCGATCGTCCATCTCAGCGTCAAGGGCGACACGGTGCAGGGCCAGACGCCGGGCGGAAAGGTCTCCCTTGATCCGCACGCCGCCGGCGACATAACTGTCGACCTCTGCAACATGCCTTGGGCGCTCGACGAGCCGCTTGAGCTCGGCGGAATGAACGGATATCCGAAGGCGCTCGGCGGAGGCACGACTTTCGACCTCAGGCACACAAGGTCGTTCCACATCTTCGTCTGGCAGAAGGGAGTGAAAGGCGGCTTCGCCGTGCGCCGCGTAATGGCGCTGCAGTCCGGAGTGAAGCAGAAGACGCTCTCCGCAAAGACGTTCCTGCCGTTCGTAGACCGCTTCGGGCAGTTCGCGCACGACGACTGGCCCGGCAAGATCCACGACGAGGCGGAGCTTGCCGCGTCCCGCGCCGCAGAAGAGGACTGGCTCGGAAGGAACGCAGAGGACGCCATTCCGGAGGCCGACGTATACGGCGGATGGGCCGGCGGCCCGCAGCTCGTGGCGACGGGCTTCTTCCGCACTGAAAAGGTGAACGGGAAGTGGTGGCTCGTCGATCCTGAAGGAAGGCTCTTCTTCTCACATGGCGTGGACGCCGTCGGCGTGGGCGCGACCACCGGCGCCGAGTTCCGCGAGAGCTACTTCTCGTGGCTTCCGAAGAAGGACGATCCCGAGTTCGGCGGCTTCTGGGCCCGCGTCAGCAC
>JAEEZC010000134.1 GCA_016288465.1 Verrucomicrobiota bacterium | reverse complement strand
ATCGTCGTAACGGTCGCGATTCCCTCGATCGACGTCTCGACCGCAAGATGCTTCGGCGGGGCCCCGGACAGCAGAACGCCGTCGCCGAAGCCATCCTCGTCAATCGCCTGAAGCTCGTCCTCGCGGACGGTCTCTCCGCACCTTGGGCATCTGTATTTCTTCATGTTTCACCAATCTATCCGGCCGAGTCCGTTAGCGGCAAGATATTCATTAGCCTTTCTGAAGTGTCCGCAGCCGAAGAAGCCCCGGTGCGCCGAAAGCGGAGAGGGATGCGCGCATTCAAGGACAAGATTGCGCGAACGGTCGACGAAAGAGGCCTTCCTCTGCGCATAGCCTCCCCATAGCATGTACACAAGGCGCTCGCGGCCGCTCGCCAGCCTGCGCACGACAGCGTCGGTGAAGCGCTCCCAGCCGCGGCCCTGATGCGAGCCGGCCATGTTGGCGCCTCCGGAGACCGTGAGAGTCGCGTTCAGCAGCAGCACGCCCTGGTCGGCCCATTTCGAAAGGTCGCCGCCGCGCGAGCGGAAGTCGCCGCCGAACTCCATCTCCAGCTCCTTGTAGATGTTCACCAGCGACGGAGGCAGCTCGACGCCGTTCGGCACCGAGAAGCACAGGCCGTGCGCCTGGCCCGGGTTGTGGTACGGGTCCTGTCCGATGACGACGACCCTGACCTTGTCGAAAGGCGTCCGGTTGAAGGCCTCGAAGATGTATTTGCCCGGAGGGTAGACGACGCCCCTTGAATATGCGTCCCTCACGAACGCCGCCAGACGAGCGAAGTAGTCGCTGGCGAATTCGTCGGCAAGTTCGCGCTTCCAGCTCTGCTCTATCTTTACGTCCATCATCTGCCTCCGCGCGGCGGACCGCGGCGTCCGCCCCTGACCTCGGTCGCGTCACAGACGTCCTTGACGGTCTCGACCAGCTCAGTGGCCGCGTCGCCTTCAAGCCCTATGGACTCCGCGACTACGCTGAGGAGAGTGTCGCGCTCTTCGGACGCGAGGCGGCCCATCTCCTCGCCTATGCCGTGCATCTCGCGCCAGAGGCCATGCCTCTCTTCTTCGGAGAGGCTCATGTCGGCCATCTTCTCGAAGAGCGCCTCGCGTCGTTCGAGAAGCTCCTGATAGGCGGTGTGCGTCTTGCGGCGCTCCTCGCTGAGCAGCGAAGGGTCCACGGAAGACAGGAAGTCCGCGCGGGCGCGCTGCCGTTCCTGGCGGTTTCGACGCATCTCGGCGAAGTGGTTGGTCATCTGCGTGAAGCGCTGCGGATCGTTCTTGCGTATCTCCTCCATCGTCTCGCGCATTCCGCCGCGCCGGTTCCAGCGAGGGGCGCCGGCGTCCGCGGCGACGGCGTTGGTCACGGGGCGCGAGTCCTCCGCGCGCCTGGCGGCGAGCAGGGCCTCCAGCTCGCGAACGCGGGACCTGAGAGCTACTGCGGAGGCGTCGGCGCCGACGTCCTCTATCCGCTTCGAGACGGCCGCCGCCTTGACCGCCACCTCCGCTTCACGGGGCGCGGGAGCAGCCCTGCCGACGAAAAAGCCGATTGCGGCGCCTGCAGTCAGGGCCGCGCCAGTCAATAGAACCAATTTCGACATCTGCATGTCATCATTCCCTTCGTCTGCGCTACCTGTCATAAGGCGGCGGCGACACCTTCGCGTTGAAGTCGGCCTGCGTCCAGTTCCAGAAACCGGTCTCCTCGGCAAGCGCCAGCCTGTACTCGCGGTAGCCCTCCTGCCAGATCATCCAGGCGATGAGGATGCGAACCGCGCCCCACGCGCCGTTCGTCACAAAGGCGTGAAGGCCCGTCAGCCCGAGCAGAATGGCGAACAGGCGGCCGACCCACATCGCGACGAACGTCGCCTTCGGACGGGAGAGAAAGGCGCGCAGGACGCTCCGGAAGAGGCGGCCTCCGTCCATCGGGAAGCCGGGCAGGAGGTTGAAGCTGCCGAGCATGATGTTGAGCCACGTCAGATAGACTATCAGGTCGGCGAACAGCCCGTCGCCGACAGGGACGAACAGGAGGACTGCGTAGCCGACTGCGGCGAGGGCGAAGCTGACGAGCGGGCCGGCGAGAGCGGTGGCGAACTCCTGCCAGGCCTTGCGAGGGAGCGAGATAAGCGATGCGCAGCCGCCAATCAGCGAGATCGTTATGTCGTTCGTGCGGTAGCCGAACGCCCGCGCCATGAGCGAATGGCCCAGCTCGTGCAAGACCACCGACAAGGCGAGAACGACCGCCTCGGCGATCCCGTGCATGAAAGTGATGCCCGAGAAGGCGAAGATGAACAGCAGAAACGCGAACGAGATGTCGATGTATATGGGTATGCCGACAAGGTCGAACAGCTTGTATTTTGGAGTTTGCACGAAAAACATCCTACGATCCCTTTATGCTCTTTAGTACCGCATAGCCGCGGCGCATCACCGTCTCGACCTCCGGAAAGTACCGTTTCTGCACCGGTTCGAGGCCGGCGGCGTTCTTGCAGACGGTGTAGCAGACGCCACCGGGCCGGAGCGCGCGCTTCGCGGTCTCGAGAAAGACGTCGGCGATACGGTAGTCGCTGTAGTATGGCGGATTGCCCACGAAGACGTCGAACGAGCCGTCCATGCGCGAGGGCGTGCCGCTATCGGCGAGGATCACCTCCGCAGGAACGCCCAGGCTGGCGGAATTGAGGTTTGCGGCCTCAACCGCCCTCGAATGCGAATCGACCATGACAAGCGACACATTCGGAACCGCCTTCGCGACCAGGAAGCCAACTAGTCCGCAGCCGCAGCCCATGTCTAACAGCTTCACGGCGCCATCCCGCCTCTCCGTCCGCAGTTCGCGAGCCACGACCTCGGCGAGGGCGAGGCCCCCTTCATCTCGGCGGCGGTGGCAGAAGCAGCCCGGGAAGCTTGTCAGCTCTATCGGCTCGACGCCCTGGACCGACGCCTTCCATTTCGCGGCAAAGCTGCGGACGCGGTTCGGGTCGTCCTTTATCTTGGCGACGAGGTCGTTTCGGTCACGCTCGCGGCCCACGAAGTCCAGCTCGAACCTTGCAGGCGCAAGGAGGTGTATCTCCTGAAGAAGATCGAGGGCGAGCTCGCCGGACATGAGCTTCGGGCCTGTTCTGAACTTTACAAGGTCCCACGGGCCCTTCGGGAGGTGTGGCGAACAGACGGCCTTGACATGGTGGGTCTTTTCTATGGCGTGGCGGTCGTAGACATCGAGAGTGTGGCATGTCACGTCACCGTCGAGCCAGCCTGCGGTGGCGCGGCGCCCGTGCCGGCCGTTTTCGAACAGGTCCGCCGCCCTATAGCCTACGAGTAGTGTCTTCATTCCCCGCTATTATACCATATTCGAAGGGCGTAGCGGACGCTACAGGCATATCAAGGCGATTCCGACCAGCACGGACGCAAGCGCAAGGCCCTTGCGGCGCAAGTTGCGTTCGTGGAAGACCACCGCGCCGACCACAAACGAGATCACCACCGAAAAGCGGCGCAGAAGCGACGCCACCGAGATATGGACGTCCGGCAGCGCCAGACCGTGGAAGTATAGGTAGTCGGCCACTGCGAGAAGCACGCCAGTCAGAGGGATGGTCCAGCGCCACTCGAACCTGTCTTGGTTCAAGCGCGACAGCCTCAGCGACGCAAAGAGGGCGACGTAAATCACGACAAGCCCGATCTGAAACCAGAGCTGGACGCGTGCCGGCGGGATTGCGCACTTCTGGAGGATGAACTTGTCCCAAAGCGCGGAGGCGGCGCTAAAGCACATTCCGCAGATTGCGAGCCAGACGGCCCTGCTCCTCAGAAAATCTATGCCTTCGTGACGGCCAGCCCACGCGAAGGCCCAGTATCCGACAAAGACGAGCGCCATGCCGACGCCCTGCAGCAGGCCTGGCCGTTCGCCATACATGAAGAACGCCACGACGAAGACCAGAGCCGGCGAGGAGGCACGAATGGGCGTCGCAATCGTGATGGGGAGCGTGCGCAGGGCCCAGAACGTGAACACCCACGACGAACCGGCCAGAAGGCTTTTGACCGCGACAAGAAGGTGTTCGTGCGGCGTCGCGACGGCGGCGTCGCGAAGACCGCCGACGGCTGCGAGACCAAGCGCGTACGCGGACAAACCGGCCAAAGTGGACACCAGAAGCACAGGGATGACGGCGTTGCCGCGCACGCTTGCCTTCTTGACTATGTCGTAGAAAGCGAGCATGACAGCGCTCGCGAAGATCCAGATCATCCAGTCCTGGGCGTAGTTTTCAAGAGACATCTTCAGCACTCCATCGTTTTCACAGGGCGGAAATTATATCAAATTTGCGGTGCCAAACCGGGGCCGTTTATGCTATAATATGGTCAGTTGTGAACATACTTTAAATTTGTCGTACAAATCTAGGCATTTTTGTGCTATAATATCTGCACGTATGGAAATCCAACTTACGAAAACGAAGACCATCACGATCGGCGGAGGCGCTAGTGGCGCGCGCCGAACGTACACCGACGTGGTGGGCGTCGAGCTCTTCAACGGCGATCCGCGCGGCTGTCCGGCGGTGCGTCTGGCGAAGAAGAAAGACGGTCTCCGCCTCGTGGCGGCCGGCTTCGTGCCGCCGCCGGAGAAGCCGCTCCCCGGCTCGTGGGAGGAGGCTTCGAAGAAATGCGTCTGGTCTCTGCCTTCCGCGTTCCAGGCCCCGTGCGCTGCGTTTGCGGTGAATTCCCCGGACATGTTTCTTGCGCAAACGACGAAAGACGCCTTCCTGTCCGACCTTGCGGCTGGCGGTCACAAGAGCGACGAAAGCTCCGCGCCCAAGAGCAAGTTCGGCATTCGGCGTCCGGCGGCGACGCAGTCTCAGGGCGGCGAGACTGGCAAGGCCGCGGCCGCAGCCGAGCCGGGCGTCCCGGTCTCGAACGGCGGCATGCGTTTCGTGATGCAGCCGATGAAGGATTCGGGCGGCTTCGTCCTCGAGGCCGGCCTTCCGGAGTTCCAGGCTTTGTGGCTTTCACGTCTTCTGCCGGAGGGCAAGCGCCCGACCGCCGCGTCAATTCAGCTTGCTCCTTCCGCCCTCATCGCCTCGGTGCTGCGACAGCCGTCGCTCGGGCAGGGCTCGCTCGTCCTGTTCGTGGCGTGCGACGCAGTCTACATCGTGGGGTACAAGGGCGGCGACGTGGTGCTTTGGCGCAGGTGCAGGAACGCTCCTGGCTGGACCGCCATGCGGGAGACGCTCAAGAAAAACCTTGGCCTTGAAGACGACATGGTCGAGAACGTCCTTGACGACAAGATCATTGACCCGCGCTCGGTTCTTGAACCGATAGTGGCGCCAATCGCCGCGGAGCTGCTCGTCTCGCGAGACTACCTCGTCGGCAAGCTCGGCGTCGAAACGAAGACAGTGCTTCTTTCGGGCCTTTCGGCTGGTTTCGACTGCTGGAAGGAGATCGCGAGAGACAGCGCGAACCTCGAGCTGAAGCAAATCGAAACCTTCGACGGCATTGACGCTTCCGACAAGGCGCTGGTTGGCAACGGTCTGTCGACGAAGGGCGCAGGGGCGCAGGCGTTTCTCGCCGCGCTGGGCGCCGCGGAAGCTCTGCTAGAAGAGGAGGGCGAGGGATGAAGGCTGTACATCTTAACCTGTTAAAGGACTCCGAGCGCCTCAGCTCGTCGCCGATACGCCTGCGGGTGCTGGCGCCGATTGCGAGCGTCCTTGCGCTGTTGGGCACGGTGGCGTGGTGGGGATTCCTCTACACGCGCATAATGGTGAAGGAAGGCCAGGTCTCCGCGCTTGACAGAGAAATCGCGAGCAAGAAGGCCGCGTACGACGCGGTTACCGCCAAGCAGGGCGAAATCTCCGCGATTGAGGCGCAGGTCGAGCAGATCGAGTACTACCTTGCGGGACGCCGCACCTGGGGCGAGACGCTCACGGCACTTGCCGAGAAGATTCCGCCGACGGTGCAGCTGACCAAGCTTGAGATACCCGAGCCGCCGCCGCAGAAGATGGTCCCGCCGCCCGGCTTCAAGGGCGTCATGTGGGGTCCGACCGAACCCGACGAGAAGATGGCGTTCGTGCTCTCCGGCCGCGCCACGGGCGACAAGGCGGTGTTCAGCATGATGGACTCGCTGGAGACGGGCATATTCACCAACTCGCTCATCATCGCCAAGAACGTCAGCGACGAGAAGGACCGCAGCCCGAAAGTGACGGCGCGGCCCGACGCGAAATCGAACATGGTATCGTTCGAGATCGAGTACCGCGCAAAGGAAAGGAGCTTCTCGAAATGAATCTCCAGAATATGGCGCCGAACGCAAAGCGCTCGCTGTTCATATCGGCAGGCGCGGCAGTGTGCGCGTGCGCGGTCTACTTCATGATGGTCGAACCCGCGCACGACACGATAAAGAAGCTCGCCCAGAGATATGACGAGACGACGACGCGGCACAACCAGATGACCATTGCGATGACCAACGGAAGGACGCAGGACGCTAGGCTCAAGGCTGGCAAAGACAAGCTGGAAAGATACGAGAATGAGCTGATCGTGCCCGTTCTGGAGTCCTACCCAATGGCCGCAAAGTCGAAAATGGACAAGATAGCCATCGAGGCCGGGCTCGCGGACATGGAGTACAATTCACTGCCCGAGCGCAAGCTGCCGGTGCCGAAGACGCTGCCGACGCAGCTCTACGCTCGCTGCCCGATCAGCCTTACGTGCAACGGGTCGTACCAGGCGGCCGTGTCTTTCGTGCGCAGGGTCGAGAAGGAGTTTCCGTTCGTTACGTTGGGCGGCATAACGATCACTGGAGGCCAGTCGCCCGAACGGCAGCACGTCACGATGGTCCTTGAATGGCCTGTCAAGGGCGCTGTCACCACGCCCGATCAGAAAGGAGCGGTGAAGAAATGATGTCCATCGCACCATTTTTGATCATTGCGGCCACCACGGCCCCCCTTCGCAACCCATTCTGGCCCGTCGGCCATGCCGGTACGCAGGAGTCGATATCGGACGAAGTCCGCGTTGTCATCCAGGAGCCCGTGAAGGAGGAGGTCGTCGCACCCGAGCCCGAGCCGGAGCCCGAAAAGCAGGATGTCGGTCCATCGGAAGACGAACTCTGGAAAAAAGCCCAGAAGACGCTGAAGATCGGCGGCAAGATGAAGGTCGGCGACAAGTTCGCCATAACAATAAACGGCAAGATATACAAAGAGGGCAACTTCGTCTCTGTCACGGTTGACGGCAAACGCTTCATCTGGAAGCTTGCTGTCTCCGACAAAGGCAAGCTGACGCTCCGCAAGGTTCGCATTCGCGATGTAGCGGCTAAACAGTAATGTTAATTAAAGAAGAGAAGGTACCCCGATATGAAAACAAAAGCCATAATAACGTCCGCAGCCGCATTTTCAGCGGCTCTCGCGCTCTTCGCGCAGGAAACGCCCACCGACACGACGGAGGAGCAGGCTCCTGCCGCTGAAGAGACCACAACCGCCCAGACTGCCGAAGCTACTGAAGAGGCAGCCCCAGAAGCGCCCGCCAGCCAGGAGGCGACGGACGACATCGATCTCGAAGAGGTTGACGACAGCGCGGACGCGGCCAAGAGTGCGCAGATTTCCGCGACAATGGAGGGCGAAATCCAGTATGTCGACATTTCATGCGACGACGCGACGATTGCTGACGTCCTTCGCCAGTTCAGAAAGACGACGAACGCCAACATCATCAGCCAGGACTCCACAAACATGATGAAGCGCGTCTCAGCAGAGCTCAAGCACGTTCCGTGGCTTGTTGCCCTGCAGTCGATTCTTAACTCGCGCGGATTCCGCCTTGAGGAACGCGGCAGCATCTACTTCGTCGACGAAGACAAGCAGGACATTCCGATTCGCACAAAGACGTTCACACTCAACCACGCCTCTGCAGACGAGCTTGCCAAGCTCTTCAACGAGAACTATGGCACAAAAGACAACTCAGGGCGCGTCGTCAAGAAAATTGCGAATGCGTTTGAAGGTGCAAACGTCGTAATCGTGACCGGCACCGACAAGGTGATCGCCGACTGCGAAAACATCATCAAATCCGTCGACAAAGCTATCGCTCAGATATATATCGAGGCCAGGTTCCTTGAGCTGTCCAACCAGGCGATGCGCAAGCTCGGCGTTCAATGGGACTCGCTTGAAAGCTGGGGTGCATCTGTAAAGGGGCTCAGGGCCGGCCTCTTGAAGACTGATGGCAAGGCCGCCAACTATGGTTCCGCCTTGACGACCGGCAACCAGAACGACAACTCTACGGATACCAGCAACGAGAACGTCTCGTATGACAAGGACGGTAACAAGACGACCACTTCGACAAGGTCCCCGAACACCACGATCACAAAGACCCTGACCTACACAGGTCTCTTCCCGCAGCAGATCAACGAGGCTCCTGGCGCGGGCATGGATGCGGCTGACATGGCGTGGCGCTCTGCGACCGGATTCGCGGGCCAGCTCTCGGCTGACGACTTCCGTCTCGCCATGAGCGCATTCGAGAAACTCGGCGAAGGCAAGATGTTCTCCAATCCGAAGATTATCGTCTCGAACGGCAAGGAGGCCAAGGTCGACATGACCACCAAGGAGCCCAACGTCTCGATCGAGGCAAACTACACCGGCGCCAACTCCCAGAACATGAGCATCTCCACACGCCTAGAGACGATTCCTGGCGAAGACAAGTACATGTTCGCCAAGGAAGCGTTCTTCTCTTGGGGCATCTCCCTCACGGTCAAGCCCAGAATCTCTCCTGACGGGCTCATCAGCGTCGAAATAGTCCCGACGATCAGCGACTGCCTTGAACACAAGGAGATTCAGGGCGGCGAACAGGCCGTCTACACGAAATACCCGATAATCTCAGTTAAGCGGCTCACGACCGAGTTCACCATGAAGGACGGCTCCACCGCCGTCATCGGCGGTCTCACCCAGACGAAGGAAGACGACGTCGACTCGGGCATTCCCTACCTTAGGAAGATTCCTTGGATCGGGCAGAAGCTCTTCGGCTGGACGAGCCGTCAGAAGGTCCAGAGCGAAATCATCGTCTGCGTAACGGTTGGCATCGCGAACCCCGCGGAGTTGCCGAGGGACATCGGGCTCCCGAAGAACGCCGTTCTCGGCCGCGAGTACATCGAAGGCCGCAGACTCGAGCCGGGTGACCGCGACGGAGCCTTCCTGGAGATCGACACCGATCCTCTCGACAAACAGGCTGACAAGCGCTTCAAAGCGTTCGCCGAAAAGAAGGCGGAGGAGCAGAAGCGCGGCTCGGTTACGATTACGCCCTCACAGGAATGAGCGCGAGACTAGTCTCCGCAGTGTACACCGCCGACCGTGGCTATGCCTGGTCGGCGGTTGCCGTACCCGCGCTTTCCGCAAAGCTCGAAGAGTTCCTGCGCTCCGCTCAGGAAATGCGGCCTGACTTTCCCGGCGACGACGAAGAGACGATGGGTGTAGTTGCGATAGGGGGAGACGCAGCAGCATTCACAATACGCCGCGCAAAAAAATGGGACTCCGCCGAACGCGACGCCGACTACGCAGCATTTGCGTTCCTCCCCTGCAGGGACGCTGCTGTCATAGATTTCGCCGCGCTCCTTGATGAAGAATTCTTCAAGACGCCCTCACACACTCCTCCGGCTTTTCTCGACTACACAGGCCCGGCGTCCGCAACGCCGCCTACCGACGCAGCTGGCAGGCTTCTCTGCCGCAACAGCTACGACGGACTCGACCCGCACGCAATAGGCGCACTGTTAGCGCCATACGGCCGCAGAGCCGACCGCTGGACATTCACATTCAGCAACGGCCACTGCGCCGTCAAGACAACCCCCTGGAAAAGATGAGCAAACTAGCCATAGTCGGCTGCGAAGCCAGCGGAAAGACAGTGTTCATGTCCGCTCTCGCCGACCTTTACAGAGAGGCATTGGTGCCTGAAAACGCCGCTGCGAACCACTTTCAGCGTTTCGCAGCAAGACAGTTGCGGTCACTAAGGCAATGGCCGCCCGCGACCAACCCCGGGAAGGCAATGGAGCTGCAGTTCTCCATGCGCAGAGAGGGAGAGACAATAGCCTCCTTCAGCCTTCTGGAGTTCGGAGGAGAGACGTTCAGAGCCGCGTTCAGAGGCACTGACGAGACACCAGAACACGAGGAAGCGGTCAAGGCTCTGCTGGATTATCTCTCTGGCGCCGGTTTCATCGTCGTTCTCGTATCGCTCAAGGAGCTGTTGCGGGATCCTGGCTCCGTTGGAATGGACGATTTCGAGCGCGATTCGGAGTCGCTCTGGGTTACTCGCGGACTTATCGAGTTCGCAAGGAAACGCCTCGACGCCCCGCATATCGTAATCGGGCTTACGCAGGCTGATCTGCACCGCGAGGAACTAGCTGCGGCAGCGTCGCCTGCAGCCTTGCTGGCAGAGCGCTGGCCGTCAGTCGCCGCCGTCGCCTCTGACGTGACAGTGGTCGCGGTGGCGTCCGTCAGCGCAACCGACGAAGAGGGCCGCCCAGCACAGGACTTCACCACAGATGGAGTACTAACGATAATGCGCGAATTCACCCGCAAGCAGTATGGAGACGCCGCCACCCTTATTGCCGAGCTCAAAGCCGCCAAGGCCGAACTCGACGGGCTCAAATTCCCAGAATCTCCTGGTTACTTCGCAAACAAGATGCGGCAGTTCGCGAAGAAACTGTCCGCGCTTGACTCGATTAACGCACTGTCCGGATATCCCTATGCAAGGGAGATCGAGGAATTCCGCACAACGCTGATGCGATATCGCGACCTCGAACGTCTAATGCCCAAGTCGGTCGAACCGCCAAAGAAATCGGCGAAGTCCTACCGTCGCCCCTTCATGCTTCTGTCGATTCTCGCCGTGATTGCAGGCGTTTGCGTCTACTTCCGCCCTAGTCTGACGAATGACGTGTGGAATGGCTACGCAACCCCGATGGCAAAGCGCATCACGCCCGACGCCCTTCGCAGACCGGAACCAACGAAATCCGCCATGAAGATTGTCACCAATCAGGTCACAGTCACGCGCGAAATACCCGTCACGAATCAGGTCACGGTCACGCATATAGTTCCGGTCACGAACCAGGTCACAGTCACACGCATTGTCCCCGTAACAAATCAGGTCATCGTCACGCGCGAGGTCGTGGTGACAAATTCCGTCCCCCTGGTTCTGCCTAAGGCGCCGGAAATCAAGACGCAGGCGCTGACGATTCCGCCTCCGGCGCCCGCACCGAACACCACTCAGCAGAAAGGCGCCGAAGCGCCGTACCGCATATGGCGCGACTACAAGGGCAAGGCCATAGAGGCCCGCTGGAAGTCCACCACCGCCGACGGACAGTACATCATACTGCAGACGCCCAGCGGAAGGCTGTTCAACGCGGTTGTGCACAAGCTGTCGGAGGAGGACCGAAAGTTCATCGCCGAATCACTTCGCACGGCGAACGGCGGCGGAGGGAATTGACAGCTTGTCACGGTACTTTGCAACGGTGCGGCGGGCGACGGTATAGCCCGCCGCTTTCATTTTCTCGGCTATTCTCTCGTCAGAAAGCGGCGCCGACTTGTCCTCCGCATGCACGATTCCCCTGAGCGCGGCGAGCGCGGCCTCCTGAGAGAGCTCTTCCCCGGAAGAAGTCCTAACCCCCGTCGCGAAGAACCGCCGGAGCTCAACGGTACCCTGAGGCGTGGATGCGTACTTGTCGCGAACCGTTCGCGACACAGTCGTCCCGTGGCATCCGACATGGGCAGCCACCTCGATTTCAGTAAGCGGCTTAAGAGCGTGAAAACCCTTCTCGAAGAACTCCTGCTGACGGTCGAAGACGGTCTGGGCGATCGCGCGAATCGTATCCTGGCGCTTCTCCACGGCGTCGCGCAGCGCCCTTGCCGCGGCAATCCGCTCGCGCACATACGCCTTTGTCTCTGCGGAGGCCGACGGATCCTCCAGCATTCCAATGAACTTACGCGAAAAGCGCATCTCTGGCAGCGAACGCTCGTCAAGTTCCGCAATCCAGCGTCCGTCTCGCTTTACGGCGCGAATCTCCGGATTGACGTACTCAATCCTCTCCCTCTCGCTCGGAAACTGTCTGCCTGGACGGCCGTCAAGAGTACGAAGAGCCTTCAACGCCGCCACGTACTCGTCCCTCGAAATTCCAAGGGATCTGCACACCGTGGCGAAACGCCCGTGCGCCATGTCGTCAAGGTGGCCGTCTACCATCCTTCGAACGATTTCGCGCATTGACGCGTCCTCAATGGAGTCGAGCTGGGCAAGCAGACACTCACGGGCGTCGCGCGCTCCGCAACCCGGAGGATCGAGGTCCATTACATGTGCCAGCACCTCGCAGACTTCTCTTTCTGACCTTCCGAACGCCGCGGCGACGTCGCCTACGCTTCCCTTGTAGTATCCCTTGTCGTCAAGGTCTCCCACCAGAACTTCGACAAGCGGCCAGTCGCTCTCCGCGATATCGGAAAGAGGCACCTGCGCAAGGAGATGGTCCTGAAGAGTCTCCACCTTCACCTGGTTGTCGAAGAACGCCTGCCTGTGCTCTGCGGCCTCCTCGTCTGCCCCCCTTCCCCAGCCATAGTCGTCGTAGTCGCTGGCAAAAGCCGCCGCGTCCACTTCCGCCCTGCGACGCTCCTCCTCCGAGAGCGGAGTCTCGAGCGGATGATCCACGTCCTCTATGGCCGGATTGCGCGAGATTTCCGCGACAATCGCCGCTCGGAGCTCGGGCAGCGACTTCGCAAGCAGTCGCAGCCCCATCATCTGGTGCGCGCCGATTGCGAGCGTCTGCCGCTGGTCCTGGACGATTCCCGGCGTCACTTGTTCAGTATCTCCTCACGCACGTTCCTGGGCACGATCTCGAACTGGTCCGTCTCCATCGAATACGACGCACGCCCCTTCGTCAGCGAACGCACCGCAGTCGCATAGCCGAACATCGAAGAAAGGGGCACACGCGCGTGGACGATCTGCATGTCGCCCTTCATGTCCATATCCAGCACCGTGCCGCGCCTGGCGTTCAGGTCGCCGAGTATTTCGCCAACCGATTCGGGCGGCGTCGTGATCTCCAGCTTCATGATCGGCTCGAGGAACTCCGGGCATGCCGCCTCTGCTGCCTCGCGGAAGCCCATCATCGCCGCCGACCGGAACGCCACTTCGTCCGATATCTCCGGGTCGACGATTTCCGCCGAAAGGCACGTCGCCTCGATGTCCGTCATAGGATACCGCGCAAGCACGCCCGTGGCAATGCCGTCCTCGAGCCCTTGCAGAACGCATTCCAGCAGACGCTTCTCGGCGACTTCCGCGACAAACTCGCGCGAAAGCGTCGCCTTGTGCCCCTCGCCGCGCCCGAGCGGCTTTATGGAAATCTTCAGTCCGACCGCATGACGCTTGCCGCCGAGCTCGCGGTCGAACGAGAACGTCGCAACGGACTCCTTGGTCACCGTCTCGCAGTACGACACCATCGGCTTGCCCGTGTTGGCGGCGCACTTGAACTCGCGCTTGAGACGGTCGACAAGTATCTCGAGATGCAGCTCGCCCATTCCGGAAAGTATCGTCTGGCCTGTCTCCGCGTCCTCGCGGAACTGGCAGGTCGGGTCCTCCGCCGCAAGCGCCTTCATCGACTCCACCAGCTTGTCCTTGTCGGCGCTGGACTTCGGTTCGATCGCCATGAACATCACGGGCTGCGGAGCCGTTATGCGCTCGAGATGGCAGGGCTTCATCTCGGAGCACAGCGTGTCGCCCGTTGTGACCTCCTTGAGCCCGACAATGGCGCCGATGTCCCCTGCGTGCAGCTCGTCCGTCTCGATCTGGTCGTCGGCGAAGAGCCTCACAATCTTCATGATGCGCTCACGCTTGCGCGTCCTCGGATTGAACGCGTTCGCCCCCTTCTTGAGCACTCCGCCGTACACTCTCACGAAGAAGAGCTTGCCGACGTACGGATCCGTGGAAATCTTGAACACGAGCAAGGTAAGAAGCTCGTCGTCGGCCTGCCTGCGCGTCACAGGCTCGCCCGACTTCAGATCCGTCGCCGCAGCTGGCGGACGGTCCGCAGGCGAAGGCAGATAACGGCAGATCGCGTCAAGAAGCGGCTGAACGCCCTTGTCCCTCAGCGACGTTCCGCACAGCACCGGCACGAACTTGCCCGCCACGGTCGCGCGGCGGATCGCGGGGACTAGCTCTTCGGCGGAAAGGTCGCCCTTCTCAAGATACGCCTCGACCACGCCCTCGTCCACGTCCGCAACCTTCTCGACCAGCTCCGCCCTTGCAAGGTCCGCCTCGTCCTTCAGCTCCGGCGGTATGTCGCCCACCGTGAACGTCTTGCCCTCGGTCGCCTCGTCGTAGACTATCGCCTTCATCTCCAGAAGGTCGATGACGCCCCTGAAACCGTCCTCCCGCCCGATCGGCAGCTCCAGGGGACACGCCGGAGCCTTCAGCTTGCCGCGCATCTCCTCCACCACCCGCGCGAAGTCCGCGCCCATGCGGTCCATCTTGTTCACGAAGGCGATGCGCGGCACTCCATATCTGTCAGCCTGGCGCCAGACCGTCTCCGACTGCGGTTGCACTCCTCCTACGGCGCAGAACACGCACACCGCCCCGTCAAGCACGCGCAGCGAACGCTCCACTTCCATCGTGAAGTCGACATGACCGGGCGTGTCGATGATGTTGATGGTGTGCCCCGCCCATTCGCATGTAATCGCGGCGGACTGGATCGTTATGCCGCGCTCGCGCTCCTGCACCATGAAGTCCGTCGTCGTGTTGCCGTCGTGCACGTCGCCGTGCTTGTGTATCTTGCCAGTGTAAAAGAGGATCCTCTCGGTCGTCGTAGTCTTGCCCGCGTCTATGTGGGCCACAATGCCGATGTTGCGCACGTTCTTTAGTTCACTCGCCATAGTGCGGATATTATATCATACATTATGGCGGTTGTGCATTTGCCGCCCTGTCTTGCCACCTGAAATACTGAGGCGGTTGCAAAACCTTCTTTGATGACCGTGTAGAACGTGTAGATCGTGTAGATTTGGATGCGAAGATGTTCCAGTTGGCACACGGCGCGGATTGACGAGGCGAAAACATGGACGATAAGAGCGAAAACGGCGTCAGATACAGGCTTGGACGCCATTGGCAGACAATCCAGCGCAGTCTCTTTCCCGAATGGGAGAGAGAAATGGACATGAAATTCATTGAAGAAGAGAAACGTCGCCGCGCGGAGGCCGACGCTGCGCGCAAGACGGGAACCGTCAAGAGACAGACGCCAAGCCTGTATGGCGGCATTTCAGACATGTCAGGCCGTTCGCTTTGTGCTTTCATGCCTATGGTGTATCATATAATTTGACAAAAGCAAGCAGAAAACAAATAAAAATGCGATTACCCCCTAAATGCCAGTCTAAGGTCGACTCCTACGTGACGTGCCCGAATTGCGACACGAAAATCCGCGTAGGAAGAGATGCGGAAGGCTGAAAGGCTGAAACTCCGATGGTTTGGGCTCTCACAAGCCCTAGAGAGACAGACCCTTGGCGCTTATAGAAGAAACTCCAATGGTTTGGGCTCTCGCTACCGCTTCGCAGAATTTGAGGGGCTTTGCGCTTTCAAATTCTCTCCAAACCGGCTTCAGTAGATGTTTGTTTTTTATAGCT
>JAEEZC010000133.1 GCA_016288465.1 Verrucomicrobiota bacterium | reverse complement strand
TACAGCAAGGGTCAAATTGGTAGTCGCATCCGGCGTAACGGTCTGGAAGAACGCGCATGTCGTACCGTCCGAAAGCCCTGTAGCATACTCGCCGTTCCACTGCTTGAAGCCGCCATTACGCACTTGCGTGCCATCTACCTTGAGATTCACAGCAGGTTCTCCGCAGTTGTTCTGGTTATAGTACATCGCAAAGTAGTCCTTTTCAGTAGCCGTTGTGCCGAGGATTCCCGGCCAGGCGGTGTTAATGCGGTGCGAGTTGTTGCAGTCGAAGTCGAGGACAGCCTGCGCGGTAAATGCAGTCCCTAGCGTTCTCGGAGTATTCATGATGGCGTAGCAAGCGACCGACTTGCCGTCGAAATAGTAGCCGTCGCGTCTCCAGCCGCAATCGGCATCGGGAATGACGAATCTGGCGTAGTCACCGGGATTCGCGAGGTCGGCCCATGTCGTCGCAGTGCTGTCGTGAACGGCCTGCGCGCCTGTGTTGCGGATGCCGTCGAGATGGACGATCAGGCCGTCCGTCACATAGTCGTTAAACGCCGCGTCATAGCCGGGGCCTGCCGTGTGCGTCCACTGCCATGTGAGGCGAACTTTCGCAGTTGTATCTGTGAGCGCGACAGAAGTTCCGCTGTGCGAAACAGGTTCTCCCCACGCCGCGCCGTCCCAAGTCTCGAGCATGTAGCCCGTGCAAGAGTATGTGTCATCGCCGACGGTCACGCTGGCCGGGGCGGTGAAGGTGTAGCCGCCCGACGGAAGCATGTATGCACCGTCCGGCGTGTCGCCCGAAACGCCGCGCACCGAGGACGCTACGACGACGTTCGGCTCGGACTCGCCAGCACCGAAGAAGCGCGCCTCGTCGACTGCGCGATTCTGCGCAAGCTCCGCGTCCGACAGGACGCGGTCATAGATGCGCACAGCCTTGATCGTGCCGAGGAACCAGCGCTGGTTGCGCTTTTCGAGGAGAGACACGCCCGCGCTGCCGACGCGCAGCGTGTTCGCAGCGATATTACCTTTGTCTGTGCTGACTTGCACGGCATCGGCGATGGCCGTCGTCTGGAGAATGTAGTTCTGTGCCCCGTTTCGGATGGCCGTAACATAGCGACCTTCCCATGCGTCCTTATCCGCATTGTTGGCAAGGTTCACGTTTCCGCCATTCGCGTTCTTGAATGTGAGGCGACCGCGTTTATCACCGTTCATGTCATAGTAGATGTTCAGCTGGTCGTTGTCGCCTGTTCCGATGAGGTTGGGCCAGAGGATATATGGATTGGACGAGGTCTTCAGCGCGTGGAGTGCGTTCGTGGTCGTGTCGCAGACGACCTGCACTGTAACCATGTTGGTGAGACCGGATAGCGCATTTACGAACTGCGCGAAGGAGCGTCCGCCGAAGTAGTAGCCGTCGTCCATCCATGTGCTTGTGTCGGCGTAGTCGTGCTGGAAGCTCGCGATGTTGCCCTTCACGAGATCGATCCACTGCGGCGACGTCCAGCTGTGCGGCTTGTCCGCGCCGACGTTGCGGATGCCGTCGAGATGAAGAACAAGGCCATCCGTCACGTATTCGTCGAATAGCGGATCGAGGGCAACGGGCACTTCGGCATGGGCTCGCTGCCACTGCCATGTAAGGCGGACTTTCGCAAAGGGATCGGTGGCTGTGTAGGAGCAGGACTCGTAGCGGACAGGGGCGCTCCAGTCCGTGCCGTTCCATGTTTCGAGCGTGTAGCCAGCGCAGGCATAGACCGTGCCGTCCTTTGTCGCCTTCTGCGGCGCGGTGAAGGTGTAACCCTCTTCGTCGTAGGCATAAGCGCCGGAGCCCTCGTTGCCGTTGAGACCTGCGACGGCGGTCGCGACGACGACATTCGTGACTGGAATGCCAGCGAAGAAACGCGCCTCGTCGATAGCGCGGTTCGCGGCAAGCTCTGTGTTTGAAAGCACCTTGTTGTACACGCGGATCGCCTTGATCGTGCCGACGAGATAGCGGACGTCAAGGGCACTCTGGGTGCTGCCGCAGCTGCCGAAGTACCAATTCAGACTTCCGGGGGCGGACTGGGTTCCGCCGGAACCTTCCTTCCAGCCTGTCGAGAAGGAATCTGCCGCCGTGATGATCTGCTTGTGGTTGGCGGAGTCCAGCGCGGCGTTCAGGTATTTGACATTGGCGCCGCACGTCACATTGGCACGGGTGCCAGAGGCAAGACCCGTGACGGCATCCGCCTTGAAATGAACAAGCCCTTTGTTCTTGTCGCTGAAGTAGATATTGGCCCAGTCTTCGGCGCAGCCAAAGAACGACGGCCAGGAGGTGGAGTTCTCGCTTCCCTTCACGTCGGCGACGATCTGAACTGTCATCGCGTTGCCGAGATTCTGCTTGAACTTCAGCTTGCCGTATGCACCTCCCGCGAAATGGTAGCCGTCCGCCACCCATGCGCTCGTGTCGCCGCTCTTGGCGAAGAACTCTGCGTCGTTCGCAACGCGCCCGATGTTCTTCCAAGTCTCGGCGGAATCGTCGTGCGCCTTGAGGAGCCCTGCGTTGCGGATTCCGTCGAAGTTCACTACGAGGTTGTCCTGCGCGACGTAGTTCTGGGGCTCGTAGAGAAGCCCGCCGTTCGCGGCAAAAAACACCGCCGCGACCAGCGCGGCGTTGGCAAATTTCATTTTTCCGATCATCTTGACGC
>JAEEZC010000132.1 GCA_016288465.1 Verrucomicrobiota bacterium | reverse complement strand
CGCACACCCCGTCGGTAGTTACAGGGGAGATACAAGGCCATTGGAGCTGGCGATGCTTTATTTGCGCTTACGCACGGCCACGAAAGCCCTTCACGTATGCGACACGGCTTCGCCGCGTGAACCGCCGCGTCGACGCACGGCTTGAAGGCCGAGGGACCACACAATCGCCTACAGAGAACTAGACAAGTCGAAAGACCTTCGCCGTACCTCGCCGCGTCGTTTCAGCCTTCGGCTTGTCGCAGACGCGAAGGGACACGAAAGCGGGGCTTCCCCCGACACGAAAAGACACGAAAGCGACTTGTCGCAGTCGGTCACGTCGCCGCAGTGCAATATCGCATCCACTCCCGTCTTCTTGAAAAGCTTCATAACCATGACAAGCGCCTGGTCATCGAAGCGCACATCGTAGTGCTCGTAGAAGCTTTTGCCGCCGTAGCCGACGCGCATGTGCGTGTCGGAGAGGACGCCGAAGACGAGGTTCGGCTTCTTCTTCGGCTCCCATCCGGCGGGAGCCGCCCAAAGCCCGCCGGGGAGCGCCAGAAACCCCAGCGTCGCCAGAGACTCTTTCAGAAACTTGCGCCTCGTCAGCTCCATTACGCCGCCCTCCGAAACGAAATTTCCACACTTGCCCCGTTGCGCGGCAAACGGAAATTTGGTAACATATGCGTCGGCGAGGGTCGAAAGGCCGGAACCACCTGGATGCGGGGGAAGGTCTCCGCGTGAGTGGCGGAAAGAAATTTCCGCCGCTTTCTATTGAGTAAGCAATCGTCGTGGAAAACAACGCAAGAAAATTGAGCGTATTTGTCGATGAGTCTGGCAGTTTCCTCTACCCAGACCGCGACTCCCGCTTCTATATCATCGGCATGGTTTTCCACGACCAGTCCATGGACATCGGTCCACAACTGAAGGAAATGGATCGTGCCATAGAAGAAATCGGAATGGTTCGCCCTGCAAAATACCGCCTTTTCCAGTTGGCCGATCTTGTCTGCACATTGAACCTTATCGCGCTTAAACTTAGCTCTGGCATGGCGATGAGTCGTTCTGAATCCAAGTTTTTCGGAGGACCAAAGGCCTTCCGCCACAACGTTCTTCGCCGAATAAAGAGCAAGGAAATCTAAAACACGCCAGCCGACTTGGCGATGCTTAGGTTTAGCGGAAAGTGCCGCCAAATAATTGCCGTTTGAAACTCCGAATTATGGGCGCGGCATATCGGCCGGAGGCGGTCGCGTCCGCGGTCAACCACGGCATGGCCAAGGTGCAGCCGACCGACGCCTGCGAGGCGGCGCGTCAGCGCGCGTCGCCGACGGTGTCTGACTGCGAGACCGTGATGAAATGCTCGGTGTAGCCGGGCAGGCTCTTGCCGCCGTTGATCATCACGGCCGTCCCCTTCGCGCCGCCAGGCAGCGACGGCTGCGTCGCGACATGGCGAAGAAAGGCGCCGTCGGTCGAATAGCTGTTGCCGAACGCCGCGACCGCGACTCCGTTAGGACGCGCCAGCACCAGCTCGCGGACGTTCTCCACCTTGCCGTCGGCATATGGCACCGGATGGACCACTCTGGTCGTGATGCGATCGCCGTCAATCACGACGCGTATGCCTCTTATGCGCCACTGCGGCACGCCAAGCGACTTCGCCGCGCTGCGGACGAATATCTCGGGGCTCGCCGACACAACGTAGTTCTCGACGCCGGCCTTCTCAAGAGCCTTCCACATCTTCACCGACGAGGCGAAGAACCACTTGCGGTAGAGCCTCTCGCACTCCGCCTCGCAGAAGGCGTCGATAGCGGCGGCGGACTGCCCGTGGTACATCTGCGCGTTGAACGTCCACGCAAGCCACGGGCCTATCTCGTTCATTCTCGGGTAGTCGCGATCCCTGTACTGCGCCCAGCCGCCCTTCGCGGGATACACGCTGTTGAGCCCGCTCTCTATCGTGCGCTCGACCAGGCCCTTGTACAGGCGGACGACGCGTCCGTCCACGACCTCCACGCCCTCCGAGATGTCGCCTCTTATTATCGTGCCGTCGAAATCCCAGAACGCCATCGGCACGGACTGCGGACTCGCCGCCCTGATCTTCGCGACGTTCTCGAGAACGCGCGCGACGATTCCGTCGGCGTGGTCCTCGACTCCCCAGCACACCGCAGCCGCAAACGCGGCGGAAATAACGACGCATAACTTTCGCATGGTCTATGATACACCTTTCTGTTCGGGGTTTCCCAACGACGCGGCGAGCCGGTCCGCAAGCGACGTGCGGCGCTCGGCGACGGTGTTGGTCTGGATTGCGCGGTTTACCGCATACGGAACGCCTATCAGAAGCGCGAGCCTGCGTCCGCGAGTGATCGCGGTGTAGAGCAGGTTGCGCTGAAGCATCATGTAGTGCTGGGAGTGGAGCACCACGACGACCGCCGGATACTCGCTGCCCTGCGACTTGTGGATTGTCGTCGCATAGGCGAGGACAAGCTCGTCCAGCTCGCCCGGCCCGTACTTAACGGGCCGTCCGTCGAACGCGACTATGAGCGAGCGGTCGTCGTAGTTCACCGCCTTCACGAAGCCGACGTCGCCGTTGAAGACGTCCCTGTCGTAGCTGTTCCTAAGCTGCATGACGCGGTCGCCGACGCGGAACGTCGTTCCGCCGCGCGTTATCGAGTCGCCCTTGGGATTGAGCGCCCTCTGGAGCTCGACGTTGAGGTTGTCGGTGCCGAGCACGTTGCGCCTCATCGGGGAAAGCACCTGCACGTCGTGCATCGGGTCCATACCGAACTTGCGCGGTATGCGCTCCGTCACGAGCTCGATGACCCGCTTCAGGCACGTCGCCGGGTCTTCGCACCTCACGAAGTAGAAGTCGGACTCGCCGCTCCGCACCTCTATGGGCTCGCCCGCGTTGACGTGGTGGGCGTTCTTGACGATGAGGCCCGCTTCGTCCTGGCGGAAGATCAGGTCGAGCCGAGTGGACGGAACGGCCCCGGACTTGATGAGGTCGCCGAGAACCGAGCCCGGTCCGACGCTCGGCAGCTGGTCCGTGTCGCCGACCCACACGACCGTCGCGCTGTCCGGGACGGCCTTCAAAAGGTCGCTCGCGAGCCGTATGTCGATCATCGACGTCTCGTCGAAGATGAAGACGTCCCCGTCGAGCCGGTTGTCGGCGTCGAAGGTGAACTTGTTTGTGGCCGGGTTCCACTTCAGCAGGCGGTGGATCGTCACGGCCTCCTTCGCGGCGTTCGGGCCGGACGACGGAGGGCCCTGCTCGCCGAAGATGCTCTCGGTCATCCGCTTCGCCGCGCGGCCCGTCGGCGCGGCGAGGACGACCTTTACCTTCCCGCGCGGTCCCGCGGCATTGCCGCGCACCGCGCCGTACGTCTCGACGAGGGCGCGGACTATCGTGGTCTTGCCGACGCCCGGTCCGCCGGTTATGATGGAGAACTTCGACGAAAGCGACTTCTCAAGGGCCTCCCGCTGGCGCTCCGCGAGCACGAAGCCGCGGCGCGTCTGCCACCACTCTATCGCCCTCTGCGCGTCGAAGGCCGCGAACGTGCGCGGCGCGGACGATATGGCGCGGACCCGCTCGGCCACTTCGCGCTCGGCGCGGTGGAGCGAACGCAGGTAGACTTTGCGCGGCAGGGGCGCGCCGGCCGCATCAACGCCGCCGCCCTCGCAGACCACCCTGCACGCCGCGACCTCTTCCGAAAGCGCAGACGAAAGCGTCTCGGTCGGGATGCCGGTGATCTCGTTCGCGTGGAGCAGAAGGTCGTTCTCGAACGTCCAGCAGTGTCCGCTGTCCTCCGCCTCGGTCTCGAGCGTGTACGAAATCGACGCCCTGGCCCTCAGCGGAGAGTCCTTCGGAATGCCGACGGAAAGCGCGATCTTGTCCGCCGTAGTGAAGCCTATTCCCCAGATGTCGCGGCAGAGGCGGTACGGGTCGGCCTTTATGATCGCGATGGCGTCCGGCCCGTAGCGCTTGACGATCTTCGTCATCTTCGCGATGGAGATGCCGTATGTCTGGCCGAAGATCATGTTCTCGCGCAGCGTCTCGTTCTGCTTCCAGCTTGCGCGGATCTTCTCGATCTTGGCCCTTCCGAGCTTGGGCACCTCCCGCAGCCTCGCGGACTGATACTGCAGGACGTGCATCGTCTGCTCGCCGAAGGTGTCGACGATGCGCTTTGCCAGCACGGGCCCGACGCCCTTTATGAGGCCGGAGGCGAGGTACTTCTCGACGCCCTTGAGCGAGCGCGGCGCGACGCACTCGAGCTTGTCGGCCTTGAACTGGCGGCCATGCACCTTGTCAGTGACCCAGTGCCCCTCGGCCTTGACCTCCTCGCCTTCCCAGACGGCGCGGGCCTTGCCGACCACCATCGCCTCGGGCTTGGCGGCAAGCTCGAACTCGCTCGGCAGCTCGACGCGCAGTACCGTGTACCCGTTCTCGTCGTTGTGGTAGACGACGCTCTTGACCGTCCCCTCGACCGTCTCGGGCGCCTCGTCGCTCATGCCGGCACCTCGAACTCGAAGCGGCGCCCGGTGAACGGATGGACCAGCGCCAGCCTCACCGAGCGCAGATGGAGGCGGTCGGCCCGCCTTGCGCCGTACTTCACGTCGCCGACGACGGGATGCCCCGCCTCGGAGAAGTGGACCCTGATCTGGTTCTTGCGGCCCGACTTGAGGCGCACCTCGACAAGCGTCGTGGAGCCGTCGTCGGAAAGCTTCCGCCATTCCGTGCGCGCTAGGCGCGGCGCCTTCGCTCCGCGTCCGGCGGACGCTCCGGCCTTCACGGAGCGCACCCGGTAGCCGTCGGCGTCTTCGGCGAGGTGCGACTCGAACACGCCCTCGCTCTCGCCGACCACGCCTTCCACGCGGGCGATGTACGTCTTCTCGGTAAGCTCGTTCCAGCGGTCGCGCAGCGCGTCGGCGAACCGCCCGTCCTTCGCGAACATCATGACGCCGCTCGTCTCGCGGTCGAGGCGGTGGACGAGCCACACTCGCTTCGAGCTGCGGGCCTGCCCCTTTCTCACGTAGGAGTTCAGCCAGTTCTCCGCCGTCGGCTGGGCCTCGCGCGCGGCGCGGCCGAGCAGATGCGTGTGCGTGGTCAGGAGTCCCGCCGGCTTGTCGATCACGATCATGTCGCGGTCTTCGTGCAGGATCTCGAAAGGGAGGAACTTCGACTTCATAGCGCCGCGAGCATGCCGCCGATCCGCTCGACGGCCAGCTTGATCTTGTCGAGCGAGGTCGCGTAGGAAAGGCGCACGTAGCCGGCGCCGCACCTGCCGAACGCGGAGCCGGGCACGACCGCGACGCCGTGCTCCTTCAGAAGCCTCAGCGCGAACGTCTCGTCGTCGAGGCCCGTGCCGCGTATGTCGCAGAAGATGTAGAAGGCGCCGCTGGGCATGCCGGTGACGAGGCCCATCGCGTTCAGCGCCGGCACGAGGTAGTCGCGGCGACGCCTGTACTCGCGGCGCATCGCGTCCACGTCCCTGTCGCCGAAGTCCATCGCCTCCACGCCGGCCGCCTGCGAGAGCGTCGGGGCGGACATTATGCCGTACTGGTGTATCTTCATCATCGCGCCGATGATGTCGGCGGGCCCGCATGCGTAGCCGAGGCGATAGCCCGTCATCGCCCACGACTTGGAAAAGCCGTTGAGCAGGATCACCCGGTCCCTGTGCTCGCCGAACGACGCAAACGAGCTGAGCTTCGGGGCGGCGCCGTCGAACTCCTCGGGTATTGCGTCGTAGTTGAGCTCGCTGTAGACCTCGTCGGCAAGGACGATCAGGTCGTGCCTTTCGGCGAAGCCGAGTATCGCCTCGATCTCGCCGCGTGAAAGCACCGCGCCCGTCGGGTTGCACGGAAAGTTCAGCAGCAGAGCCTTCGTGCGCGGCGTCACCTTGCGCTCAAGGGCCTCCACCGTCAGGCGGAAGCCGTCCTCGGCGCGCGTCTCCACGCAGACAGGCGTCGCGTGCGCGAGGCGCACCGTCGGCGCGTACGACACGAAGCACGGCTCGTGGTAGAGCACCTCGTCGCCAGGCGAGCAGAGCGCGCGAATCGCGAGGTCGATCGCCTCGGAGACGCCGACCGTCACGAGCACCTCGCACGTCCAGTCGAACTTCGCGTCGAAGCGCCTGTCGAGATAGCGGCAGATGGCCTGCCTCAGGGACGGAGTGCCGAGATTGGAGGTGTAGTGCGTTCCGCCGTCCTCAAGGCACGTCACCGCGGCCCGGGAGATGTGCCAGGGAGTGTCGAAGTCGGGCTCGCCCACGCCGAGCGAGACTATGTCCTTCGACTGCGCGACGATGTCGAAGAACTTCCGGATTCCGCTCTTCGGAAGTTCCGCGACGTGCGGTGCTATGCGCTCCTTCAACTCTGCTTACCTCAGGCCTTGAGAATGTCGTCCGCGAGCCTTTCGAGCTGAGCGGCGGTCTCGCCGGTCATCGCGCCCTTCACGGTGACGACCGTGTCGCAGAACGTGACGCCCTTGGCCGACGACAGAAGCTCCTTCATCCCCTTCGCCGCCATCGGCGCCCATGTGCCGTTCTCGATGAGGCCGACCCTGCGGTTCTGGTAGTTGCGACGCAGAAGGTGGCGGATGTACTCCTCCATCTTCGGGAACACGGCCGTGTTGTAGGTCGTCGTCGCAAGGACGAGACTGCCGTAGCGGAAGCCGTCCTCGATCGTCTCGTACATGTCGTCGCGCGCGAGGTCCGCGCAGGCGACCTTAGGGCAGCCCTTCGCCCTGAGGATCTCGCAGAACTTCTCCACCACGGCCTTCGTGTGGCCGTACACGGAGGTGTACGCGACGCAGACGCCTTCGGACTCCACACCGTACGAGCTCCATGTCGCGTACTGCTTCACGACGTGCGCGATCTCCTCCGGCGTCTGCAGGACCGGTCCGTGAAGCGGGCAGATGCGGGCGATGTCGAGCGCCGCCGCCTTCTTGAGAAGCGCCTGGACCTGCGCGCCGAACTTGCCGACGATGCCGAAGTAGTAGCGGCGGGCCTCGCAGTCCCAGCCTTCGGGGTCCTCGACGTCGTTCGCGCCGAACTTGCCGAAGCCGTCCGCCGAGAAGAGCGTCTTGGTGGCGGCGTCGTAGCTGACCATCACCTCGGGCCAGTGGACCATCGGCGCCGCGACGAACGCGAGGACGTGCCCGCCGAGATCGAGGGCGTCGCCCTCCTTCACGACGACGCGGCGGTCCGCGAAGTCGGTGCCGAAGAAGTTCTTCATCATCGCGAACGCGGACGCGGACGAGACGATCTTCGCCTCCGGATATGCGGCGGCGAAGCGGGCCACGTTGGCCGAGTGGTCGGGCTCCATGTGGTGCACGACCAGATAGTCCACCCTGTCAGTCGCGGCGGCGACGTTCGCAAGCCACTCGTCGCCGAAGCGCGCGTCGACGGTGTCCGTCACGGCCACCTTCTCGCCCTTGACCACGTACGAGTTGTAGGCCATGCCGAGCGGGACTTCGAACTGTCCCTCGAAAAGGTCCACGTCATGGTCGTTTACGCCCACATAGACTATGTCATCGGTGATCTTCATCGAATTGACCTCCATTGCAAGTCGTCTTCAGCCTGTCAGAGGCTCGCCAGGAGCCCGCCGCAAAGGACAAGATGCCTTTCGCGGTCGGAGAGCGCCGCCTTGACCGCGATCGTTCCGCTCGGCGTCGCGATCTCAAGCCTTCCGTCGCCCTCGACCGCAGCGCGGACGCCCTTCAGCTCGAGCTTGTCGCCAGCCGCGATCTTGTCGTAGTCTGCGGGGTCCTCGAACGTGAAGGGAACGATGCCGAAGTTGATGAGGTTGGCGCGGTGGATGCGCTCTATGGACTTCGCGATCACCGCCTTGACGCCGAGGTACATCGGGCACAGCGCCGCGTGCTCGCGGCTCGACCCCTGCCCGTAGCTCTCGCCCGCGACGATCACGTTCGCGAGTCCCTCGCCCTTGAAAGCGAGGCATGCGTCGTGGAAGCTTCTCGAAGCGCCTCCTGCGGCAGGCGCAACCGACGAAGCCATCGACTCGAAGACGAACTTCGCGTACTCAGGCACGTTCGAGCGGAACTTGAGCCTCGCGCCCGCGGGCATGATGTGGTCGGTCGTGATCTTGTCGCCCACCTTGATCGCCGCGACGCCCTTGAGGTCCGCGGCAAGCGGCTCGCCCTTCGGCACCACGGCGATGTTCGGCCCGCGCACGATCTCGGTGCGCGGAACGCCTCTGCCGGCAGTCTCGCGGTAGAGGAACATCGAATCGTCGACGGGGAACTTCTTAGGCGACGGCACGGCCGCGACAGGCTTCTGAGTCGGGAGCTCGACCTTGCCGGTCAGCGCCGACGCCGCGGCCGTCTCGGGCGAGACGAGGTAGACCTGCGCGCTCTTCGTGCCGGAGCGGCCTTCGAAGTTGCGGTTGTTCGTGCGAAGCGAGATCGCGCCAGTCCTCGGGCTCATGTGCGCGCCGATGCAGAAGCCGCAGGCGTTCTCGAGCATGCGGCAGCCGGCCGAGTGGAGAATCGCGAGCGAGCCGTCCTTGGCGAGCATGTTGATGACCTGCCGCGAGCCGCAAGCGATGCCGACCTCGACATCGTCCGCGACGTGCCTGCCCTTCAGGTACAGCGCGACCGTGCGGATGTCGCGGTAGGAGCTGTTCGTGCAGGAGCCGATCAGTATCTGGTTGACCTTCGTGCCCTTCATCGACTTCACCGTCACCACGTTGCCGGGGCTGTGCGGAGCCGCCATCATCGGCTCAACTTTCGAAAGGTCCACCACGAACGTGTCGTCGTACGAGGCGCCGCGGTCGGCCTCGATCTTCTCGAAGTCCCCGGCCCTGCCCTGCGCCGCGAGGAACTGCCTCGTCACGCTGTCGGACGGGAAGACGGACGTGGTCACGCCAAGCTCCGCGCCCATGTTCGTAATTGTCGCGCGGCTCGGCACGTCGAGGGTCCTGACTCCGGGCCCGGCGTACTCGAATATCCAGCCGACGTTGCCCTTCGTGCCGAACTTCTCAAGCACCTTCAGAATGACGTCCTTGGCGCTCACGCCCTTGCGGAGTTTGCCCTTCAGCTCGATCTTGCGGACCTTCGGAGACGGGATGTGGAACGCCCCGCCCGCCATCGCGACCGCGATGTCGATGCCGCCCGCTCCGATTGCGATCTGGCCGATGCCGCCGCCGGTCGGCGTGTGCGAGTCGGAGCCGAGAAGCGTCGTGCCAGGCTTGCCGAACCGCTCAAGATGCAGCTGGTGGCATATGCCGTTGCCCGCCTTCGAGTAGACGATGCCGTACTTCTTCGCAACGGACTGCAGAAAGTCGTGGTCGTCGGCGTTCTCGTAGCCGATCTGCACAGTGTTGTGGTCGACGTAGCTCACCGCCAGGTCGTTCTTCACGTGCTTGACGCCCATGGACTCGAACTGAAGATAGGCCATCGTTCCCGTCGCGTCCTGCGTCAGGGTCTGGTCTATGCGAATGCCGATTTCGGCGTCCTTCCTTGGGTCGCCCTCGACAAGGTGCTTCGAGAGGATCTTCTCGACAACGTTCATCGCTTTTTTCATATAGGTGAATATTATACCAAAAACCGCCGCATGTCCGACATAGTCTTTTTGATTTGGAGGTTCCCCTGTTTTCTAGAGGGCTGCCGAGCCCTCGCGACCCCTTGCGCAGATTTTTCGTCTTTCGGCACTTGAACGTTGCCCTCCCTGGTCGATCTCCGCTATAATGCGAAGTGCTAAACCCGAACAGGGAGGGGCAACACCATGTATGATACCACGATCGCGGCGAAGCTGCTAGGCCAGCTAGGGCATCCGCGTCGCGGACTCGCGCTTCGCGCTCGGGGGATATTCGCCTCTGCGTTGAAATAATACTTGTTTACGGGCCGCCCGGAGTGCGGCCCCTACCGCCATTCCGTCCATAACGTCCCTAAGGCCATGGAGCCCTTCGGTTTAAGTATATTGCCCCCAATCATCGGAGTTGTTCACACGGCAGGGGAAGAGCGAGATTTCTTTGGCCTTGTCCTGTCAAATTCGCAGAAATATCTTGTGCCGGTAGAGGAAGAGCAGGACCAGCCATCTAAGAAGGACGAAACAAACCTCCATCAGCAGCAACCCCCACACTTCCGGCAGCATTCCCGCAAT
>JAEEZC010000131.1 GCA_016288465.1 Verrucomicrobiota bacterium | reverse complement strand
GTCACCGTGTAGTTTATGTCAACCTTGTTGTTCCAGGGCCAGCGCTGCAATACGCTGTTGATCTGCACGCCTGGCGTCGCCTGTGCGCTGTACGCGAGCGCGGCAACCGTCATAAGCGCAAATATGCAATTACCCCCCCCCCTCATTGCATTTTTGAGAAGCGGGCGATGTGAACATTCTGTCGTTCGCATGTGATGTCTTTTCGCGTCCATGTCAAAACTCCTTCCTTGTCTGATATTCATGCTGCTGATTATACAAAATTTCTTTGACTGCGCTTCCCGAATTGCGAACTGAGTTTTTCCGGTTTGCGGTTGTCCATCTTCACCATCCTGCGAAATGGGAACGCCCTGCATACCACTAAGGGCAAAACTGGCGGCTGGCCTTTGGACTGCTGTAGAAAACCAGCCGCCAAGCTCGTCACCGGATGGTGATGATGTATCCCTTCCAGGGCTTCCTGCCTATGAACACGGCCTTGACGAAGCCAGCGCGATAGACGCCGAACACATTTGCGGCGTCCTCGCCGGCAAGCGCCTTTTCGGCTGCAGTCGGCCTGTAGTCGATGTATGGGCGCGTCATCCAGCTCGAAGTGCACTTCGGTACCGTGATCCTGACGGGAGCGTCCCCTGCGCCAACGCCGGCGAGCAGGTTGGCGAATATGTCCGCATTCGGCGCGGCGCCCGCAATCGTCATGCGTTCAGGCGTATGGCCCGGATATGTTACGGGGGTATAGCCGATCCGGCCTCCCGCAAAGTCCGCGAAAATGTCCGTTCCGACGGTAATGCCCGCATCGGCATAGATGACGAGGTTGGTCATTGCCGAGTTGCCGGCGAAGGCCCCGTCGCAGAGGCTCGTCACGGTGTCGGATGCAGTCTTGCCTCCAAGCGTCAAGCCAGTCACGTATGGCATCGGGGAGAGCGAAACGGCCCTGTACTCCACGCCGCTCTTCGTCCAGACGCCGGCGTCGACGGAGCGGAGCGCGGGGAGCGAGAGATCGCCGTCGCAGTCGAACGCCTTGCGCCCGTATTGATATGAGTACTCGTTGCTGTTCATCCACTGCGTCGTAAGGCCGATCGGCGAGAGCGTGGCGACGGACGACAGATCCCACGTGGAAAGATCGTTGACCGGTTCGGAATCCCACAACGCCTTCTCCTCGATTTCGGTTATGCTCGGGAGCATGAGGACGATGTTCCTAGCCTTCCTGGACGTACCGGCGAAAGTGCTGTTTTTGAGTTTTCCGGGCATCGACGGCTCGTCAAGCACGACGGTTTCGAAACAGACAGAGAGGTTTTTTGAGCTATTGTTGAAGAGAGCCTTTTTCATCTCGGACGTTATCGTGCCCGGCGAGAAGAAACACAGGAGTCTGTCACGGTATGCAACCGGATATGACGCAAGATAGTTCACATTCGCAAACGCAGTCGCAACGAACGGCGTGCTGTCGCCGCCCATGCGGAACTCTCCGCCAAGATCGAGCGTGCTGGAGCCGGCAAGCATGTTCGTCGTCACCGTGTTGTCGCCGTTGTCGGTATAGGTGACTTCGAAAAGTCCGTACGGCGAGACTGTACCGCTGCCGAGCGTGAACGTGTGCTTGGACAGGCTCACGTCCGAAAGGTTGATCCTGAAGTTTCCGTCCGTCGCCTTCGCCGTCTTGGTGTCGGAATCGAAATCAACGATCGTCCACGGATGCTTGAACCGGGCCGCGACGAAGAAGTTTTCCTTGACCGT
Organism: Verrucomicrobiota bacterium; assembly: GCA_016288465.1. GTDB lineage: Bacteria > Verrucomicrobiota > Kiritimatiellia > RFP12 > UBA1067 > UBA1067. The sequence continues at coordinate 4,748 of JAEEZC010000131.1, read as the reverse complement.
CACGGTAATCGTCGCCGATGTCGCGTCGTTCGTCCCGATGTCGCCGTACCATCTTGCGAAAACGCCGTCGCTCCCTGCCCTGGAAGCGGCCGCGAGCCTGAGCACTGTCCCCTTCTCGTAGCGGCCGGACGCATCTGCCGGATTTCCCTCGACGACAGCCACCGCAACGCTGCCGCGCGTTTCGTCGTAGCACAGCGAAAACGGAATCGGCGCGCCCTTGCCGAAGGAGTCGGCAAATGCGATATACTGCTCGTTGTGGGAATGGAAGAGGCTCTTGTCGGCAACTACGCCGAACGGCACGTAACGACCGGGGTTCGCAGCCGTGTAGGAGGCGATTTCGGCGTCCGTCGCCGGACGGTACTTGCCCTCGATGAAGTTAAGCCACTTCTGTTCACGCGGCACTATGAAAGCGAAAGTCCGCGTCGCCTGCGAGCTCGTGAACACCTCGTTTCCCGTGCAGTCGGCCGCAAAGAGCGGCAGACCGCCTGTGAATTCCACTTCGCGAAGGCCGGAAACGCCGTTGAAATGGTACGGATTGGCATTTCCGCCGGAGAAAGTGACGCCGGCTTCATGTCCGCCGATGACCACGCGCCAGATGTTCGCCTGCCCTGAGAACGCCTGGTTGACGATGTTCGTCACCGTCTTGTTTTCCGGCGAAATCAGAACTTCCACGGGCGTCGTGTTCTCATGGGCCGAAGAAACGAACTTGAATGCGCCGTAGCCAACCTTGACGACCGACGGCAAGCTTAGCGTTCCCCCGCAGTCAAAGTTTCCGAACGACATGCCAGCGAAATCCGTCACGCCCGAGAAGCTGAAGTCTTCCCAGCGAGATTCCGACGCAATCGGCTCGGTCGTGCTTGACGAAGACGGGAATCCAGCGTATGCATTCGGCGTCAGGTTCGGGACATTGAGAACGAGGCGTTTGACGGACGGCGCAAAACCGTCGTCGTTCTGGTCGGGCCTTGCTTCTTTACCGGCGGGAATGGCCGCGGAGTCGAGGATCACCTCCTCGTAGCCGCCTTCCCATCCGCCCATGATCTTGTTGATTGACGTGATGTTCGGGGAATGAACGATGACACGCGGCGTCCTGCCGCCCGACGGGACGCCAAGTGCGTACTGCCAGTTCTCCTCGATGTTGTAGGTGCTGGAGGAGGAGTGTCCCTGCCATGTCACCACGCCGGCCGAAAGATCGAGGTACTCGCCGATCGATCCGGAAGGGCAGAACCCGTTGCCGCTCACCGTACTCGGGGTTGCGCCGGTCAGGTCGTCATCGTATGCCGCAACGACGCCACCGACTGTAAGCGTCGTGCCGATGGACAGGGGATTGTACGACCATTTCGTTTGAACCGTAGTAGACCCCCACGATCTCTTCCTTGTAAAGTGGAGGACATACGTGCCAGTGCTGTCAACCATGACCGGGTGTTTGTCGGGACAGGGACAGGACGCGCTGTCGGTGATGACGCGCCACGTCGGCGCGGCGTAGCCGAGGGCCTTCCACGTGCCGCCGTAGTTGAGGAACGCGAGCCGTCCGTCGTCGCTCACCTGGAGGTCGGTCGCCGCACCGATTGCGCCAGCCGCCGTCGCAAGCTTCGACGCGGTCAGCGTGTTCGTCCAGACGCTCGACGAAAGGTCCCTCGCCATCGTGAACTCGATGACGTCGCCATCGGTGCAGAGAACGTAGAACTTTGGGCGGAAGTAGGTCGTGTCGCCCATCGTCTTCACGAGCGCAGTCTTGCCAGCCAGCGCACTCGCGCCGGAGACCGTCGTCCACGCCGCCGTAATCTTCGCGGCAATTGCCGCGTCGGCCGGATCGTTCACGAGCGCGGCGTCGTACGCGACGTTCGTCGCCGCCGGATTTGCGTACCACGGGACGACATAGCTGTTCGCCGCCAATGCGGACAAGGCCGCAAAAACGATCGAGACAGATAGGGCGCTATTTCTTGCAAACGCCCCCCTCGCTTGTCTTTGAGTGTTTGTCATGTTCCCATTCCTTTCCATTGGCTATTGTTCCATATGGCTATGAAAATTTTATCATTTCTCCTGCTTCCCTGCAAGCAACGAAGATTTGCGCTTGTAGAGCCTCACGTAGTCGATCTCATAGCGGACGGGAAGCACCGTGTCGTCCACTCCCATCCGTCCGCCCCAACCGCCGCCGAACGCGAGGTTGAGCCTGATAAAATACGGACGCCGGAACGGATTGAACCCGTCCTTGTCCGTCAGTCCCGAAATTCCCTGCGAATGGTACTTTTCGCCGTCGTAGAAATAATCGATACGGTTCTCGTCCCATTCCACCGCATAAACATGGAAACCGTCGGACGGCGTGCATATCTTTACGCCAGCCTCTTGTACGTGTTCGCCGGTTTCCGGGTCTGCCCAGTGCGTCGTGGCAAACACACGATCAGGGCGATGGCCTACAGCCTCCATCACGTCGATTTCTCCGCACTTCGGCCATCTCATGCCCACTCCGCACATCCAGATGGCCGGCCACGTCCCAAGTCCCTGCGGAATCTTGGCGCTGACCTCAAGCCGCCCGTATTGGAAATCCAACTTGTCCCTTGAATGCAGGCTCGCCGAGGTGTACGACGCCTCCGCGCGCCCTCTCTTGAAGTCGTTAGTCGGAGCGTCCGGGCTGTAGAACCTGTTCGGCCATGCTTCCTTCCGAGCAGTAATGACAAGTTTTCCGTCTTCGATTCTGGCGTTCTCCTTGCGTCCGACGGTGTAGTACTGCAACTCGTTGTTGCGAACCCACCCTTCCTCAAACGTCCACGATGACGGATTGACTTCGCGACCGTCGAATTCGTCCGCCCACTCAAGCCGCCATTCTCCGTCGGCTGGCGCGGCCTCTGCCGCAAAAGCCACCGTGCCGACCGCCATCGCAAGACATGCGATCGCAAGGCGTCCAAGCCGATTTCTGCCTTCTGCTTCGTTCTTCCAGTCCATGTTTCGCACCTTCGTAACGCGCCACCTAAAAGAGGCTTCGCAATTTCAATACCATTATATCAAAGGACATCCGCGTCCTTTTTCACATCGCGAACCGAATTTTCGCGAATTGCGCACGCGCATTTCGCTACTTGCGGTCTAGCCAGGCCCTCACCGTCAAGCCTGTGCGGGAGAGGAATATCCGATCGATCTGACTGCGGGAGATTCCGCCAAGCATGCCGGCGGCGGCTTCAATGGAACTCTGCGGCTTCTTCAAAAGTGCGCATGCCTGGTCGTAGATTGCATCGTGTATTGCCGCCAATATCGACTTTCCGCATCCGGCGCGGAACAACTTCTCCGCCTGCCGCCTGGAATAGCCGGACGCCTCCACAACCCGCTCCACCGTCACGCCTTCGCTCACATGGTCGCGGATGAAGCCGGTCATGCTGTCCGAAAACGCGGCGGCGAGAGTTGGCGAGACGCGCGTGGACATCCGGCGGACGACTCTGAGCACATGGTAGAGGAAGACGCCGCCGGGCTCGTACGTTCCGTCTATGAGGCCTGCAAGCTTCTCGGTCGCAAGGTATCCGCCCTGCTCCCAGTCTATCTGCACGCTCGTCAGCGGAACGTTCTGGTTTATGCAGAGCTGCTCGTGGTTGTCCACGCCGACGAGCGCAATGTCCCTCGGAATGCGCAGACCTGCGCGTTCGGCGGCGAACTCCACCTCTTCCGCCACGAGGTCGTTGGCGGCGAAAACGCCGCACGGACGAGGCAGGGACGCGAGAAAGTCCGCAAGCGCGGATATGCGCTTCGCGGCGGAGTCGCCGGAGAAGCTGAAGGCTTCGCACGGCTGACCGGCGGACTTCACGGTCTCCTTGAACGCGTCGCCGCGCGCCTTCGACCAGTGGAGATCGTCGAAATACGGCACATAGGCGAACTGGAGGCACGGCAGGCGCATCAGTTCCTGGGCGGCGACGCGCCCGATCTGCTCGCTGTCCGACTGGACGGCTATGCTTCTTCCGGTGCAGCCGAACGCGTCGTAGTAGACGACCGGAATGTCGCCGAGCTCACGGATGTCAAAGTCGCCAACGCCAAATCCGCACGAGCATATGAGCCCGTCGGGATTCCAGAATTCGATAAGCTCCTTCAGGTCGGTTCTGGTGTAGGCGTTCTCGACTACGCGGATCCTCATGCCGAGCTTGGCGGCATAGCGGTACACGCCGTCTAGCCTTTGCCGACAGCAGTGCCTGGCAAACGCTATGAGGAACAAGATGCTCTTCAGCTTCGTCTTCATCCGATATCATGAATTATACCATAATTTCGGCTAAAACTGTCAGTTTGGGGAAGTTGGGGTTCCGCAAACCGATGGGGACAAGTCCCCTGGGCCTTATCTATAGCATAAGACTTCAGACTTCGGACATCAGACATCAGAACTTTCTTAAGTCCGAAGTCAATTAACAGCGCACGATGGGACTAAAGCCGACGGGGACAGTCCCCCTTGGCCTTATTGAGGATTTCGGTGATTTTTCGCTGCATTATCATAAAATTGTTCCTTACTGTCGCACATTATATCACGTTTTGACGATTAAGACAACAGCCTATTATCACGTTTTGACGATTAAGGAAGCCTCAAATCATCACGTTTTGACGATTAACGTAGTCACCGTCGGTTCAGCCATTCGTGGACCGTCATTCCAGTTCGCGAAAGAAATATCCTGTCGAGCTGGCTTCTGGATATTCCGCCGAGAACGCCTGTCGTGTACGCTATAGAGGACTTTCTGTCCTTCAGCATCACACAGGCCTGGTCGTAGACCGCGTCGTGGATTGCC
>JAEEZC010000130.1 GCA_016288465.1 Verrucomicrobiota bacterium | reverse complement strand
GTTTCCAACGCCACGAACTCGTATCCGCTTGCCGTGTTCGCCAGAGGCGCCGACAGGCCCGCCACCTTGCCAGGCCATTTCGGCGGCGCAACGAAGATGAGGGTCTACGGGGTGAAGATATACGAATCCGGCAGCCTGGTGAAGACGTATACGCCGTGCCTCAAGGGCGGCATTCCGGGGCTGAAGGTAACGGGACCGGGCGTGGATACGTTTGTCACGGGCATTGACGTCTCGAAGGTAAAGTACGGCGGCGACATACTGGTCGAGAAGGACGATCCGTACATTTCGACCGGCGACTACAACGATGTGACGAAGCGGGCGGAGGCGGGCAAGTGCATCTACCTCAACACCGGGTACACGGTAAAGCCGACAACTCGCGTCGAGCTCGACTTCGCGCCGCTCACGCCATCGCCGTCGGTCGCCGCCTACAACCATGCCCCTGAATTCATGTGCGCCAAGGGGCCTGCAAGGTCAAGCCCAAGGGCGGACAACCTTCTTGAGATCGTGGGGAGGACCTCGACGGGCAATCTCGGCTACAAGGTCGGCTATAGCGACTACCACGACTTCATCGAAAAGCTGAATATTGGGTCTGTTCCGATGACAACTGCATACGGCATACGCCGCACTGTCTCGGCCGGCGGACATTCCATATCCCTGATCACCGCCGGCTTTACGAATGGGACGGACACTATCTCTGCCAACTGGGGCGTGGAGACAGATCTTACCACGACGCCGCTTTACCTCTGCACGGCAAACGTAGGCAACGACTTCGCGCCGATGAAGATATACGGGCTGAAGATCTACGAATCCGATGCGCTCGTCAAGGATTTCAGGCCGATTGTCACGAACGGCGTGGCGGGGCTGGTGGACGCTCTAAATCCCTCGGACATCCGCTATGCGTCCTCGTATGGCAGCGGCTATGCCCTGACGTTCGCGGCGGGCGGCAACCACGCCTGCACGGACGGATCGGACGAGGCGTACCTGGAGTTCGACGGCTCGAACGCGCGAATCGACTCGGGCGTCGTCGTCACAAAGGATTCCGTCATCGAGGCGGACTTTGCCCTCGTCAATGCAAAGTACTCGAATGCGCAGCAGGTGATGTTTGTGCAGAACGGAAGCGACGGCGTTCTTGCGTCGCTATACATGAACTCCGAATTCAAGTATTCCTATCAGTTCAGGGACTTCACGGGCGCAGCCAACGGCATCAACTCCGGCGTCTTGGCCTCGAACGAGCGTCGGCAGTTCAAGCTCGACGGGCCGAACGCCCGGATGACGATCAAGTGCGGCGACGAGGTGCTGTACAATGAGGCCATCACGGAAGGCGAGCGCACCTATACAGGCGGATCGACCACTCTTAAGATCGGTCCGGACTCCACGATGCGACTCTACGGCTTCAAGGTGACGACGAACGGCTCCGTTGTGCGCGACTTCGTGCCGTACGTCATGAACGGCGTCGCCGGACTCTACGACGTCTGCGGCGAGAGGTTCTATCCGCTTCCCGGCGGCAAGGTGCGAGGAAAGGGCTCGAAGGGCAGGGACGAGTTCCTCTCCAAGCCGAAGCACGTGCTGATTACGCGGTACGGAGCGGGCAGCACGGCGACGCTCAGGTGCGTTGCGCCGGGAGCGCTGCGCTACGAGTGGCGCGAGGACAACGTTCTCATGGACGAGACCTCGGATTCGCTGACACTCTCGTGGGTGCAGAACAAGCCGCACACGCGCACCTACAAGGCCACGCCCATATACGAGGTGCTGGGCGAGACCGTGAAGGGCGAGTCCGTGGAGACGAGAATCGACTTCGCGATGCTGGGAACGTCCATAATAATCCGCTGACGAGGACAGAAAAAGGGCATATCGAGATGACTGCAAGGCAGAAAGCATGGCTCATTGCCGCCGCCGCGCTATCAGCGTGGACGGCGGCGGCCGACGCCGGATCGTGGAAGGTTCCGAACTGGACGACCATCGTAACGGAGCCCGGGGCCGTGCAGAAGTGGATCGGCAAGACGTGGAGCGGGCACTGCCAGGGCATGTGCGTAAGCTCAAACGCCATCTACTTCTCGTTCCACGACCAGATTGTGAAGACCGACTGGTACGGGCGGCTACTCAGGTGGGCGCCTGCGGACGTGCACGGCGGCGACATCTGCATCTGGAACGGCAAGCTCTATACGGGCGTCGCGCGCAAGCCGCAGGCTAAGGGAGAGGACTGGTTGCCCTGCATCTACGTGTACGACGCCGAGAAGCTCAAGAAGATCGGCGAGAAGAGGCTTCCGCAGGAAGGCGGATGCGACGGCATTACCTGCCTGGACGGCGTCATCTACCTTGCGCTTGGCTGCAGCGGAAAGTACGATTTCGAGAAGAAGCGCGGCTGCATCAACAAGTACCAGAGGTTCGACGCCGAGACCCTTGAGCCCATCGGCGAACCGTTCCTCGTCGATGACGGCGAGAAGTCCGTATGCGGCTCGCAGAACATGACGACGGACGGCAAGTACATCTACTCCAGCCACTACACCCACGACGAGAACGAGAGGACGCCGAACGTGGTCGTGCACGATCCCAAGACGTTCAAGGTCGTGAGAAAGTACAGGTTCGGGTGGAACCAGGGCCTTGACTTCGTCCCTGGCGGCAGGGACGGCGCCGTGCGCTTCGCCTGGGCGTTCACGCCGAACTGGACGACGGAGGACAAGTATGACACCCGCGTCAACGTCTATGGCGTTGTCCAGTTCGTCGAAGTAAAGGACGGCGTGGTATACGACCTGACGGAACACGGCGGCGGCTTCAACAAGCTCATCGAGCGCTGAAGAGGTTTTGTTCGCGGCGACCGCTGCGCCTGGGCGGTACAACCTAGTCCGCGCTATTGGTCCTCTTTTTTGCCGAGGCCGGCTTTGATGCGCTCTATGGTGCGCTTTATCTCGGCGGAGTTGGGCATTGCCTCAAGAGCCTGGCGCGCGTAGGGCATTGCGCCTTCGAAGTCGCCCTGGCGAAGCCGGCACTGCGCCATGTTGTTGAGAACGGCAGGATCGTTCGGACGGCTCACCAGGCAGCGGGAGAGATACGACTCCGCTCGGGAATACTGGCCCTGGATGAAGTAGTCCATGCCGACCGCGAAGTTTGCGGACGGGTCTTCCGGCGCGAACTCGAGAACCTGGAGCGCGAACGAGCGCGCGAGCGAGAAGTCGGCTCTTGCAAGGCCGATCTTGAGGCCTTCCTGCGGCGTGAGGCGCTCGAGCTTCTTGTGGCTTGTCCACGCCATGGTCGAGCGGATCCTGGCGAGCGCGGCGTTCTTGCGGTCAAGGCCGTCCGCAAGAGTCGTCTCCTCCATGGCCAGCTCACGTTCGCCGCGTCCGTCGTAGGCGTTGGCTCGATGGCGGGCGAGGACCGCAAGGCGCCACTGGACGAAGAGAAATGCGTCGTGAAGCGCGCGGTCGGGTATGACGTCCGGCTTGTCCGAGGCGTACAGGTCGAGAACTCGCTTCGCAAGAGTCCTTCCGACGACTGCGCCGCGCTCGGCCTCGGCTTCGGTGAAACCTTCGGGCCGCGCAACGAGACCGGAGCACGTCGGCATCGGCCTTCCGTCCTTCCTCCACAGCTCGAAGCCGATCTGGATCGCGTATTCGCCGGCCTTGTCCGGACGCGTCCTCAGCCAGAGGCGCAGTGCGTCCGCCGCGCCGCTTTCGAGGAGGGCCCGGTCTTCCGGGTTCTCGACTCCGCGAGTCCTCAGGAATATCTCGCGCCGATCGGTCGCGCCGCCCATGAGAGACAGTGCGTGGAGCTGCTGGCCCTCCTTCGCCGCCGCGAGCTCCACCGCCGCGTCAAGTCCGCCGTCCGTGAAGAGATATCTGGCGCCTTGGCATTCGCGGGCCGTCTCGTCCGCGGCGTCGGCGACGACCTCAAGCATTGCGCGCTCAAGGTTCTGGAGGCGGAAGGGCAGCACGCACGAAAGGACGAGGAACGGCTCCGCGAGGAAGCATATGCGCATGACGCGCCTGAGGGACTGTATCCGCTGAAGCGCCTCCGGACCTCCCGTCTCGACCGCGGCGTCAGGGAAGCGCAGCGTCTCGATGCGCCTGAAGTTGCGCAGGTAGAATTCCGTCATGAACGCGGCAAGCGCCCAGATGACCGAAAGCGTGCAGAGGAAGACGGCGAAAGTCTTGAGAACGCCGTCGCGGACAGTGGCGTGGCTCGCGTCCCACGTCCAGAACCAGAGCCTTGGAAAGCCCATGAGCTGGGTAAGGGCGACGAGCCCGAACACCGCGAAGAGGGCGCCGCAGTTGTAGCTGAGATGCGTCTCCTCGTCCGTCGCGCGCCGTAGAAGCCCGATCTCCACCGCGACCGCGGGCCCGACGACCAGTATGAACATGCCGAGCCCCTGCAGCGAGCACATTGAAAGGGCCTTCTTGACGTACACGACCGGCATCTCGAACGCATAGTCGCCCCAGGTCCATCCCCACGCCTCGAAGCCGCCGAGCGACTCGAAGGCGAGTTTTTCGAGATACGCGCCCGCGGCGAAGCCGATCCCGAACGCGATGGTGAGGCGCAAGCACATCAGGGCGTCGGCGAGGGGATTCTCCTCTGGCTCCGGCGCGACGCCGGCGATGCGCATGTACGTCCTTATGCGAAGGGAAGTCGCCGCGGCAAGCGTGAGCAGCGCGCCGATGGGCGTGTCGGACGCGAGAAAGCCCGAAAGGGCGAACGTCATGAAGAGCGGAAGCCTGCTGTTAGTCCTTATGTGCAGGAGAAAGAGGAAGGTCGCGGACGCGGCGACGAGAATCTGCAGGGCGTACGGCGAGAACCAGCGGAACGCGCTCCAGACCGGATCGGAGCAGCAGAGGAGGACCACGCCCTGGAGAAGGACGAACCGCACCGCCGCCCTCCACCACGCCGCGAGCCGTTCGCCGCGCCTGAACGCCGCCGGAACGGACATCGCGAAGATGGCGTACGCTATCATGCCGAGCAGAGCGAGGGCGACATGCCCTGCGATGCACAGCACTCTGCCCGCGGTAGCCACGCCCAGCTCCCGGCAGAGCGGCGCCGCAAAGAACTGCCAGTGGAGGCCGAGGGGCGAAACTGGCGGGCGGATTCCCGCTGCCGCCGCGAAGTCGTCCATCAGGTCCGGCGGCGCGGAGTCGAAGCTCCACATCGCGGCGAGCCCCGCGACCGCCGCGCAGAGAGTCAGCACATACAGGCGGTCTCGAAGCCTTGCCCAGCCGTCAGACAAGAATGTCACGCTTTTCTGCCTCTGCGAAGCGCGAGAAGGGCAATGCCGAGCGCCATCATGAGCCCGCCGGACGGCTCAGGAACGGCGGTGAACGTGGAAGGGGTCCATGCGGAGATGTGCGGAGTGCCCAGGCTTCCCGCCGAAGTGATGAAGGCCCCCAGCGACGAATAGCTCGACGGCGTGCTCTGCGCGAGAGTCGTCCATGTGCCGTCCTCTCCGTCGGCGCTCCAGACGATGTTGCCAAGCTCGACGATGAAGCTGTATTCGGGCGATCCCGCCGAATAGGACGTCGTGGGCGATGGCACGCCCGCCGGAACGCCCGCGCCCCAGTATCCTGAGCCCGTGTCGCCGAGGTAGTACCCGAGGTCGCCGTCTTCGAGGCTGTAGCTGCCCGATCCGTCCGGATAGTATATCTGCAGGAACACGTCGTCGCCTGAGGATATTCCTGGGCCCGTCACGCGGACGCGCGCCGCGAAGCTGGAGTCGGAAGGCGCGTCGTAGGCGCCTATGAAGTCCGCGACCGTGGACTGCGACGCCCCCGACATCGCCGCGGAACCGTCCACCATCCAGTACAGTACGTCATTGTCGGCAGACGCCCGCGACGCCGTCAACGACAGCGCAAGCGCCAGAACCGCAGTCTTGAAAAGCACCTTCGTCATTCGCCCTTAGCCCTCAGCTTGATGTTGAGTCCGCCGGATTCCTTCCTCGTGAACCAGCATCCGGTTCCTGGCGGAATCTTCCCGCCAGGAGTCCATTTGAATTCAATCCTGCGTCCCTTCCTCTCGGGAAGGTCGCAGCCCCATTCGTCCTTCGTCCCGTGACGCACGTATGTGCGGTTGATTCCGCCCGTCGTCTGGACTGTGATGAAGTTGTTCGTCGAAGGCCGCACCACGTTGCCGAGGTCGTCCTCGAACACGAGGTCGTTCAGGTCGATCTCGTCCATCGTCGGGTTCGCGAAGAGCGTGTAGCCGGGGTTCTCCGCCGTTCCGCCCGCGATCGGAATGTCGTATTCGTCGCCCGTGTAGCGTCCGACAAGGTAGATGTATTCGGACGGATTCGACCTGACGAGCCAGAAGGCGTTGCCGCGCGGCAGCTTCGCGTCGTCCGCCTTCTCCACGGTCACTCCGTTCGTCGAGACGGTCGCTATCTCGTCCCAGATGCTCTTAGTGTCCAGCGTCCACGCGTTGAAGAGCCCGGACGACTGGTTGTACGAGACGATCATGTCGCCTGGGGCCACGCTGTTCGGGTTGACGACGTCGGACACCGAGACGTCGACGTTCGCAACAGTCTCGACGGACATTGAATGCCACGGCACCGCGACGACCGTGTTCGTCAGCGCGCTCGAAACCCTGAGCACGCCCACCGTCGCGGCGGACGTGAGGACCGC
>JAEEZC010000013.1 GCA_016288465.1 Verrucomicrobiota bacterium | reverse complement strand
GCCGACGTACTGCTTGCCCGCGACCGTTCCCGAGACGGAGACGCCCTCGATTGTCGCGCCGTTCGCGCAGCCGAAGAGTCCGCGATAGTCGGCACCCGACAGGCTGTTCGTGCAGAAGAGGTTGCGGATGGCGTGGCCGTTACCGCGGAGCGCGCCAGTGAACGGCTCGGAGTCATTGCCAATCGGTGTCCAGTCCGCATCGCCGAGGTCGATGTCCGCGCCGAGCGCGTAGGAGCCGGCGAGGTTGTCCGCTATGGCCGCGAGCCCTTCGCGCGTGGTGATGAGAGTTGGCTCGTCGCTGATGATCGGGCCGGCGATGAAGTTGCTGTCGGCGTCGAAGGAATAGTAGATCTTGCCTTCCACCTCGTCGTAGAGACCGGCGCGGCCACCCTTGATGCAGGGCAGGTAGTGGCGGATGAGGTCGAGTTCACCGGACTCAAGGTTCATCTTCCATATCTTCATCTCGTAGAGCTTGCCCTGGCTGTGCCACCAGGGAGCTCCACTTAAGTTGCAGGCAAAGACGAAAAGATTGAGATTGAGGTTGACGAGACCGTTCGTCTTGAACGTCTCCAGGTCTTCTACGCTGAACGTATTCACCCCGTTCTGGTAAAGCTCGAGCGAATTGGGGTCGGTCATGTCGGTGATGATCTCGCAGCGCTGCCCGCCGACGAAGTCGACGGCCCCGCTCGGATTGCCGCACTGCTTGCCGTATCCGAAGAACGGCTTCTTGTTGGACATGTGACACATCAGAAAACGAGTGCGCTTGTTCAAGTCGGTGTTGTTGATTGTGGCGTCGAGGAGCGACCAGTCATTGCCGCTTATGCCCCCGCTCGCCCACGCGAAGTCGATCTGCGCCTTGAGTCCTGTCTCGGCGTTGACTCCCGTGTCGATGTACTGCGAGCCCGTCGCCTCGATGTATTCGAGGAACGCATCCGGCTCCTCCGTGAATGTGTCGCCCATCGCGCAGGCCGCGAAGCCGGCCGCCGCCGCGAATATTGCGAGTGTTTTCATTTGCTTCATTCTTTAATCCATATCTCTTAGGCGGCGTCGACCGCATCGCGCGCGATGAGGTCGACGTTCTCGGGCCGGATGCCCTTGTACATGATTTCGACCGCGCCGGGTCCGGCGATGAGCTGGGAGATGCGGTTTAGCGCGCATGCGTCCTCGCGCGTCATCTTCTTTTCGCCCGGCAGATACGGCCAGTTGATTGGCGCAAGCATCAGGAGACTGCCCGCCGCGCAGGCGTCGAACAGCTTGCCGCCCGGCTTGTAGAGCGGCGGGAAGCCCTTGTTTGCGAGCGTGATGACGCGGCGTCCGGCGGCGAAGGCGCGGCGGGCGATCTCGCGTTCGCCCTCGCTGATGCAGGGCAACACAAGAACCGCGCCGTGCGCCGCCTCCTCCAGCAGCGCCTCGGCGCTTTCGCGGAACTCGTCCGTCTCAAGGCGCGGCGGCGCGTCTTTCAGCAACTTGCCAGCGGCGTCGCGAGCGTAGGCGAAGAAGCGCCGCGAGCACTGCACCTGCAGAATCGAATGGGCCTTCAGGAGATGGTGGTTGCCAATCGCCGCGAAGTGGGCGGTGAACCCGCAACCCAGGTCGACCGGCAGGTCGCGAAGAACGGTGAAGAGCTCGGGGTGGGCCTGCTTCTCCCAGAGCCGCCGCGGGTTGTCGGCCAGGTAGCCGAGCGCGCTGGCGACCGCCTTGTCATCGAAGAGGATCGTATCGACATAGCCCTCGGCGAAGAGGGGGCCGGGACTTTTCAGCCCCGGCGCAACCGCCCGCACCTCGGCTGAAAAGCCGCCCGCCCGCTGCGCCTCGGCTGAAAAGCCGAGGCCGTCCCAATAAAGCCTGGTGGCCCCGCCCTTGAACCCGCGCAGGGCGATGCCGAGCGGCTTCTTCGGCGGCAGCCGCCGGGCGACTCGCAGCACCCAATGTATATGATCGGGCATTACCATGACGCCCCGCACCTCAATCTCAGGCGAAAACTCCAGCATCCGCCACATGAGCGCCTCTATCTGCGCGCCCAGCTCGCTCATCGCTACAAACGCCCCTCGCGCATTGTCGTGGCAGAGCCGCCCAAGTGCACGGCTCCGGCGGTCGGCGAGCGTTATCGTAATCAGGTAAACGCCCTTACCGCAGTAGTCCCAGTTGCGGCAGCGCCGCCCCATGCGGTGAATCACGTCGCGCATCAGCGCACCCGTGTCGTCGTCGTAATGCCAGCCAGGCGGGGCTTCCCTGTCTGCTTCGCCGCGAACCATCACTCCTCCAGATATTCCTCTTCCCCCGAATCATCCCAGGGGCCCTCAGAATTTTCGGTGTGCGGGAACTCGATGGTGGCCTTGAAGAACTTGCACGGGACATCTTCTGTGTCGAAGGTCGCGGTCACGGTCTCCGTGACCGGACCGCTGGCCACGGTGTCGAAGGTCGAATCACCGTCGACGAAGCCGATGATCTCTTCCGGAATCGGGTCGTCGCCGAAGCCGACGGCGAGGTCGTCCGCGCCGTAGAGATAGAGTACGCCTTTAATGAAGCCCATCGGCGACTGGCGCACAAGCTGCACCGTAACGGAAATCTGCCCGTTGCCGACCGAAAAGCCCGTGATGCTGAGCGCGCCGCCCGGATTCTGCGCCTTGATGGAGCAGTTGAGCTCCCAGCACTCGTACAGCTTGTCCGTCGCGGCGGCGTCGTCGCCAAGGGCGTCGATGTCTCTCTGCGTGAAGTTGTTCTCCCTGAGCCAGCCGACAAGGGCGAGGTCATCGATCTCGTAGCCTTCGGGATCCGTGAAGCCTTGGGGTGGCGCGCCCGCGAGGACCACGACGTTCGTGTCGCAGACGACGACGACCTCGTAGCATCCGGGATCGAAGGGCTGGGCGACGCCGTCCACAAGAACGTTCGTGATGACGTTGCCCGCGGTCGGGTAGAAGGAGAGGACCGTGCCTTCTAATGCATAGATCATCCCGCTGTCGTCTTCCCACTGATAACTG
>JAEEZC010000012.1 GCA_016288465.1 Verrucomicrobiota bacterium | reverse complement strand
TCGATGCGATAAGAGACGGTAATGTGCTGCCGTTCAGAATATCGACGGTTAATACGGTCAAGATGAAGGAAGGTGCGAGAGACAAGCAGGTCGCCGCCATCGATACCGAGGAAGCGATGCTTGACCCGCGCCGCATATCGGCGGTAGTGAAGTACATCATCGACAACTTCGACCAAAAGACCTACCGGCGCTTCAATTCGATCCTTGCCGTCTCGTCTATACCGGCGGCTATGCGCTACTACGACGAGTTCAAGCGGCAGATGTCTGTCGAGGGGGCGCGGCGGCTGAAGGTGGCGACAATTTTCACCTATAGCGCAAACGAAGACGATGTTGAGGATGGCTTTCTCGATTCGGGCGGCGATCCATCGCAGCTGCCCCAGCAGAGCCGAGATTTCCTCGACGGTGCAATTGCCGATTACAACGAGGCGTTCGACACCAATTATGACACATCGGGCGAACGCTTCCAGAACTACTACCGCGACCTTTCGCAGAAGGTGAAGACGCGGCAGATTGATGTGCTTATCGTCGTAAACATGTTCCTAACCGGCTTCGACGCGACGACGCTGAACACGCTATGGGTCGACAAGAACCTCAGGATGCACGGACTCATACAGGCGTTTTCACGCACTAACCGAATCCTCGACTCGGTGAAGCGGTTTGGCAACATCGTGTGCTTCCGCGATCTCCAGGAGGCGACGGACGAGGCGATTGCGCTTTTCGGCGACAAGGGTGCAAAGGGCGTAGTCCTCATACGCACCTTTGACGAGTACATGAACGGCTATGTCGACGACAAGGGGCGCTATGTGAAGGGCTACAAGGATCTGGTCGCGGAACTGATCGCGCTTTTCCCGCTTGGCACTCCCATAGTAGGCGAGAAGGCCGAGAAGGACTTCATCTCGCTTTGGGGCGGCATCCTCAGGATGAGAAACATTCTCTCTGCGTTTGACGAGTTTAAGGGGCGCGATTTGCTCGCGGTGCGTGACCAGCAGGACTATCAGAGCGTCTACCTCGACATGTACGGCAAGTACCGCTCTCACGACAAGGTCGAGCGCGAGTCGATAACCGACGACATCGTTTTTGAGATGGAGCTCGTCAGGCAGGTGGATGTCAATATCGACTATATCTTGATGCTCGTCGAGAAGTACAGGCGAGAGAACTGCGAGGACAAGGAGCTGAAGGGCGCGATAGACAAGGCGATTGGCAGCTCCCTCGAACTCAGGTCGAAGCGTGAGCTCATCGAGGCGTTTATCGCCGAGGTCAATGCGGACGGCAACATAGCTGACCAATGGATGGCATTCGTGCGCGAGAGGAAGCGCCGCGACCTCGCGGAGCTGATTGAAAAGGAGAACTTGAAGCCGGACGAGGCAGTGAAGTTCTTCGAGGGTTCGCTACGCGACGGTGTGCTGAAAACGACAGGCACCGACATCGACCAGATACTGCCGCCGCTTTCGCGCTTTGGCACGGCGCGGCAAGTTGCGAAGGATCGGATAATTGCCGCGCTGCAAATCCTTTTCGACCGCTACAAGGGCATTGGCGACTGACAGTCTTAAAAGGGTCTTGTGAGCACAGTAAAGGTTGTACAATGGTGATGCTCCAGAGAGACGAAAGGATTGATGAAATCAAGCGGCTTGACGCTTCGCTTGAATATGCCGTCATGCACGATGATATACTCATAAACAACAGCATCAAACTTCACATGAGCAACAGACTCAACAAAGGGGATAAAATTTTGACCTTAGAGGCCAATCCCGGGAAGGGGCATCATTCCAAGCATGGCTACAAGGTCTTCACCGAAAAGGGTTTGTATATGCTTGCGAAAATTCTTGAAAATGGGCCTTTCGTGGCGTCCCCAAACTTCCAAGGCGGTGGTGTCGAACGTGGCGGGTTCCGTCGCGCTGTTCCCGGCCTGCTTCCGCCGCTTCGTCCGCGTAACAGGCTGGCCGCTTCACGAGGCGATCAAGGCGGCGGGCTACAACCAGCTCCGTTCGCTTGGAATTGCAGATCGCGGCGAAATCGCCGCAGGCCAGATTGCGGACTCGTTCTCGTCGACGAATCGCTGTCGCCGCGTATGACGATCGTCGGCGGTGAGGTCATGCATTCTTGACGCTTCGCTCCCTCCAGGCAAGAGGATTGAGACCGGTAGCGGCGCGGAAAGCGTCCCGGAAGTTCGCCGCGTAGCGGTAGCCGCACTGTAGCGCGATTTCCGGAATCGGCAGAACTGTTTCTGAAAGCAGTGCCTTGGCGCGCGCCATCCGCGCGGCGACGATCTCCTCAAGGAAGGACTTCCCCGTGGCCTGGCGGAATCGTATCTCCGCGTTGCGGCGCGAGCATGAAAATCCCGCGAGTACGTCTTTCGGGGAAAGCGACACGCCGTCAGGGGCCCAGATGCGCTCGAGCGCGGCGGAAACTTCCGCGTCCCTGCGCTTGAATACGCGCGTCGATCCGCGTCGCGTTATGCCGGCCACCCCAAATACGGCTTCATGCTGTATGCGCAGTCCGCCTCGCATCATCCGCGCCAGAAGACGCGCGGCGAATCTGCCGCCCTGCTGGAAGTCTGGCCGTACGCTGGACAGCGTCGGCACGGTGCTTTCGCACAGCGATTCGTTGTCGTCGACTCCCACGATGGCGATGTCGTTCGGGACGTCTATGCCCGACAGCCGGCAGATGGAGATGGCCGTCGCCGCGATTTCGTCGTCTGCCGCCATGACGCCGCACGGTTTCGGAAGCTCCAGAAGCCATTTGCGGAGGCTTGTCGCGTCCTTGTCGTAGACGCCTGCGGACGTTGGATGGATGTCCATCGCGGCTACGGGGTGTCCGTTGAGCTTCATCGCCTCCGCGAACGCGGACTTGCGCCGGTTGCTCCATCCCTTTCCCTTCGCGCCGATGAACACAAAGCTCTCCATGCCGATGGACATCAGTTCCCTCGCCGCCGCGTTCGCGACGGATTCGGCGTCATGCACCACGCACGCGGCGTCTTTTGGTGTCATCGTCGGTTCGCTGCCCACATATACGACGGGGGTGCGTCGAAACGCCTTGTGGTCGATGATCCCTGCCGGCACGCCGTTCCCGCAGCCTTCGACAATGCAGCCTGCCGGCGTCCAGAAGTCGAGCAGCTTCCGCAGAGG
>JAEEZC010000129.1 GCA_016288465.1 Verrucomicrobiota bacterium | reverse complement strand
TGGTCGCGCGTGCCAGTACAAGGGGACATTGGGGACATATGGGACGTTGGGGACGGAATGGCGGGGCACAAGACGCTGGAGCGTTTCGTGTCGGTTCGTGTCCGGCGAAAGCCGGTTTCGTGTCCGACGATGCGACGACGCCCGAAGGGGTCGGCATGGGCGGCGCGGCTGGCGAGGCGAAGCCTCAAAGCCAGAGCGCGGCGCTCATGGCGAATATCGTCGCAAGACGATACGGCGCATCGTCGGCTTTTGTGGTCGCGCGTAGCGCAAACAGACCCCTCACATTTACAAAGGACGGAAGGGACATAAGAGACGGAAGGAACGAGAGCGCGGCAATCGTAGCCATGGCAACCTCTCGGCCTTTAAGTCGATTTCAGCGCTCTGATTGTGGATGTCGAGCGGAGTGGGTGGGATCGCACGAGAGGCAGTTCGCGGGACCGATGTGTTTTTGCCGACCGACGGTAACAGGCGTGTGCAACGGCACACGCGGCAAAAACATGTCGGGGGTGCCCGCGAACGAACGGCTCGGGCGGTACCACCCACGTAGCGAGCCTTGTTGCTCTTTTGCGCCAAAATGTGGTAAAATACACGCAGAGATTACGAAACCGGCATGAGGATAACGAGAGTAAATTCTTCGGAAAGCGTTGTGGAGTGGCTTCGCCGCGAGGCCGACTCGCAGCACCTCAAGGTGCTCGCAGGGCCAAGGGGCGTAGGCAAGACAACCGCGCTCAGGTCGTACTGCAGCCTGCTGAGGGAACGCGGCGTGGACGATGGAGACATCATCCTGCTGGACTTCGAAAGCGCGGCGCTGCGGCGGCTCGAGAGCTACAAAGAGGTGATCGCGATAATCCGCGAGAGGCGCGGTGCGCGGCAGAGCATGCTGTACCTCATGCTGGACGAGATCACGGCCCTCCTTGACTTCCCCTTCCTCACTGCGTTTCTCTACTCGCTGCCGAACTGCGACCTGCTCGTGACGACCTCGAACCGAAGACTCGGCATGGACGCGGCGGAGGGCTACTTCGGCGACGAGATATCGTTCTGCAAGATGTATCCGGGCGACGACCTCCAGCGAAGCGAACACGAGCTCGAGGCGCAATGGGCGATAGCGTTCCTCCGCGACGTCCTCGGCGGCGACGTGCTGGCGAACGCATCGGCGGTCGAACGGCTCATGGACTACCTTGCGGCCCACATGGGCGACCCGGTGAGCCGTCGCAAGCTCGCGCAGAACTTCCGCGTCGGCAACCATCCGCTGTCGCCGAACACGGTGCAGGAATACATGAAGCTGCTCGAGAACGCGTATCTGCTCGAATCCGTTCCGACATGGGACACGTTCGAGGGCTGCATCGCCAAGAACGCGGGCGTCCGCGTGTTCTGCACCGACCTTGAGCTCAGGCAGCGGCTCTGCGGCGACCTGCCCGGCGAAGCGGAGAGGCTCGCATACAACCGCAAGTACCTCGACCTGCGGGTGCGCCACGACCACGTGTACTGCGAGAGGTCCGACGCCGCATTCCCCGACTTTGTTATCATCGACAGAGACACTACGGAGGTTGTCAAATGGAAAGGCTCCTGATAGTCGAAGACGACGAGATAGGCCGCATGGTTCTCTGGGAGCTGCTCTCGGACCAGTACGACTGCGACCTGGCTTTCAACGGCGAGGAGGCGATCAAGAAGCTTGGCTCCGACGAGTACGGCCACGTCCTGCTAGACCTCATGATGCCGAAGGTGGACGGCTTCGGCGTGATGGACTATCTCAAGAACTCCGGCAGGACGCCGGGGCCGTCGGTCATCGTCCTCACGGGCGACCACCGAGAGGAGACGAAGCAGAAGTGCCTCGACGCCGGGGCGAAGGCGTTTCTGCACAAGCCGTACCGCCTCAAGGACATCCTCAGCGCGCTTGCGACGTAAGCGCGCCGAGGCGGAGCGGGCGGGCGCCCTCCACCTTCACGCGCGCTTCAGCCGCCTCGCCGGCGGAAGTCGCGCACGTGATCGCGTGGTCGCCCGGGCCGACTTCGACGACGATCGGACTGTCCGACGCGGCGCTTCCGACGGGCGCGCCGTCGACGAACCACCACAATTCGGCCGGAGCGGCGCAGCCCACGGCGCGGCACACCACCTTCTGCTCGGACGCGTCCGCGGCGAGAGTGAACACCGCGCCGTTGTCCGGACTTGATATCGCAAGGCCGCCGCCGACTCCCGGCGCCGCGGCCGAAAGCGCCTCGTCGTGCACGACGACTGCGCCGTCCAGTCCGAGCCGATGGGCGCGGCAAAGACGCTCGGGGCTCCTTCCCTCGACAGCCCAGCCTTCGGCGGTCTCGGGGCAGATGGAGCTCGCGGGGAGACCCGTAAGCGCGCAGACCTTGCGGCGGACGACTTCAGCCGGCCTCTCGAACCAGGGGCCTCCGTTCTGCGGATAGAGAGAGCGCGCCACCGACCAGGCGACAGGGGCGGCGGCCTTCGCGCCGACGAGCGAAGTGTCGCCGAAGCCGCCGGAGAGATGTCCGCACCAGACGCCTATCACGTATTCGGGATTCCACGCGACCGTCCATGCGTCGCGGTACGCCGAGCTCGTGCCGGTCTTCCACGCGAAGCGCGGCAGAGCGGCGTCGGCGACGTGTCCGAAGGCCGCGCCGCTGCGCTCGTCGCCCGAAAGCATCTCCGAGACGAGATAGGAAGTCCCGCGCGAGAACGCGCCTCCGCCGCCGCACGCGAGGGCGCGGTACGCGCGGACGAGCTCCATGAGCGATATCTCCACGTTGCCGATCGCCATGCCGAGTCCGAGGTCCGCGCCCGGCGCGTCAGCGCGCGCAAAGCCAAGGCCGTGCAGGCAGTCGCCGAACTCGCGGACCCCTACGCTGTGTAGAAGCCGCACGAACGGGATGTTGAGCGAGAGGACGAGAGAGTCGCGCAGAGAGACGAGGCCGCGATAGCGGGAGTCGAAGTTGGCGGGGCGGTATCCGTTGCAGACGGTCGGGATGTCCGCCAGCCGCTCGTCCGGCGAGACGACGCCCCTGTCCATGGCAAGCGCCGCGAGAAGAGGCTTGAGCGTCGAGCCGGCGGGGCGCGGACAGAGCGCCGTGTTGACCTGTCCGCCGTCCTTGTCAGAATAGTCGCCGCTGCAGGCGAGCGCGACGACGTCGCCAGTGCCGGCGCGCATCACGGTGACGGCGACGGAGAAGCCGCCTTCGGCGGACGCCCGCCGCACCGCGTGCTCCGCGACGCGCTGGATGTCGGCGTTGAGCGGGGTCGTTACGTCGCACAAGGCGCCGCGTCCGCCGTCCGCCATCTCAGAGACGAACCAGTCGCAGTAGTAGGGCGCCTTGAACGGACGCGGAGCGCGGCAGACGACGGGGACGACGCTCTTCGCCGCCTCCATCTGCCTCTCGTCTATCATTCCAAGCGCCAGCATCCGCGCAAGCACATAGTCGCGCCTTTTCACGGCCCTTTCGAGGTGGCGGTCCGGACGAAAGCGCGACGGCGCCTGGACCATTCCGGCGAGAAGAGCCGCCTCGCCGAGACCGAGGTCGTGCGCGCCCTTGGCGAACCAGCCGTTTGCCGCGGCCTCGATGCCGACGAGGTTCGAGCCGAACGGCGCGCGGTTGAGATACTGCGAGAGGATCCACTCCTTGCTCCTGACGCGTTCCATCTTGACGGCCAGCACGGCCTCCTTGAACTTCCACCAGTACGTCTTCGGATGCGGATGGACGAGGCGCACGGCCTGCATCGTTATGGTGGAGGCGCCGGAGATGCGCCTGCGGCAGACTACGTTCTGGAAGACGGCCCGCAGAACGGAGAGGGGTCTTACGCCGTGATGCGTCCAGAAAGTTCCGTCCTCAGAGGCGACGACCGCCTTCGCGATCCAGTCGTCCCTGTCGACGGAGTAGAACGGACGGCAGTCGACGTCGCCCTCTCCAAGCGAGACTCGGAGTATCTCGCCGGCGTCGTCCCTGAGGACGACGCCGCCGGGATAACGCTCGGCTTCACCGGCGTTCCAGTCAATGGCGAACCACGACGCGGCCAGGAGCGCGGCGGGCGTGCAGACGAGGATTGTACATCCCCTCCACGCTCGTGCCCGGCAGAACGAAATCGCCCGCCGAAACGACCCTGACCGGATACGAAACCCTAGTCTCATTGCCCTTCTCCATCTGAAAACGCTTCGAGAACACCAGAACGCGGTCGTCGCGAGCGTCCTTTCGCATCACCCAGCTCGTGTCCGCCGCGGCCTTGCCGGCGGCTGCAGGGGGCTGCATGTCGCGGTGGACCGGCTCGAAGCAGGCGGGAAGGAGGTCTTCCACGACCAAGTCGTTCACTACGCGCGAGACGGCAGTCGTCATCGACACCTCGGCGAAGAGAAGCTCGCCGCAGCGCAGGCGCGACATGTCGGCCGGCGAACCGTCGGCGCGCAGATAGCGCCGCGTCACGAAGATGCCCTCGGCCTCGTCGCGTACGTCCGCGACCGACGGCAGGGTGAGCTTGCGCCACGAGATGAACCTTGCGCCCTTCTTAGGCGGATGGGCCCTGAGGTATGCGCCGATCGCCAGAAGCGCGTGGGCGTTCTCCTCGGTCGTGCCCCAGCTGAATTTCGCACGGTCGCGGCGGGCGTTCAGCCACGAGACGAGAGGCAGTATGCGCTCGTCGGACGGACGGCACTCCAGCAGCGCCAGGACTGCGAACGCGGCCTCCTTCACCGACTGCGGCTCGAACGAGTCGGCAAGCAGCGACTCGGCGCGCGCGCGGTCCGACACCTCCGCGAAAGCGAGGGAGAGACGGGCGCGGGCAAGCGCAGAGAGGCGTCCCCTTGCGTCGTACAGGCGGAACATGCGGTCCCTTTCCGGCGCGCCGGCGACGGCGAGCGCGAGCACCGCATAGGCGGAGACCTCCTCGTCCTTTCCGAGCGCCCATCTCCTGAGCAGTCTGACGAGCCTGGCGCGGAGCGCGGGGGTCAGGCTAACGCCCGACTTCTCCGCGACGAGCAGGAAGTGCGCAGCGTAGACGGACACCTCGCGCGTCCACGGCGCGTAGTTGCAGTCCGGCCACATCACGAAGTCGTTCTCGCGCAGCATCGACTCGACGCGGCGAACGCCCGCGGCCGCATACGCCGTGCCGTTGGAGACGACCGCGTTGAACACGCCTCCTGCAGCGACAAGCGGGAATATCCTCGAGGACGTCTGCTCCAGGCAGCCGTGAGGATAGTCGGCAAGCCATCTCAGCGCCGCCTCGTACTCTCCGGCCGGCGAGTCGAACGCCTTGGCCGACCACTTGCCTTCGGCAGGCTCGCGCCACTCCTCCTCAGGGCACACTCCGCACGTCTCGACCCACGGCACCGCGGGCCTTACGGGCAACTCGATCGTCCTGCAGTGCGACTCGCCGAGGCCGTCAGCGGTGAAGACGAGCGAGAGCTGTCCTACGGCATTCGGCGCCGTGAGCCTGACGACGACATTCGTATGGCCGCCAGGCGCCAGCACGACGGTCCCTTCCGCGGCGCAAAGGCCGCGTCCGGCGCCGCGAGGCTCGACGGAGTAGCGGACCTCGCCTTCCTCGGAGCCGGTGTTGCGCAGCGGCATAGTCGCCTCGAAGACGTCCCCAGGCGCGACGAACCGCGGCGCGTCGGGCTGCGCGACGAGCTTGGGCGAGACTTTGCGCCTTACCGACGCCGAGCCGGTGGCGGAGGCTCCGTAGGCGACTGCCGTTACGCGCACCTCGCCCGCGAACTCAGGCAGCGTGAAGACTGCTCGGCCATGGCCGTCGGAGACGGGCACGTCGGCCTTCCACATAGCTATCGGCACGAAGCGACGCGACGCGACAGGGCTCACGCGCCCGAGCATCTCGGCTCCGAAGCCGCCGCCGGTCTTGACGCCGCCTCTGCCAGGGCCGTCGTCGATGACGGGAAGGATCCTGCCATAGAGGTCGTAGAGCGGATGCCACGCGCAGCGCGCCTCGCCGAAGTAGCCGGTGGGATCGGGCGTGGGTTCGCCGGTAAGGAGGTTGATTCCCTCGTCCACCAGCGTCACAACAGCCCGCTCCGCGCCAGGCGCGGCGAACTCGACCTCGACTGTCGACAGGCTGACGTTCGCCTCGACGGACACGGGGATCTCGCACTCGACTGGACGGACCGAGATCGTGGTCTGTCCGTGGGCTCTTACTGCGAGGTGCCGCGCGTTCGCCTCCACGCTCTGCACGACTGAGAAGTACACGTCGAGGTTGGGGGCGTCGGAACGCGAGACCGGAGGCAGCACCACTTCGGAGGTCGCGTTCGTGAGCTCGAAGACCTTGGTGTAGACCTCCTTGTCCCTGAACGCGCCCATCAGAGCATGTCCCGCGAAAGGCGACCTCACGACGAGACGAGGCGACTCGCCGACCCTGTAGAACGGCTTGTCAGGCGTTATAGCGACCTCAGTCGGATCGGAAAGCGGCGCGCGCACCTCCTCGTCGTCGCTGCCGCAGAGGTAGAACGAGCGCGAGAACGACGCGCCGCTCGCGGGATCCGACACGGTGAGCGCATAGTCGCCGCACTCGGAGAGCGGAAGCGCGATTTCCGTGTCGCCGTCGGCGCTAGTCCTGACGCGCACGCCCTCCGCGACAGTCGAACGCACCCGCTCGCAGTTCCACGAGCTCCAGCCGTTTGGCGTCCTGCGGTAGGAGTAGACGGAGTCGATGCGCTCGATCTTGACCTGAAGGTCCTTGGACTGCTGGAGCCTTGCGCCGTTAGGAGCCACGCAGGCGATACGGACCTTCGGCGATCCGTCGTGCGGGATGCGCAGGCATCCGTCCAGCGCGGCGCCGATGTAATACGGATAGTAGTGAAGAAGCGCGGTCTTGCGCGCGGTCGCGGGGCGTCCGCCGTCCTCGAACACCACGCCCTGGCCCGTAGCGCGCACCATCGCCTTAGGACGGCCCGCGTCGGCCTTCATCGGCGCGGCGAAGACGGTCTTGCCGGACTCGTCCAGCTCCTGCTCTCCGATGCGGAGGAAGCTCGGCTTCAGTCCCCTGTCGTCGTCGCCGAAGGCATAGTCCTTCCATTCCGCCGGCGCGAACGGAGCGTCTTCGAAGACCACTGTCCCCTCGCAGACGAGCGAGCTCGCAGGCCCGCCGAAGAGATGCTCGGCGGACACCTCGAACGAGAAAGCGGAAGGATGGACGCTGCCGTCGGGCGCGACCGCGACCCTGATCTGCGGCGGCGCGAACTCCTCGACCTTCACTTCGGTCTCGCCAAGCATCCTGCCGTCCTTGCCGGGCACGCTCGCGCGAAGGGTCCATCTGCCGCTCGGCTGGTCCTCCGGAACGGAGAAGCCGTCGTATGCGATCACGCCGAACTGGTCGGCGAACTCCGTCTTTTTCGCGAAGACGTTGCCGTCGGGGCTTATAAGCTCTAGAACGGCTGGGAAAGGCTTCGGCGCGGACATTTCGCCGTCGCGGAAGATCGCGTGCATGAACATCTTCTCGCCGTGGCGGTAGATGCCCCTCTCAGTCCACACAAACGCCTCGCACTCGCCCTTTTCGAGATACGAGCGGCGCGACCCGTCCGAAGAGGTCTCGTCAACCTCCATCCTTCCGGAGATCGCCATGAACGTCATGTCCTCGCCGCCTTCCGACCGGACGACCACCGCGAACGGATCGCCGCCCGCGACGCGCTTCGGCACGCACCAGCCGTCCTCGCCGGTTACGGCCTCCATGATCTTCACGTTCGAGGACGAGTAGACCTCGACCGACGCGCCGCCTACAGGAGTGCCGCGCATGAGCGACGTCACCCACACTCCGAGGCGCTTCTCGTCCTCGCCTCCGGCAAGGTCTCGCACGGAAACGCCGAGATCGGAGACGCACACGAGCCTGAAGGCGGGGGAGGTCCTGCGGAACGGGCGCTCGCCGTCGGCAACCGCCACCAGATACACGCCGTTCGAAGGACCGCCGTCACCGACTGCGACCGGGAGCTTCCACACCTCCTTCTTGTTGGGCGCGTTTTCGCAGTCGGCCGACACGTGCGTCGCCTCGCCCGCAAGCTCGACTGCGTCGCGGGAATCTCCGCCGCCGCCCCAATACTGCCTGTACTCCCCCTCCTCGCGTGCGAGCAGCTGGACGATGTTGCCCGGCTGGACGCGGCGCAGCTCGGCCTGGACGCGAGCGCGGTTCACGCTCTCCACGCCGATGCAGCGGCTTCCGCACGGAGGAAGGTACCGACCGGGCGACGCGAAGCCGACACGCGGCGCGAGGTCCTTTCGCCAGAACGTGTACGTGTACGTCTCCTCAAGCGCCCCCTTCGCCGACGGATCACCGCCCTTGCCGTACAAAGGCAGGCCCTTGCGGATGCGCAGGGTGACGTTCGTCCTGTGGGCGAAGTCGCCCGTCACGACCAGCTTCGGCACGTAGACCTTGCGCACCTTGTCGTAGTCGGCGGAATACGAAATGCCCGCAAAGCCTGCGTTGAGCGGCTCCACGCTGACGTACTGCCTTATGCCGTCCATCTCTGGACGCGCCGAAAGCGCCACTCTCAGCTCGGTGTCGCCGTTGTACGACACTCCCGCCACGCGCATGGTGTCCGACTCCGCGAGCGCAGGCGAGAACTCGGCTGCGGCCGGCTTGAGCGGCTGGTTCACCTGCCTTATGCGGTCGGGCCTCGGCCGGTCGCCCGGCCCGTCCTTGCGTTCCTCCGTCTGCGCGGCGTTTCGGCGCAACGACACCTCCACACCGTTGACTCGCTCGTACTCGGCGATGCGTCCGTACATCCACGCAAGCGCCGACAGGGACGCCACCGCCACCGCAGATGACGTCGCCGCAATCGCAATCAATGCTTTTCTGCTGTCCATGTTCTTCCTTAGTTTGTTCGTCCTTGGTTTCGCGCATTACTCGAACGCCAGGCCGAAATCTTACACGAAAAAATGATATAATCTTCGCGTGCCCATACCGAAGACATCAATCACGCTTCTCAAGGACCTCGCAAGCGACGCGGGCAGCGCCCGCTGGGCGGAGTTCGTCGCCCGCTACGAAAGGCCGATGAGAGGCTTTCTCAGGCAGAGATACCCGACCGTCGAGGCGGACGACGTCATCCAGAACGCCCTTGTGGCCCTGATGAAGGCCCTGCCGAACTACAACTGCACGTCCGACGAGCGAGGGTACTTCCGCGACTACCTTATGGGCGTCGTCAGGCACAAGGCCGTCGACGCGATAAAGAGCCGCACGGCCGAAAGCGAGAAGCGCATGCGCTTCGCAAAGGAGCGCGACTGCCATCGCTCTCCGGCCGAGGACGAGGACGACGCATGGCGCACCGCCCTCATGAACGCGGCGATCGAGCAGCTCATGTCCGACGCCACCATCGCGCCGCGAACGAGGGAGATATTCCGGCACGTGGCGCTCATGCACGAGGCGCCGGAAAGCGTCGCGGCGCAGTTCGGGACCACGCGCGGGAACGTGGACGTCATTAAGAAGCGGATGATCGACCGGCTTTCGCAGCTTGTCCGGAACATGTCGGACGACGTCTAGTGCGCGTCCAGCAGCATCTTGGCGCGGGCGTTGCCGAGCCGCGCCGCACGATATAGCCATGTCTCGCCCCTTTCGACGTCCGGCTCGACGCCGATTCCGTCGAGATAGCACTCGCCGACGAGAGCCTGCGCAGGCGCGCACCCCCTCTTCGCCGCCTCTAGCGCCCAGGCGAAGCCCGTCGCCTCGTTCTTTTCGACGCCGCAACCGTGCAGATAGCAGAAGGCGAGGTCGTTCATCGCAGAGAGATTGCCCTGCTCGGCAGCGCACTCATACCAGCGGGCCGCCTCCGAGAAGTCCTTCTCGCAGCCCCAGCCCCTGAAAAGGCAGAGCCCGAGCGACGCCTGGGCCGACGGTTCGCCGGCCTCCGCTGCGCGACGGTACCATGCGACCGCCTCCACCCTGTTCGTCGGCACTCCCCGACCGTAGAAGTACGCCTCGGCAATCGCTATCTGCGCCTCGACGCGCCCCTTCTCCGCAGACGGCATGATGCGGCTGAAGTAGGCGGCGTCTGCCTCGTCCGGCTTCCGCACCAGCGTCTCCACGTGCTCCTTCTGGTTCTGGACGAAGCGGTCCGCTATGTTCACGATGTACGGACGCATCCTCGGATACGCGACAAACGAGGCGGACAGCGCCAGAAGGCACGCCGTGAGAACCCAGAGCGGCAGATTGCGGCGCCCGACCGCAGACGCGAAGTCCGCGGCGGTTGCGTAGCGGTCGCTGGGCAGCTCGCGCGTCGCTCGGCGGATCACCGCCTTTGCGGAATGCGGCGGCCTGCCGCCGTACATGTAGCGCATGATCTTGCCGAGGGCGAATATGTCGCTCTGGACGGACGACTCGCCCTTCAGAAGCTGCTCTGGCGCGGCGTAGTCCAGCGTGCCCACGCCCACCGGCTTGCCGTCGATTATCGACACTCCCCTGCCGTGCCGCACAATCGGATCGGCCACCCCGACGCCGCGGCGCTTTATGAGCCCAAGGTCTATCAGAACCGGCTCGCCGCTGGCCCTCAGCAGTATGTTGCCGGGCTTGAGGTCCCTGTGCACCCAGCCTGCGTCGTGGAGCATCTGCACCGCCGTAGCCACGCCGACCATGAAGCGCGGCACGTCGCGCCGCGGCATCGGGTCGGGCAGCGGCTGCAGATGCTCCATCACGTAGTACGGAAGGCCGTTCCACACTCCCGACCCCATGTACCGCGGCAGAGCCCGTATCGCGAGAAAGCGTATCGCGTCGGACTCCGTGGCGAAGCGCTCCCTGAGCCCGCGCGTGCCGTCGACAAGCAGCTTGAGCGCGCCCTCGTGCCCGAACCGCGCATTGGTCACGCGGTAGACTTCGGCCGAGAGCCCGCAGCCGAGGAACGCCTCCACCCGCCAGTCGCCCACCAGGTCGCCGCGGCGAAGACGGCCGCTCGGCGCGTTCTGGAACGTCTGCGCCGAGAGCCACTTCTCCAGCGAAGCGCGAGCCGACGAGCCCATCGCCGCCTCACTCGCCGATCTTGACCTCGCCGACCGGATGCTTGTCCTTCGGACGGTCGAGCCTGAACGAGAGTATCTCGCGCTTCTCCTCCGCCGTTCCCCAGCCCGTGTACACGGTCGCCGTGACGGTCGCCGCGCCCGTGAGCGCCTGCCTGTGCGAAGCGTAGTAGTTCGCGAGTATCCTGTAGACGCCCTTGTCGGCCTTCTTGCGCAGATACTCCTCGGGGCCGTAGCCGGTCGTCACGTCCTCCGAGACGAATCCGCCGGACGACGTGCGCCTGTGCGAGTAGTACGCCTCCTCTCCGTCAGGTTCGAGCACGTGGAGGTCAACGTCCGTCTCGTCCACGTCCCACGACATCATGATCCTCAGGTCGAGCGGCATGTCGCGGCGGTACGCCTCGTCCATCGCAGGCGGCTCCGCCTTGACTCCGTTCGCCGCGACCCACGACAGAAGCCCGTTCAGCTCCTCAAGCGCGATGACGCTCGTCTGCATGTCGTTGCCGCGCCGCCCGGACCGTCTCGCCGTCGGCTCGAACGCGGCGGAATGGAGAAGCTTCATGGCCTCGACGAGCATCGCGGCGTCCTTGCGCATCTTGCCGTACTCGGTAAGGACAAGCGCAAGGTCGCGCTTCGACTGCGGCTCCTCGCCGCGCATGGCGAGAACGCGCCTGAACGCCTCGATCGCCTCCTCGTACGCGCCCGCCTCGCGAAGACGCCAGCCCATCGTGCGCCAGAGCCCCGCGTCCTCAAGGCGCATCTCAGAGAGGTTCGAGATCATCCGCACCGCAAGGACCATCTCCCCCTTCTTGAAGAACCGTCCCGCGCAGTCGAGGTAGAACGCGGGAGCGCTGCCGTGCGCGTCGCGCTGGACGAGGTACTCGGCGTAGGCGTCCTTCGCTCCGTCGATCGCCTTAAGATACGGAGTCTTCGGGTCCCACGCCGCGATCTTGATCGTCGCCGCCGTCGCCGCGGCCTGCGAGCTGCCGGACGAAGCGGACCTTCCGGCAGTCTTCGCCGCCATCGGAGCCCGCGCGCGCCGCTCCGCTCCCACTTCATGCAAGGCGCCGGACGTCGCCACACTTTCCTCCATCGCCTCCTCGTCCGCCACGTCATCCGCGACTGCCGCGCTTCTGGGCACGGATGCGTTGCCTTCGCCGCGACGACGTCCGTTCAGCCCGAACGCGCTGGCAAGGCCGTCGAAAAGCCCGCTCTTCGGAGTCTTCTTCGGCGGTATCGGGTCGTTCCACCACTTCACGCGCTCCTCCCAGTAGCCGAGCAGACTGTTCATGTGGTCGCTTTTGCGCTTCGCGGCGGCGATCGGGTCGTCTTCGGCGGCGCGGCGCTTCTTCCATTCGTCGTGGAACGACATGGACGCCGGAGGCTCTATCTTGTAGTTGAGATACTGATCGAGCGTTTCGAGCACAATGAGCGACGTAACGGGCGAGGGGACGCCGTATTTGCGCCCCAGCTCCAGAAACTCCGCCTTGCGAGCGGAAGCGTCAGCCGCATGGTCCGCGATGTAGTCCGCCGCCCACGCCACCGCGAGCAGCCCGCCTTCCTTCGGCTCTGCGGGCGGCTTCTCGTCCTTCGCGAGCCTGCGCACGAAGATGCGCCGTCCTGCCGCGGCCTCTACGTCAAGTTCGTCGGTGAAGAGGAACTTCTCGCCGGCGTCCTTCGCCTCGGCCATCGCGCGCTCGACCTTGTCGAGGCACGTGCCGCCGTCGTACGCGAGCGCGTCGACTGCGGAAAGGAGCGCCGCCCTCGTCTCGAAGCGGAGAGGCGCCTCGATCACGTTGCGGAAGACCACGAGCGTGAAGTCGCCCTTCTCGGGCATGCATTCGAGCAGGTTGCGGTCGGCGGACGCCTTGCCGTTGCGCGACATCGACGCGTCCCACCAGAGCGTCGCCTTCCCGGCGGCGCGAAGTCGGTCCGCGCGCGTCGCCGTTGTGCGCGGCCTCGCCTCGCCGACGAACACCTCGTCGCCGCTGCGCTCCACGACGACCGTGCCGTCGGGCGCGGACGCCAGAGGCTCGATGAAGTCCACCTTCGCCTTGCGCGGCACGTTCGGCATGAGCGGATATATGCGGGTGCGCCACGTCGCGCTGCCGACCTTCTCGACGATTCCGGGGTCCACGCCCTTGCGCTTCTCGTTCTCGAACGCGGTGCGCGCCTCCTCCTTGCCGCAGACCACGCCCGGGACCATCGTCCCGTTCACTTCAAGCGCGTAGCCGCAGAC
>JAEEZC010000128.1 GCA_016288465.1 Verrucomicrobiota bacterium | reverse complement strand
GCCCTGCGAGAGGAGTTCAACACAGAGGACAAGCCGAAGAACTTCGAGCGACTAGGTGGCTACGACAAAGTGCTCAGGGTAAAGTTCGAGGCGGACTACCTGCAGTCGTTGGTGTACGATGGCATGAAGCGCCGCTGGGGCGATCCCGTGCCGCCGGAGATACAAGAGCGCGTGGACTTCGAGCTTGGCGTCATAAAGACGATGGGTTTCCCTGGGTACTTCCTTATCGTCAACGACTACATAGACAACGCCCGAAAGATGGGCGTCTGGGTAGGGCCGGGGCGCGGCTCCGCTGCGGGCGCTGCGGTGGCATACGCGCTCGGCATTACAAACGTCGACCCGATTAAGTACGACCTGCTGTTCGAGAGGTTCCTCAACCCCGACCGCATCTCGATGCCCGATATCGACGTCGACTTCGACGATGCCGGACGTGAGCGGGTTCTCGACTACGTAACTCGCCGCTACGGCGCGGACCACGTGGCGCACATCGTGACCTTCGGGCAGATGGCCGCGAAGTCGGCGATCAAGGACGTAGGCCGCGTGATGGACTATCCGCTCGCCGACACGAACAAGCTTGCGTCCTACGTGCCGGAAGTGCCGAAGATCAACTTCAAGAAGGCGCGCGCGGCGTCGCCCGAGC
This sequence comes from Verrucomicrobiota bacterium, assembly GCA_016288465.1. Taxonomy (GTDB): domain Bacteria; phylum Verrucomicrobiota; class Kiritimatiellia; order RFP12; family UBA1067; genus UBA1067. Next base: position 12,863 of record JAEEZC010000128.1, on the reverse strand, counting down.
TTGAGGCTGCGTTCAACTCGCCCGACCCGGTCGTCCACAAGCTCATGGAGCGCGCGGGGCGGCTGGAAGGGTGCATCCGCCAGCCGGGCGTGCATGCCTGCGGCGTCATCATCTCGCGCGATCCGATCGCCGAGACGCTGCCGGTGATGCCGACGCCGGAGAAGGGCGGGAAGAAGAAGGACGACGGCGCGGCGAAGGGCGACAAGCTGCTGACGACGCAGTACGACGGACATTTCGTGGAGCCGGTCGGACTGCTCAAGATGGACTTTCTCGGGCTCAAGACGCTCACCGTGGAGAAGGAGTGCGTCAGCATTCTCGGGCCCAACAACCCGCGTGTGCCGGAGTTCCTGCGCGGGCCGGACGGGTGCCTCAATCCCGACAACATCCCGGACGACGACCGCGAGACGTACGAACTCTTCGGGCGCGGTGAGACGACGGGCCTCTTCCAGTTCGAGTCGGACGGCATGAAGAAGCACCTGATGGCGCTTCAGCCCGAGCGTCTCACCGACCTCGTCGCAATGAACGCCCTGTACCGTCCGGGCCCGATGGCGTACATACCCGACTTCATCGACCGCAAGCAGGGACGCAAGCCGGTGGTCTACGACCATCCGGAGATGGAGCCGCGCCTCAAGGACACGTACGGCATCACCGTCTACCAGGAGCAGGTGATGCTTCTTTCGCGCGATCTCGCCGGCTTCACGCGCGGCGAGTCGGACAAGCTCCGCAAGGCCATGGGCAAGAAGCTCATGGACATAATGGCCGAGCTCAAGGAGAAGTTCATAAAGGGGTGTCTGGCGAATCCTAAGTTCCGCATCGGCGAGTGGCAGGACGAAGGCAAGGCGCGCGAGCTCATCGAGAAGATATGGAAGGACTGGGAGGCGTTCGCCTCGTACGCGTTCAACAAGTCCCACTCCGTCTGCTATGCGTGGGTCGCGTACCAGACCGGATACCTGAAGGCGCACTACCCGGCCGAGTTCATGTGCGCGCAGATCTCGTCCGAAATCGGCAACTTCGACAAGCTCCCCGGCTTCGTCGCGGAGGCGCAGGCGATCAACCTGGAGCTGAAGCTGCCCGACGTGAACGAGTCCGGCTCGCGCTTCGTGCCGACGCCGGACGCGAAGGGCATCCGCTACGGTCTCGGCGGCATAAAGGGCGTGGGCGAGATGGCGGCGGAGGCGATCGTCGCCGAGCGAGAGAAGAACGGGCCCTATGCCGGGTTCATGGACTTCTGCATGAGGCTGGCCGGGTCCAACGCGATCAACAAGCGCGTCCTGGAGAACCTGACGAGGACCGGTGCGTTCTCCACGCTGGAGCCGAACCGAGCGAAGCTCTTCAACAACATAGAGTTCGCCCTCAAGAAGGCCCAGCAGAAGGCGAAGGACGACTCGAGCGCGCAGGGCAACTTCTTCGACCTCATGGCCGTTGGCGGAAAGGAGTCGGCGAGCGACGCGGATCTGCGCGACTCACCGCCGTTCTCGCCGGTGGAGGAGCTGAAGTACGAGCGCGACATGCTTGGAGTGTATGTGTCGGGACATCCTCTCCAGAGCTGCCGCAAGCTGATTTCCGAGGTCTCCGAGGCGTGCGTGCGCGTGAGGCACGAAGGCGTGAAGGAGGACTCCCTGGAGTACATTCCCTTCCAGCTGGCGAAGATCGCCCGCAAGAAGGTCGACGAGGAGGAGACTGCCGTCGAGAGCCATCCGACCGACGACGACGACGCGCCTCCGGCTGACCTGCCGGTTGACGGCGACGACGAAGAGGACGACGAGTCGGACGAGCCAGAGGAGAAGCGGCTGTCGCCGATTGACGAGATTCTGTCGCGGGGCAAGGACGACGAATGGATGCTGAAGGGCCTTGCCCGCAGCATCGTCAAGGCCCGTGGCGACATACCGTGGGGCGACAAGGCCGCCTTCGACAAGGCGACGAACTCCGAGAAGAACAAGCTTAAGAAGCGCTTCGAGAGGGGCGAGCTCGACAAGATGCTCCTGAAGCGCGCGGATGTGCGTGTCGCCGCCATACTCGAGTCGTGTTCGGTGAAGACGCCCAAGCCGCGCCCGGACGGATCGGTCGGGGCGAAATGGGCGATACTCGCGCTGGACGACGGCACCGGCCAGGCCGACGCCATGTGCTATGCCGCGGCATGGACGAAGTACGGTGCGGCGCTGGAGGGGCGCGACGACCAGCTGGTGATGATATGCGGCGAGGTGACGCACCGCGCCATGTACGACAAGGAGGACGTCGGCAAGCTCAACCCGACGCCCGGCGACATAACATTCTCCGTCAAGGAGGCGTATCCGCTGGAAGATGCGATGCCTCTCGTGTCGAAGGGGCTGCACATCCGCATGGACTACGCCGATCCGGACGCCGCGCAGAAGCTTCGCGCGATTCGCGAGGCGATTGTAGGCAGCCCCGGACGACTGCCTGTCGTGGTGGAGCTGCATCACCCTTCAGGCCGGGTAATCGACATCGACCTCGGGCCGGGCTGCCACGCGGACGTGGCCCTGGGCTTTCTGTCCAGGCTTGACAAGGCGGTGCCTCAGTCCGACACGTCGTTCCGACCCGAGGACAAGACGAGCCTTGCGCCCCGCGAGCCCAAGCCGTGGGAGGCCTGACGCGGGGCCGGGAGTAGGGACTATGCCTCTTCGAACTGGTCTTTGCCGACTCCGCACACAGGGCACGTCCAGTCGTCCGGCAGATCCTCGAACGCGACGCCGTTGTTGCTTTCGGGGTCGTACACGTAGCCGCACACCTTGCACACGTACTTCTTCATTCTCTTTTGTTCCTTTCGTATTGTCGGCAGACGGCCTAATGCCGCAGCCAGCGAGCATGATACCATACCCGACGCATGTCGCGCAAGGCCCTGCGTCGTCCAGGGGCGGACAAGTCCCATATCATTTCCGCGGAATAGCCGCGCACACCCTACCAAAGCGGACGCGAATTTGGTAGAATACTCAGAAATAGACAAACCAGGCAGCACAATGAGCGAGAAAGAATCCGATACGGGCAGGCATTTCCTGAGACAGTGGATAGAGTCCGACGTGGCCGCGGGAAAGACCGGCGGCAAGGTCGTGACGCGCTTTCCTCCGGAGCCGAACGGCTACATACACATAGGCCACGCGAAGGCCGTCTGCGTGGACTTCGGCATGGCCGAGCTCTTCGGCGGCGAGTGCCATCTCAGGCTTGACGACACGAATCCGACCAAGGAGTCCGACGAGTACGCCGAGAACATAAAGAAGGACATCCGTTGGCTCGGCTTCCAGTGGTCCGGCGAAGGCGACGGGCAGGAGCCCGGCTTCTACAACGCCTCGAACATGTTCGACAGGATGTACGCGATAGCCGAGGAGCTCGTGCGCCGCGGCCAGGCGTACTGCTGCAATCTGACGCAGGAGGAGTGGAAGGAGTACCGCGGCGTTCCCGAAAGGCCTGGCCGTCCGTCTCCTTCGCGCGACACCGACCCCGAGCGCAACCTTCGCATCTTCCACGAGATGCGCGACGGAAAGTACGCCGACGGCGAATGGTGCCTCAGGGCGAAGATAGACATGGCCTCGCCGAACATCCACTTCCGCGATCCCGTGATCTACCGCATCCGCCACGTCTCCCACTACCATCTCGGCGACAAGTGGTGCGTCTATCCCATGTACGACTTTGCGCATCCGATAGAGGACGCGCTCGAGGGAGTGACGCACTCCATGTGCACTCTCGAGTTCGAGGTCCACCGTCCGCTGTACGACTGGGTCGTCGACCGCATGGACGAGCAGGGCCTTCTGCCCGTCAGGAACGGGGTCAAGATCCGCACGCAGCAGCGCGAGTTCGCGCGCCTGAACCTCACGTACACGGTCATGTCCAAGCGCCTTCTTCTTCAGATGGTGCAGGAGAGGCGCGTCTCCGGATGGGACGACCCGCGCATGCCCACTGTCTGCGGAATGCGCCGCCGCGGCTACACTCCCGGCGCGATACGCGAGTTCTGCGACCGGATCGGCGTCTCCAAGATGGAGAGCGAGAGCGATCCCGCTCTGCTCGAGTGGTGCGTCAGGGAGGAGCTCAACCGCACGGCCCTGCGCAGGATGGCGGTTCTCGACCCGGTGAAGGTCGTGATCGACAACTGGAAGGGCGGGTCGCGCGACGTGGAGCTGCCGAACAATCCTCTTGACGAGTCGGCCGGCGTGCGCAAGGTGTCGTTCGGCGGTGAGTTGTGGATTGACCGCGCCGACTTCATGGAGGTGCCGGAGAAGAAGTTCTTCCGCATGGCGCCCGGGCGCGAAGTGCGCCTTCGCGGAGCCTGCATCTTCATGTGCACGGGCTGCGAGAAGGACGCCTCCGGCAAGGTCGTCGAGATCCACGGCACGTGGGACGAGGCTTCGTGGGGCGGAAACGCCGCTGACGGCCGCAAGGTCAAGGGCACGATACACTGGGTCGACGCCGCGACGGGCGTGAAGGCCGAGGTCCGCCTGTACGACAGGCTGTTCACCGAGAGCGATCCTCTCAAGGACGGCAGCGAGAACTTCCTCAGATACCTCAACCAAGACTCGCTGAAGTCTGTCGAGGCCTACGTCGAGCCGGCGCTTGCCGATGCGAAGGCGCTTGAGCGCTTCCAGTTCGAGCGCACCGGCTATTTCGTCGCCGACGAGCACGACACGCGGCCAGGTGCGCCGGTCTTCAACCGCACATGCGCTTTGAAGGACGGCTACAAGCCGGCCTGAGCGCGATGAAGCGAAGCGTCCTTCTTGTCGCGCCATATGCGGTCTGGATGGTCATGATGGCCGTCCTGCCGCAGACGGCGTGGGCATATGCCGCGCGCGGAGCGGCGACGGCCGCGCTTCTTCTCGCCGCGGCTGCCGCCGACCGCGGCGTGTATGCGTCGCGTGGAAGGACGCTGTCGCCCGCGGCGCAGCTGGCAGCCGGCGTCGCCGTCGGCATCGCCGTCTTCGTCGCCTGGATTGCGCCCGAGGCCTGGTTCGGCGTAGGCCAGACCGTCGCCGCGGCTGACTCGCCGTATTCTCCGCAGGTCTGCGGCTGGGGCCTTACGGTCGCGAAGATAGCGGCGAGCGCGTTTGTGATTTCCGTTGCCGAGGAGCTTTTCTTCAGAAAGTGGCTTGTCGGCTTTGCAGGTTTCTGGTGGATGGTCGCGCTCTTCGCCGTGGAGCACGGGGACCGTTGGCACGTCGGGGCTCTGGCCGGCGTGGCATACGGCCTTCTGGCCGAGAGGGCGGGACTCTGGTCTGCGATAGCGGCGCATGCGACGACGAATCTTGTGCTCGGCCTGTACGTCGTGATGTGCGGCGAGTGGCGTTTCTGGTGACGGCGGCATGGCCGTGCGGAGGATGCAGTGAAGAAGGCGTTGATACTGACAGACGGCAAGGCGGGACACGAAAACCAGTCCCGCGCATTTGTCCGCGCTCTCGGGCTTGAGGGCGTGATCGTTCCCGTGAAGTTCGCCTCTCCGCTTCGCAAGGCGCTCTCGTACCTCCTGGACAACGCCGGCGTCCTCTCTCCCGGGCTTGTCGAGATGAACCTGCCGGCTTCGTGTGCCGACGGCGTGGCGGCGGTAGTGGGGACTGGCTCCGGCACGTTCTACGCGGCGAAGGCGCTCGCGCGCAGGCTCGGCGTCAAGTGCGGCGTCGTGCTGTATCCGCGCGGATACAGGCTTTCGGGCTTCGACTGCGTCATCGCGCCTTCGTTCGACAATCCGGCGAAGAAGCCCTTCGTCGTCGAGGTGCCGGCGAACCTCGTCGCCTCGGACGATGAATTCTACGAGAAGGGCGCGCAGGCGTTTCTCGAGAGGTATTCGGGCCCTGTGGACGGACTGGTCGGCGTGATCGTGGGCGGGCCCAACAAGTGCTCCACGATGTCCGCCGACTGGATGAAGGCGCAGCTTGACGAGATATTCGCCGGCAACAAGGGCGCCCAGATGTGCGTCACGACGTCGCGCAGAACCCCGGCAGACGTCGAGGCGGTCGTCGACTCCTATCCGTGGGCCTACAAGCTCATCTACTCAAGGGACCGCTTCAATCCGATTCCAGCGTTCGTGAAGCTCGCGAAGCGCCTCTACGTGACCGCCGAGTCGACTGGCATGCTCTCCGAGGCGTGCACGTCGGGAACGGCGGAGGTCCGCGCGCTGGACAACCTGAATCCGGGGCCGCACAAGTTCAGGCGCTTTCTCGACAGCCTCGCCGAAGCGGGCTACGTCGGCGGGAACCGCAAGATCGACCTTTCCGGGCAGTTCGCGGCTGCGCGGCGGCTCATGGGCCTTGCATGAACTGGCGGCTCTACGGACACGGCGCGCTGATCTGCCTGCCGGCCTTGGGCCTGTGCGCCTTCGGCGCGTACTTTCTGAACTCCCAGGTGCCGAAGATCGTGAGCGCCGAGAAGAGCGCCGTCACGCGAGAGTACCGCAGAGTCGCAGAGACTTTGGCGGCGAATCCCGAAAGCGCCACGTTCCACGGACAGAGGCGCAAGGGATGGAGGATGTCGGGCAGAATCTCGCGCAAAGGCGCCGACCCCGTGCTCTGGGGCCACGTCACACTTGACGGCCGCGAGCTTGTCTGGGTCGGCGCTGGCGATGGCGTCGCTGGGAGATACACCGCGACGATCTGCCCGGTAGACTTCGGCTCGCTTTTCGGCGTTGGAGTTCCCGCAGTGCTGGCGCTCGTCGTCGCGCTGACGGCCCTGTGCCTGCGGTTCTTCGTCGCGTATGCCAAAGAGAGAGACGACTTCGTGGCGGCGACTGCGCACGATCTTGCCACTCCGCTTGTAGCGATGCGGCGTCTTATCGGCCGCGACGATGCGGAGGCGAAGAGCCTGGCGGACCGCATGGTGCGCATAGTGGAGAATCTATCCGAGTTCCTTGAGCTCGGCGGCAGGCGCCCGCAGCCGAAGCTGGAGCCCGTCGACCTTGTGGACGTCTATCGTGAGGCGTATGCCCTGTTCAGAGACGACTTCCGCTTTCACTTCGGCGGGCATGACGTGGAGGTCTCGGGTCTGGAGCGCCTTGTGGCGGCGGCGGATCGTACGTGCGCGGTGCAGATGCTCTGGAATCTTCTTGCGAACGAGCTGAAGTACGCGGCACCGTACGGCAGGGTGTCGGTCCGGTTCGAGACCGGCGACGACAGGGCGAGAGTCGTCTTCTCGGACGAGGGCCCCGGCCTTTCTCGCCGAGAGCGTCGTCGCATCTTCCGTCGCTACTACCGCGCCAAGAGCCTCATGAAGTGCGGCAAGGGCGGTTTCGGCATAGGCCTTTGCACCGCGCGTGACGGCGCGCGGGCCATGGGAGGCGATCTGACGGTTGCGGCGAATGCGCCGCATGGATGCGTGTTCACGCTTGAATTAAGGAGGGCGACGTGATTTCCGTTTTGCTGTTTGCCGTGCTTGTGTCCGGCGCAGATCTGATCGAGGGCGACTTCGACGGCAAGACCATCGAGGTCGAGGGAAGGGCCATGGGCTTCACCGAGTCTGGCTTCGCGATGAAGGTGGACGACATACCTCTGACCGTAATCACCCAGGATCGCCCGTGGTTCCTCCGCGCCTGCTCGGTCACACAGCCCAAGCTGCACGTCAGAGGCGTGCTGGAGCAGGTGTACGGCTCCACGGCGTCTGGCCAGATGGAAGGCATCGTCGGCCTCAGAATGAGTCCGACGGAAGGCATGTCCTTTGTTCCGGACGCGCGGTTCTTCTTCAATCCGTTCACGCTGACGCTTCTCGTCGCAGTTCTAGTCGCGTACATGCTCTATGCCTCCCATCGCCAGCTCAAGACCAAGACGCTCATGGCCGAGCGAAAGCGCATGGCCGACGACCTGCACGACACGATAGAACAGCACCTCGTCGGCGCGGGCATGCTTCTGCAGCTCGGCAAGAACGGCGAGGCGCGAGAGATTCTCGTCCGGGCGAAGAAGGAGATGCGCGACATCGTCTGGGGCCTCAAGAACGACGACATGATGCGGCTCACGCCGTCCGAGATGATACGCGAATACGCCAGGGGCGAGACGAAGAAGGGCATATGCCGCATCGAGGCGCGCCTTTCGGGGCTTCCCGAGCGCATGGACGCCTCTCAGATGCGGGACCTTTCGCTTGTCGTGCGCGAGGCGGTGGGCAACGCGGTTAAGCACGGCGGCGCTCACAAGGTCGCCATTGTCAGCGACCCTCTCGAAGGCGGCGGCTGGCAGCTCAGGGTCGCGAACGACGGCATTCCTTTCGACCCCGGCTCCGCGCCCGGGCCCGGCGAAGGGCATTTCGGGCTTGAGGGGATGAAGGCGAGGGCGCTTCGCCTCGGGGCGAAGTTCACCATTGACGCGCCCGACGGCCGTACGGTGGTCACGCTCGTAAAACCAGGGAAGGCGACGGCATAGCTGCCGGCGGAACAAACGGAGGCTAGGACATGTTCACGGGACTTGTACAGAGAACGGGAACGGTGAAGCGGGTGTCGCGCGGCGCGGGACTGGTGCTGGAGATAGCGGCCGACACGCCTTGGGAGAGCCCACTGGAAGAAGGCGAATCCGTCGCGGTTGACGGCGTCTGCCTCACAGTCGCCAGATGCGAGGCGTCGCGCTTCACGGCGGACGTGCTGCGCGAGACGGAGTCCCGCACGATTCTCGCTTCGCTTGCGCCTGGCGCAAGGGTCAACCTCGAACGCGCCGTGCGCGCCGGCGAGGCGCTCGGAGGCCACATCGTACAGGGCCATGTCGACGGACGCGGCACCGTGAGCGCGAGGATCCCGAAGGGACGTGACTTCCAGCTTCGCGTCAGGTGCGGGCGCGTAATCGCCGCGCAGTCCGTCCTCAAGGGCTCCGTCGCGATCGACGGCGTCTCTCTCACGATCAGCGCGATAGGCGACGACTGGATCGGCGTCGACATCATCCCGTCCACCGCGAAGAGCACGACGCTCGGCGGCAAGAAGGTTGGCGACGAGGTCAACGTCGAGGGCGACATCGTCGGCAAGTACATGGCGAAGCGCGGCGACCTGCCGTCGTCGCGCGGCCTGACTGGAGAGGCTCTTGAAAGGGCGGGCTTCGTCTGAGTGACGGCTCGCGGGGAATATTGACATGGTACGCACACTAGCAGTTTTCTATCTTCACAAGCCCGGCCGCTTCGACGCGAAGAGGCTGCCGGTCGTCGAATACGGGCTTACGGACGCATTCCGCGACTTCTGCCGCGAGACGTTCGACTTCGGGGGCGCGCTCGACTATCCTCCCCTGAAGCTCGTCGCGGCGAAGGACTTCGCATCGCTGGCCAAGGCGCTGTTCACGAGCGACGGGCCAAGGGGCGTGCTCACCGAGCAGGGCAGGGCGTGCTGCCTGTTCATGATCGACGATGACCTTCTCGAATGCAGCCTCGACGGAGTCTCTCTGCGAGACTGGCTGCGGACGTACTTCCCGGCGGTTCCGAAGGTGGTGCTGACGCGCCAGGGCCATGCCGAGGTCGTCCTGCCCGCGAGACGATGGACGAAGAAGGACGCAAAGGTGTTCGAGCAGCCGGCACGCTACCATGAACGGCTCGTCCATCTCTTCAAGAGCTTCTGGATGCCGCGCTTCTCGACGGCTCTCAGGCAGTACGTAATGGTCAAGGCCGGCACGAACTGGCACACTCCTGGCCACAATGGCGGGCGCGCCTTCGCGAACTCCCCGTTCCTGCGCGGCTTCTACGAGTCGTACGGGCAGACCATCTTCAGAACCGACCTTTCCGTCTCGGTCGAGTCGCTCGGTGATCTCTCCGCGCCGGAGGGCCACACGCCGCTCTCCGAGGCTCAGAAGCTGACGAGCGAGATATTCGGCACGGCGCAGAGCCGCTACGTGACGAACGGCACCTCTACGTCAAACAAGGCGATGCTGATGACGCTGCTGAGGCCGGGCGAGACGGTGCTGGTGGACCGCAACTGCCACAAGAGCGTCCATCACGCCGTCGTCACCTCGGGCGCAGTGCCCCGCTACCTGCCGGCGCACTGGAACGCCGCCCTTGGCGTCTGGGGGCCGTCGTCGCTGGACGACATCCGCAAGGCCCTGCAGTCGCCTGAAGGCGACAAGCCCCGTCTTCTCATACTTACCACCTGCACATACGAGGGCGTGCTGTATCCCGTATGGGAGATCGCGCGCGCCTGCGAGCGGGCCGGTGTGCTGTTCTACGCCGACGAGGCGTGGGCGGCCTATCTGAACTTCCATCCCTACTACACCTTCGGCCGCGGCCGCGGCGGAACGGCGCGCTACAGCGCCGTCAACGAGACCTGCGGCGCGCACTTCTCGGTGCAGTCGACCCACAAGACGCTCGCGGCGTTCTCGCAGGCGTCGATGATCCACGTCGCGACTCGCTTCAAGCAGCTTCTGGAGGAGGACGCGTCTCCGCAGTTCCGCTGGCTGCGCCGCCGCTTCGCTCTGCACGGGCGCGGCAGCTACGAGAAGTTCTCCCACGACCTTCACGAGTTCCTGCGCTACTGGCACTCCACTTCCCCCCACTACCCGTTCCTCGCGGCGCTCGACGTCGCCGGCGTGCAGATGCGGCTTGAGGGCATGAAGATGATCGACGAGCGGATCCGCTGGGCCGTGGCGTTTCGGAAGCGCGTCGCGGAGGAGTGCGGCAAGGACGAGTCGAAGTGCTTCGCCGGACTGGACGAGATCGCGGGCCCTGGCGTCGACTGGCGCGCGAGCGGCTTCATGAAGGACCCTCTAAAGATCGTCCTCATGCTCCGCTCGCCAAAGGCGTGCGCGACGTTCCGCAAGGCCCTGCTCAAGGCCCACATACAGTGGGAGAAGGCCAGCCCTACGACGATCCTCTTCCTCGTAACGACCGGCACGGTCGAGGAGCACTTCGAGTACCTGTTCCGCGTCTGCCGCCAGTTCAAGAATCTCATCGGCATGCCAAGCGCGGGAACGTCCGCCGCGAAGCCTGTGGTCGAGGCCGTCTCCGGACAGGCGGAGGTTCTGCCTCACGCCGCGGCGCTCTGCGACGGAGAGCTTGTCGCCCTGGAGAGCTCCGAGGGGCGCATAGCGTCCCAGTTCCTGGTTCCGTATCCGCCCGGCATCCCCGTGTTCATCCCGGGCCTCAGGATATCAAAGGCGATGATTCGCCTTGTCAAAGACGTAATAGCTGCAGACGGCCCCGGCGCTGTGCACGGGCTTTTCTGCCGGGGCGGCCACGCGCCCTACCTCGTCGAGGTGCTGAACCGCGACGAGGAGGCGCGAGCCACGGCGATCAGCCGATCTCAATGCGCTTTGCCTTCGTTTCGGGGCGCTTCTTCACGTTCACGGTGAGAACGCCGGCCTCGAGCTTGGCCGAAAGCGCCGACGGATCGGCCATCTCCGGCAGATCCACGCTCATTGCGTAGTTGACGCGGTCGAACTCCGCGACCACCTGGCGGAAGCCCGCCGGATTCTGGTACTTCGCGTGCGTCTTCAGCGAGAGCGTGCGGCCCTCCATGTGCAGCTCTGCGTCGTTCTTGCCGACGCCTGGCAGCGACACCTTGAGCTCGTACTCGTCGGGCTTCTCGGTGAACGTGGCCGAGGGAACTATGAATTTCTCGTTGTCCATGGCAAATCTCCTTTCTTCTTGTTTCGTTAGCCTTCTATCGCGATGTGCTTGACGCCCGTTGCCTCGGCCTTTGGCAGCTCGATGCGGAGAATGCCGTTGTCGAACTTCGCGTTGGCCTTGTCGGCGTTCACTCTGTAAGGCAGGTCGAGGCGGCGGCTCCATGCCGGACGCGCAGGCTCCGCCTTCGCGCCTTCTGCCGGCGCAGCGGGCTTGTCGGCTATGACAACGGCCTCGGGCTCCAATGTGAGTTCGACGTCCTTCGCAGTACGCCCGGGCAGCTCGAGATCGACGATGATCGCGTCGTCGTCCAAGAACACGTTCACGGGCGGGAACCGTCCGGCGGCGCGTGCTCTCATAGTCTGGAACGTTCTGCTCGACGTGTCGAGTAGGTCGTCCAGAAAGCCCCACGGATCCATGTTCAGTATCGTATTCATGTCTTGGTTTCCTTTCTTTTTGCTCAACGGCAGCAGTAATGCAAAGACCGTGCCATTCGATTTGACCCGCTAGAAGGAGCTTTCATGGTGACGTTTTGTCCTTGAACTGTGCCAAAACGTCCTACTGGTCCGTGGAAGTTATCCCGTTATCCTATACTCGTCTCTGCGCGAGATGAAATGGCAAGGGGTATGTCCACATCGAGCTTAAATCTACCCGGCGTTTCCACGCCCGACGCTTTCGGCGGCGGGTTATGATCACCGGGATGTTATATGGATGATCTCTATATATGATAGTGTCGCACTGTGCGACGGGTGGGGGTCGCACTGTGCGACGGGTAGGGGTCGCGCTGTGCGACGGGTACCCGTCGCAGTGTGCGACCCTGCTAGGTGAGTTATCAACATTTTCCCATAGCTTGGAAAGTGCAGTGTCCTGCGAAATAACCGCCCCTTGCGGGGTTCGCGACCCATGGGGAAGCGAAATGCCGAGCGAAGCGAGTGCCGAGCAGGTTTTCGCGTCACGGGGCTTGCCGAGAGCCGAAGGTATAAGGTCCTCGGCCTTTGGGCCGACTCCAGAGCTTTTTCCTGTTGATGTCTAGCGGAGTGGGAGGCAGTCGCGTTAGAGACTCGTTCGCGGAACCGACGTGATTTTGACGACACATGGTAACAGGCGAGTGCTAAGCACGAGCGTCAAAATCATGTCGGGTAGTATCCGCGAACGAACGGTTAACGCGATCTGCCTCCCACGGAAAAACAGGCTGGGGACTGTCCCCTCGCCCGATTACGGTGTCGCAATGCCTAAACTCGCTTAAACAGAAGGGGATTCTCGACTGGAAAAGTGGCGGGCTTAAAAGCAAGCGCGGAAAGTATGGGCAGCCTTTGGCCAACGATTATACGCTAAATTTGAAGACTGCTGCCCAAAAG
>JAEEZC010000011.1 GCA_016288465.1 Verrucomicrobiota bacterium | reverse complement strand
TCAACGAGACGTGCTGGGACTTCTTCTTCAATCCGCCGTTTGGATGGACGCGTCTTGCCGGCGACGAGGTTTTCAACGATCCAAGATACTGCGACAAGTGGCACATCGAGACGGAAGTCGAGGCGGTGCGTGGGCATCGCGATGCGGACGCAACGCTTTGGACGCCGTGGCGCTGGTACCACGTCGACCCGGAATGGCGCGTTTCGCCGGAGATCGACGTCGTGAACATCCAGCGCTATTCGCGCTTCTACGAGGGGACGGAAGTCAAGTACGACGTCAACATATTCTACGACAGGTGGCGTCCTGCGACTGTGACATGGTTCTGGCGGCTTGAGGATGCGGACGGCAAGACGGTCGCTTCGTCCAAGGATGAGCGGATAGACGTTGACACGTCCGCGTTTATCAGAAAGCAGATTTCCCTCAAGGCGCCGAGCCAAGGCGAATATCGGCTTGTCTTTGGGCTGAGGGGGATGTGCGAGAAGACGCTCGACATCGCGGTCGCCGCAAAGTCTGCTTCTGGCGGACGCCGCTACCCCAATGTATTCGTCGCGCACGACGCCCTTTCCGAGCGGCTGCTCGACCGCGCGGCTGCAGGCGAGACCATCGTCATACTTGCGCGGGACGACTACCCGGAGTGGCTGCCGGAGATACCGTCCGTATCCGACCAGTCCGCAGCGATCCTGCGCACGTACAGAACGCGCCATCCGATACTGAAAGGGTTCAAGAAGGACGACCTCAAGTATTTCTATCCGAAATCGATCGCATGCGACAGGGCGTTTGCGAAGCCTTCGGGCGGCAACGCGAAGACTGTTCTCGAATTCGGAGGCGCGTCTGGCCTTGTCTATTCCGCGCTTGTCGAAGTGCCTTACGGGAAGGGTTGCTTCCTTTATTCGCGGCTCGTTCTGGAGCCGGAAGTCAATCCAGTCGCCGCGAAACTTCTGGAGAACATGGCCGCCTACAAGAGCACAAACTCATCTGGCAGGGCGTTGTTCCTGACGGCGCGTGGGGACACGCGCCCTCCCGTCGCCGATGCGCTGGTGAAGAACTGCGGCGTGGAACTGGATTTCGGCGGCATTGCAGACATCGGCAAATACAGCGCCATATTCGTGGACGGCAAGGCGCCGCTTTCCAAGGACGACCTCAAGGCCCTTGCATCGTCCGGCAAGAATGTCTTAGTATTTGGACCGTGCGAAGCGGCGGGAATGGCGACGCGTTCAGTCGGCGCGAAGTCGTGGAGCGGACGCGCGGTGCGCGCCGCGCCCGATCCTCTTCTCGCCGGAATCACCAATCAGGACATGATGTGGCGAAAGAAGTTTTCCGACCAGAATACTGCGCTTGCAGAGTTGGCGGCGGAGGAGTTCGATACGGAGAAGGGGGTTCTGCTCTATCCGGCATTCGCCGTCCGGCGCGGCAACATCGTCTTCACGACGCTGGATCCGTCGATTGCGCCGAAAGATGTCTCGGCCCGGGTTTCGCGCCTTTGGGCGGCCATCCTCGGAAATGCCGGCGTGCGGGTGAAGGGCTTTTCGCGTCCGCACATTCCGAAGAATCTCTTTTACGATTCCGTCGATCTTACCGCGCATCTCGACCGGACGCTCGACGACGAAACGGGCGGCGACGGCAAGGGCTCGTGGAACGACCAGGGGCCCGAACAGTGCCTGCCGCCAGTTTTCGCATGCGAGCGCGGCTGGGTCGGTCCGGTGCCGTATGACATGAAGAAGGCAGGACCCTGCGCTTTCACGCTGAAGAGCGAGTACTGCAAGAGCGGCAAGGACAAGGTGGAGGTCGCGATCGGCCGCAAGTTCGATACGCTCAACTGGCTCTTCACCGCCGCATGGGTCGGAAAGGGGAAGCGCGACTACATGGTGCGCGTCAACTACGCGGACGGCACTTCGCAGCAGGTTGACGGAGTTGGCGGGGTGAACCTCTTCGACTGGGTTTCGGAGAAAGTCGATTTTTCCGGCGAGGCCGAGACCGTCACGGCGTTTCGTCCCCTGAAGACGGAGAAAGGCAAGTTCTCTCGTCTCAACGTCTATTCGACGAGCTGGGTGAGTCCGCATCCTGAAAAGACGGTCCGCTCTGTCGAGTTTCTGAGAGGCGAGAGGAACTGCGCCGTTGTAGGCGTTTTCGCATTGACGCTCGGGACTCGAGAGTCGGAGTATGCGGCGCTGTCCGCAGAAGAGCGCGAGCGTCTGCACGACAGGTTCGTCGCGGAGGCGCTTGCGGCGAAGGAGGAGGGCGATCGCGCGAAGGCGATCTCGCTTTATGAAAGGGCCGTTCGCGCCAAGCCGGAAGACCTAGGCGTCTATCGTTCGATGGCGGCCGTCTACGAGGAGGCTCGCGACTGGGAAGGTGCGCTCGCGACCTATCGGCGCTCTCTGGCGGCCGACTATAACCAGCCGGATCTCTGGGATCTTGAAAAAGCCATGGAAACGAAGGTCAAAGGCAACAAGTGAGAGGCAGGGGGCCAGATGAGTTGGTCGAGAATAAAGATGAAGAATGCGATAGTGTCTTGTTTAGCCGCCTTGTCGGCGACGGTAACGACTACGGCGTTTGCGCAGACGGTTGATTTCCCGATTCCGGGCGAGGTCCGGAGCTGGGACATCCCCGAACGGACGACGAACGGCGTGAAGGCCGTGTGGATCGAGAACGTGCCCTGGCACGGGAAGCCGACGCGATTCTTCGCCTACTATTCGCTGCCTGAAGGCGCGACGGCGGAGAAGAAGGTGCCGGGCATCGTGCTCGTGCACGGCGGATACGGAACGGCCTTCCACACATGGGTGAAACTGTGGAACGACCGCGGATATGCAGCGATCGCGATGGACAATTGCGGCGGCATCCCCGGAGAGAAGAACCACATGGCTGAACATCCGCGGCACGAGTGGTCCGGGCCAAACGGCTGGGGACGATTCGAGGACGAAGCTCTGCCGCCGGAGGAGCAGTGGGTATATCACGCGATCGAATGCGTCATCCGCTCGAACACTTTCCTGAGGAATCTCCCCGAAGTCGATGCATCGAGGATCGGCGTCACGGGAATTTCGTGGGGCGGCTTCCTCACGTCCCTTGTCTGCGGGGCGGATTCGCGTTTCGCATTCGCCGTACCGGTTTACGGATGCGGAAACCTGCGGCGGCATTCGGTATTCTCGCCAAGTGTGGGCGAGCGCTGGGAATCGCTTTGGAATCCCGTCGAGTACGCGAAACGCTGCCGCATCCCGACGCTCTGGTGCACCGGAACGAACGATTATTTCTTTCCGCTCGATTCGTTCGAGGAGACGGCGTTCGCCACCGGAATGCCTCTCTTCTCAATCAAGCTCCGCATGAAGCACGGGCATCCGCCGGAAGGCGATCCGCCGGAAATCTCGGCCTTTGCCGATTCGATCGTGAAGGGTGCGCCGAAGCTGAACGAGCGCAAGGTGGTGCGCCGCGAATGGCTGTACACGACATCGGAGAATCCTGTCTGGAAGGAGCGTTCCTTCGATCTGTCTAGCGAAAAGCCGCAGAAGTGGACAATACGCTTTGAGAACGCCATTACCGAGGATGGGCTCGTCCTTTCCTCTCCGCCGGAATTTCAGGCGGCGCAGCTTGAAGCGAAAGGTATCGTCGTCAACGGCGAGACAGTCTCCAAAACAGAGCGGCGCGACTTTGACGACGGTTGGGCGGTGCGCTACGTCCTGCCGAACGGGGAACGGCGGATCGAACGCGAGGATACGGTCTGGACGTTTCCTCCGGATGCGAAGGTGTGGTATCAGGAATACGGCATGGACTACGAAAAGCCATATTCCGCTTCGCTCGTCAGCGAGACTCCTTCCGGCACGGTCATGAACTTCCCCGTGACGGCAAAGCTGCCGGATGGAACCTATCGCCTCATCACCGAGGCGAATGTCGTCGGCTACACGGATTCCGCCGCGAAGTATCTTGGGAATGGACGCTTTGCCGTTTGCTATCCCAACGAGCCGGAAGGGTTTGCGCAAGTCGCCGCGAAGGGCGCGCCTCTCCCCGGCACGACTCCCTGGCGCGTGATGCTCGTCGCGAAGGATCTCCAGACGCTTGCGACGAGCGACATCGTGCGCCGCCTATGTCCCGAGCCGTCTCCGGAAGTCGCGGCGATGGCGGCGGCGTTTACGCGGCCTGGCCGCGCCGTGTGGCAGTGGCTTCCGGCGGGCAGTCCCAAGTACGAAGAGCAGAAGGAGTGGTACGACAAGACCAAGGCTCTTGGCTTCGAGTATTATCTCGTCGACGACGGCTGGCG
>JAEEZC010000127.1 GCA_016288465.1 Verrucomicrobiota bacterium | reverse complement strand
CTCGTGATCACGGGTCTTGGCGGCTTCGTGGCATACAGGCTGCTGCGCATCCGCAATCCCGAGGTCGGCGCGGCCATCGGCACGACTGCCGGCAACGCCGCCGCGACGCCCATGGCGCTGGCGGCGGTGGACCCTTCGCTGCTCGCGGTCGCCGAGGCCGCAACGGCGCAGATCACCGCGGCGATCATCGTCACGGCGATCTGCTGTCCGCTTCTAGTTTCTCTTTTGCACCGATTCTGCTCGACACAAGGAAGGAAAGGCTAAATGACAAACATTAATCGATTTGAAGAAGTGCGCGGCATTTCGCGCCGGACGTTTTTCGGGCAGGCATCGGCGGTGACGATGCTGGCGGCGGCGGGGTGCCTGCCGGGCAAGGATGGCGGCGGCTCGTCGCTGGCCAGGCTCAGAGTGGGCGTCCTTGCCGACATCCATCTCCTCTGCCAGAAGGATCCGATGAAGGGCGACGTATACTTCGAGAAGGCGCTCAGATGGTTCGACTCGCTGAAGGCGGACGCGGTCATGGTCTGCGGCGACATAGCGGACTGCGGCCTTGTCGCGGAGCTCGAGTACACTGCGGAGATATGGAACAGGGTCTTTCCTGGCGGGAGGCGTTCCGACGGGCAGCCCATCGAGCAGCTCTTCCATCTCGGCGACCACGACTTCGGCGGCTTCGCGCACAAGTATCCGTGGGCGAAGAAGAGCTCGAAGGACCCGGACGCGCCGAACCATGCGCTTGTGAACGAGGACATCTCGGCCATCTGGGAGAGGCTCTTCCACGAGAAGTGGGCGCCGATCCAGATAAAGACGGTGAAGGGCTACAAGTTCGTCCTTGCGCACCATCCGCGCAACATGCAGATGGGCACGACGATACCGGGACTTGCCGAGGCGCTCGCCGAAGCCAACCCGGACCCGACGAAGCCGTTCTTCTACTCGATGCACCGTCCCGTGTACGGAACGCTGCCCGAACAGGACCCGAAGATACTTGAAAGCGACCTCAACCACAAGGCTCTGAGCAGGTATCCGAACGTCATGGCGTTCTTCGGCCACTGCCACCGCAACTGCGCCGACGAGCTCAACCTGTGGCAGGGCGAATACACGGCCGTCAACGTTCCCTCGACGAGCTACTGCGGCACGCGCGCCGGACGCGAAAACTCCTTTTCGTGCGGGAACAACCCAGACAAGAAGCGTCCGCAGCTGATGTCCCGCGTGGACTGCATGACGTCGAACCAGGCGCTCTTCATGACGGTCTACTCCGACAGAATCGTCCTCGCGAGGCGCGACGTGCGCCACGACAGCCCGATGGGCGCGGACTGGGTCGTTCCGCTGCCCTGTCCGGACGGCTCGTGCACCGCCTGCGCCCGCAAAGCCCGCTCCCTGCCGCCCGCGTTCCCGGAAGGCGCCGTCGCGTCCGTCTCTACTCGCGTCGACAAGAACCGCGCGAAGAAGGAGCTGTCGCAGGTCGTCGTGACATTCCCGCCGGCGCATTCGCGCGACGGACGGCTCAGGGCGCTCGACTACGAGGTGACTGCGAGCGCGAAGGACTTCAAGTTCTCGCGCCGCGTGTTCTCGAAGCGGGCGTACTGGGCGGAGGATGTGGAAAAGGAGCTCTCCGAGTGCGTGTTCGGCAGGTTCGAGCTTCCGCTGGACAGGGAGGTCTCGTTCAGCGTGCGCCCCGGCGACTCGTTCGGCGTATACGGACGCCCGCTCAAGCCTGTGACGTGGAGCGCGCGCGGCGGAAGGCGCTGGTACCGCGGCATGCTGCACATGCACACGCACTGGTCGGACGGGCGCGCACTGCCCGAGCAGGCGGTCGCCGCGTACAAGAACGCCGGCTACGACTTCATCTCCGTCTCCGACCACAACCGCTTCCAGGACAATCCCGACAAGTGGATCGCCGTGGGCAACGGCACCGAGAAGGGCTGGCCGCCTAAGGTGGTTCATCCCGACTGCTTCAAGGCGTATGTCGAGCGGTTCGGGCTCGACAACGTGCGCGAGAGGGACGGCAAGACCGAAGTCAGGCTCGCGACGTACCCGGAGCTAAAGAGGATGTTCGAGGAGAAGGGCAAGTTCCTCATGCTGCCTGGAGTCGAGATCACCACCGACACCAAGGCGACGGGCGTGACATACGCCATGCACATGAACGTCATAGGCATCGACGACATCATCGAGCGCGCGAAGAAGGCTCCGCTCATCGAGTCGCTGAACAGGCACACCGTAGCGTCCGCCATCCGCGAGACGCGCGAGATGAGCGAGGCCCTTGCCAGGGAGCGCGGCAACCCGCCGTTCTTCTGCATGGTTAACCATCCGAACTGGCTCTACTACGACGTGTTCGCCCAGGACATCATCGAAAACCCCGAGATACGCTTCTTCGAGGTCTGCAACAACGGCTCCGAATGGCCTGTGCCGGACGAGCTGGACGGCGAATGGTTCACCGACAGTCTCTGGGACGCCGTGCTCGCATACCGCCTGACTCACGGACAGCAGATGCTCTACGGACTGGGCACCGACGACGCCCACTTCTATCCGGACACCGGACTTGAGTACTCCGCGTTCGGCGACGCCTACATCATGGTGCTCGCGGAGGATTTGTCGCAGAAGTCGCTTCTCGATGCGATCCAGCGCGGCGACTTCTACGCGGCGTCCCAGCAGGACCTCGAGGACGTCTTCTTCGACCGCAAGGACGGCACGCTCACCGTCTCGGTCCCTGCGACGCCCGACGTCGCGTTCAAGATACGCTTCATCGCGACGAAGAGGGGCGCGCCTCTCGAGCCCGTCCGCTACTTCGAGATACCTCCGACGAAGGCGAACCTGAACCGCGCGCGCAAAGTGCCCATCTACGACGAGCGCATTGGCGCGACCGTGAAGCTTGTCGAGGGCGCAAAGGGCGAGCGTGTCGAGGCCTCGTACAAGCTGGCCGCGGACGACCTCTACGTCCGCGCCCGCGTCGAGAGCGACGCCCCGACTAAGTTCAAGCGCAAGCGCTGCCTGCATCCTGCGCACCACACCGCCTGGACCCAGCCGTACTGCCTCTGACCGTCCCCCAATTCCATCTTCCCTATTTTGCGCTGGTGTAGGTCTCTATGAGGGACAAGTCCCCGTCGCGTCCAGAAAGGTAGCGCTATCGTTCACTGGTCGGTAGCGTGACCTTCGCCCGCCGTGTCCGCGGCGCGGCTTTGCCGTGGCATGAAACGGCTTGAACGCGGCAAATTGCGGGCACGCGGGACGCATGGCAGCGTCCTTCTCTTTTCTTCTCATCTCTGCTCAAAGCCTT
>JAEEZC010000126.1 GCA_016288465.1 Verrucomicrobiota bacterium | reverse complement strand
CCTCGGTATCGCCAATGTGCGTTCCGGCGCGTCCACGTCAAGTGCGCACGTCCCCGACACTTCGACCACGGTGTTCTCCTCCAGGCCGTCCAGCACGCCTGGCAGCGCGCTCGCGTCCACGTAGACGGGGCAGCCGTCGCAATCCAGCAGCATGCGTCCCTCGGGATCATCCTCAGGCATGGACCGAATCGTCCCGTTCACGCGGATCGGACGCCCGGAGTATTCGCAGTTGACCTTCCGCCGGCCTTGTGCGTCCTGCGTAAGATTGCGCGGGGACACGGTCACCGGGTCCTCGTCCCTGTACGCCGGGCCGTCCAGCTTCGTCCATTGGGCATTGAAGAGTGTGCGCTTGAAGAGGTCCGTCTCCTCCAGGCCGGACGCCTCGACGCACTCCCCGTAAGACGGCAGGCGCGGGTCCGCCATGTTCACGGATATGAACTCGCTCCTGTCCGTCTTGAGAATCACACGCCCAGCGCGTTTGCGTACGGCGACGACATGTCCCCGGACGCGTGTCCTTGCGTCGGGTGCGTCTTCGAGCGGACGGATGCACTCGACGCCGGAGACTTTGAATATGCGTTCGGTGTATAGGCGCGGGCTGTGGTCGAAGGGGACCTCTACGCCGGTGACTTCGACCGGCCTCCCGATGAGCGCGTCCATCCTGTCGAACGCGCCGGCGTCGAATATCGGGGCCGTGGTGAAGATGCCTCGTCCATTTGGTGCCTCTATCATGAAGAGCATGTAGTCGGGGTCGGTTTCGTTGAAGATGACGTCTTTTAGCACGCCCTTGAAGCGCACCAGCTTGTAGTAGCGGGAGGCATTGAGCATCTCGTCGCGTGTGAGCTCCTTCGGAGTCGGGGCCTTGCCGCGTGATGCGAGCTCGTACGAGTCGAGGACGGCGAAGTTGCGCCCGTAGACGTTCTCCCTGACCTCCCCGGTGAAGCGCGCCGTATCGCCGGGCATCGGCAGGACGGAGGGCCGGACCTCGTCGGACGTGCACACGAGGACGGCTCCCGAGGCGTCCTCCGCCGCGATGTTGACGCGCCTGTCGAAGTTGTTGGTGCAGACGTATGTGACGACGGCGGAGAAGTCGAACTTCAGCCCTGCGCCGCCCTGCGCAGTCAGCGCCCGCGCGAGCGAGGCGGCGTCGTGCGCAGGCTCCCCGGCGCAGACGCGGGACGCCAGCGCGGCGGCGACGGCCGCAAGAGTGAGTATTCCGTGAAACTTCATCGCATGCAGATTATACCACGGCGTGCGCATGAAGGACAAGACCTCGGCATACCCCCAATTCTATGGGTGTCGCGATGGGCCCGGAAACTGGTATAATTTGCGGCGTGCGGTGCGAAGGGCGCCGCGCGGCAAAAAAAAGGAGGCGTTGAAGATGAATACGACACGCAGGGCGTTCACGGTGCTGTTGGCGGCCGCTTCGCTGGCAATCGGACTTGGCGGCTGCGCCACGGCATCCCGCAGGAGCGCATCAAGGACGGAGATGATCCGCGAAAAGCTCATGTCGTCCGACAGGAACTATGTGTTCGTCGCCATGCACCGCGGCGATTGGAGGAACTTTCCCGAGAACTCGAGGGACGCGATACTCTCCTGCATCGCGCTCGGCGCCGACATCGTGGAGCTGGACGTGCAGATGACGAAGGACGGACGCTTCGTCCTCCTCCACGACGACAGGCTCGACCGCACCACCACCGGCAAGGGGAAGGTCTCTGAGCATACGCTCGCCGAGATAAAGAAGCTGCGCCTCAAGTCCAATCAGGGCGGGAAGGACGCCAAGGCCACCGACTACGAGGTTCTCACCCTCGAGGAGGCGCTCGCCCTTGCGAAGGACCGGATTCTCGTCAACATAGACAAGTTCACGCAGAATCCGTACGAGATACTCCAGGCAGTGGACAGGGCGGGCGCGATGCGCGGGGTGCTGGTGAAGTCCACCTTGCTTCCCGGCGAGGCGAAGAAGATGTTCCGCGAATACTGGAGCCGCGTGGAGTCGGGCGAACTCCTTCACATGCCTGTCGTCCAGTTCTGCTGGAAGCATGACGCCCACGCGGACCGGATGATGCTGGAATGGCTTGCGACGGAGCCTCGAAAGGCCTCGATGTACGAGTTCTGCATGGAGTCGGACAAGGGCTCCGCCAAGCTTGAGAAGATACGCGTCGCGCCGGGTTCGCCCAGAATCTGGATCAACACGATGTGGGACGTGCTCAACAACGGTCGCGGCGAGGTGCGCGGCTTCACCAATCCGGCTGAGACTTGGGGCTGGAGCCTTGAGCAGGGCGCGACGATGCTCCAGACCGACTACGGCGCCGAGCTGCTCGTGTACCTGAACAACATCGGCAGACATACGCTCTGAGGGACGCTAAATGGGCTTCTTTTCACCAGCTCCCGCCCGTATTGCGTCCGCCTCTGCGGATGAGATAGGGCGTCGCTTCCGCCTGATCCGCATCCGGCAGATCTCCATAATGCTCCTCGGCTACGCGCTTTTCTACGTATGCCGTCTTGCGTTCTCCGCAACGAAGAAGACGATGATCGAGGAGGGCGCCTATACGGCGCGCGAAATCGGCTACGTAGGCTCCGCGCTGCTGGTTGCCTATGCAATTGGCAAGCTCGCGTGCGGGTTCCTCGCGGACCGCGCCAACATCCGCCGCATGTTCGCCTTCGGGCTGTTCGTGTCGTCCCTCGCCACAATGACGGTCGGCTTCCACGTCCCCGCCGCCATGCTCATGGTCGTCTGGTTCGTGAACGGCCTCGCCCAGGGCTCCGGCTCGCCCTGCTGCGTCGTCTCGCTTGCCCGCTGGTGGCCCAATCGGTCCCGCGGCACCTTCTACGGCATATGGAGCTGCTCCAACAACCTTGGCGAGGCGATCGCCTACGTCGTGACGAGCGTCGTCATGGTGAAGGTCGGTGAGGCTTGGGGCTCCGACCTCGCATGGAGAAGCGGCTTCTGGGGCGCGGCACTGTTCGGCTTCATAGGCGTCGCGCTCATATCGGTGTTCATGCGCGACTCACCGCAGTCGGAGGGGCTGCCCTCCGTCGCCGAGTGGGAGGGCGAGGTCAAGGACGAGGCGGAGCGCAGGACGGCCGGTGACGTGGGGCGCGGGCAGCGCCTCGCGCTCACGAACTGGGCCGTCTGGATGGTGGCGCTCGCCGGCGGGTTCTTCGCCATGAGCCGGTACGCGATAATAGACTGGGGCATCTTCTTCCTTGAGGTGAAGAAGGGCTACGCGACGGAGACCGCCGCGTGCATAATAACGCTCAACTCGATAGTGGGGGCCGTCTCCAGCGGACTGTCGGGCATAATATCCGATCGCCTCTTCAAGGGAAGCCGCAACGAGCTCGCCCTGATGGCGGGCGTGCTGAACGTGACGGGGCTGTCCCTCATGATGCTGGTTCCCGTCAAGTGCATCTGGCTCGACGTCGCGGCAATGGTGTGCTTCGGACTCGCCGTCGGCGTCCTGCTGACGTTCCTGGGCGGGCTTATGGCCGTAGACCTCGTCCCGCGCGTTGCGGCGGGCGCGGCGCTTGGCATCGCCGGGATGGGCAACTATTTCGGTGCGGGCATACAAAGCGCGTTGTCCGGCCTCCTTGTCGGGCGCGACGCCGCGACCGGCAGGGCGTATCTCCTTGGGCACACCTTCGCGAACGGCTACACGATCGACTACCTGGCGGTCTTCTGGATTGGCATGGCGACACTGTCCGTCCTGTGCGCGCTGACCGTCTGGAAGGCGAGGCGCTAGACACCACCCCCAATTCTAGGGGGTGGACGAATGGCGCTATTTGAAGTAAAATTGACTTGTAAAAACGCTACTGGAATGTTCTGCCGCTGTCGGGCGGCCGCGGCGGAAAAACAGGCAAGGAAAGTGAGGCAAAAGATGGAAAAGAAAGTCTGGCTGGCGAGATTAGCATGCTCGGTTGCGCTCGGCCTCTTGTGCCGCGGCGCCTATGGCGGGGTCGTAGACCTCGACGTGCCCACGGACTATTCGAGCGGCGGCTTCTACCGCTACTGTCCGGCGACCCTGGTTGAAGGCGGTGTCCGGCACGTCTTCTACTGCAAGAACACGACAGCCAACCAGATCGTAGACTCCATCTACCATGCGACGGTCGACGCCGCAGGCAACCTCTCGGACGAGTCTGCGGTGCTCGACCCTGCCGACTCGACGGGCACAGCGTGGGACTCGTACCACGTCTGCGATCCGTCCGTGATCAAGGGCGCGTTCGTCTACAACGGCCACACATACAACTACCTGATGGCCTATCTCGGCGTCCAGGGCAGGGTCGGCGACACGGCGTCCGACGGCTACAGGGCCCAGAACAACAAGGTCGGCCTCGCGGTGAGCGACAGCCTCGACTCGGGCTGGGTGCGGATGGGTTCCGGCGCCGTGGTTGTGACCGACATGAGCGGCACCTGGGGCGTCGGCCAGCCGAGCCTCGTCAGCCTCGACAATGCCGGCAAGGTGGCG
The DNA here is from genome assembly GCA_016288465.1 of Verrucomicrobiota bacterium. Lineage (GTDB taxonomy): Bacteria > Verrucomicrobiota > Kiritimatiellia > RFP12 > UBA1067 > UBA1067. Next base: position 939 of record JAEEZC010000126.1, on the reverse strand, counting down.
CTTTTCTACGCGGGCGACTACGGCACGCGCATGCTCGCGCTCGACTTCACCGATGCCGCCAAGACCGCCGCGTCGCTGACGCAGAAGGTTGGCAGCGTGGGATCGCCCGTAAGCAGGAACGGAGTCAGCGACCTCGCCGGCACGACCACCCAGATGACGATCACCAATGCGGACTTCGCCTACAATCCGTCCACCGGTCGCCTCTACATGATCGCTGATACGCCCGACAGGACCGACTCCTGGTACGACGACGGCGGACAGGGCCTCTACATCACCAAGGCCGTCACCGTCTACGGCTGCACGCTTTACGCTCTTAATGCCAACTCTGTCACAAACGCAAGCTGGCACCAGCAGATGCGCATCCAGCCCGCAGACCTGAACGACTCCACCCTCGCCACCTCCGCCCGCGTAACCAATTCAGGACTCGTCCGCACGCCCTATGGCGACATCGCCGAGAAGACTGCGATGGTCACCGTCGCAAACGTAGTTCCCAACGCGCTCTACACCTATCGCTTCATGCCGGTTGACTGGAGCGTCAAGGAGACGGCGAACGACCCGTATATCCAGTCCGTGAGACTGAACACCTACATCAATACGGGCTACTATCCGAACCCGACGACGCGCGTCGAACTTGACTACGCCCTTGTGGAGCCGGGCGACGACGCCGAGACCTCCCAGGCGCGGATTATGGACAACGGCGGCACGAGCTCGACCTTGCCGATGACATTCTACATCGCCGGTCAGCCAGGAAGCGGTTCTCTCTCCACCAGCTTTTTCTTCGGCGACCATACGAGCGGATGGGACGGAACGCTGACGACGCAGAAGGGAACGTCAACCGCCCGCAAGAACTACCTGGACGAGGTTAGGCGTACGGCCATCATCGACAATCCGAACAAGACGGTCGCATTGGCGCAGAACGGGACGCGCATATGGGAATGT
>JAEEZC010000125.1 GCA_016288465.1 Verrucomicrobiota bacterium | reverse complement strand
TACTGCAACGACGCCTTCGGCACGGCGCACCGCGCCCACGCCTCGACGGCCGTCGTGGCGGACTACATCCAGCCGGCCGTCTCGGGCTTCCTCCTGGAGAAGGAGATCCAGTTCCTGGGCGACGCCGTGGAGAATCCGGTCCGTCCGTTCGTCGCCATCCTCGGCGGCGCCAAGGTCTCGGACAAGCTGGCGGTCGTGAAGGCCCTCCTCAACAAGGTCGACACGCTCATCATCGGCGGCGGCATGGCCTACACATTCAAGAAGGCGCAGGGCATCAAGATCGGAACGTCCCTCTGCGAGGACGAGCAGGTTGCCTACTGCAAGGAGATGCTTGAGGCCGCGCAGGCCAAGGGCATCAAGATCCTCCTGCCCGTCGACAACGTGATCGCCAACAAGTTCCCTGAGACGAAGGACGCGTCCGACATCGAGATGAAGACGGTCGAGGGCGACATTCCCGACGGCTGGATGGGTCTCGACATCGGTCCGAAGAGCGTGGCGCTCTTCTCCGAGGCCGTCAAGGGCGCGAAGACGGTCGTCTGGAACGGCCCGATGGGCTGCTTCGAGTTCGCCCCCCTTTCCAAGGGAACGTACGGCGTCTGCGACGCGGTCGCCACGGTCAAGGCGAACGGCGGCACGTCGATCATCGGCGGCGGCGACTCCGTGAGTGCCGTCAAGAAGAGCGGCAAGGCCGCCGAGATGAGCCACGTATCGACGGGCGGCGGCGCCAGCCTCGAGTTCCTCGAAGGCAAGGTTCTCCCCGGCGTCGCGGCGCTTACCGCGAAGTAAGGCGCGCGCGCCGAAGCGCGAAGGCTGCCGGTATCGCATCAGCGACGCCGGCAGTTTTCTCTTTGCCGCTTGCCTATGCAGGCAGGGCCGTGTCGACGGCCATCCCGTCGCGAAGATTCGTGTAGAACCGATCTTGCGGCAGTCGCTGAGGATTTCTCGCCTCAGCGACTCGGCGCCAAGCAGACACTTGCCGATCTGCCGCGCAATAAAGCGTTACGCCTTTGAGACGACGTGGACATCCATCTGCGGGAACGGAATGACGACGCCGCTCTTGCCGAAGGCCACGCTGACCGCCTCGACGGCCCCGTTTCTGACGGGCCAGTAGTCCGCGTTCTTGCACCAGACGCGGAGGCAGAGGGAGACGGAGCTGTCGCAGAGTTCCGCGACCGCCGCCGTCGGAGCGGGATCGGCGATGGCTCCGGGCACGGAGGCGAGCGCCTCCAGCGCGACCTTCTTGGCCTTGGCGAGATCGGTGCCGTAGGCGACGCCAACGACGATGTCGGCGCGGCGGAGCTCCAAGGCCGAATAGTTCACGATGGGAGAGCCCCATGCCTGCTTGTTCGGTATGGTTATCCTGCGGTTGTCGCCAGTGGCGAGCGAGACTGCCATCATGTCGAGGCGCCTGATGATGCCCTCGTGTCCGGCGATGTTCACGAAGTCGCCTACCTTGAACGGCTTGTTCAGCGCGATCATGATTCCGGCGGCCAGAGAGCCGAGGGACTCCTGGAACGCGAAGCCGATGACAAGTCCGGTGGCGCCGAGGCCGGCGATCAGGGGTCCCACCTCAACGCCGAGCTTGCCGAGAACCAGCACGAACAGGAACGCCCAGCACACCTTGACGGCCACGGACGTGACGAACTTGACGAGCATCTCGTTCTCGCCCTTGACCCGCTGCTCAATGGCCTTGCGGAGGAAGGCGGAGAAGCACTTTATGGCTATCGCGCCCGCGACGAGTATCGCCAGCGCGGCCGCGAGGCGAAACGAGAACTCAAGCCCCTGCGTCTGCAGCCATTCCAGCATCGGTCTGACGGCCTGGTCGACCGCCTGCACTGCCTCATCCTTCATTTAGAGACTCCTTTCTTTTTCATGTCTATTATGCGCTGGTTCGAGCTGCCTCTGAACCTTAGCGAAATGTCCTTTAGATCTTCGACGAACGGTCCGTCCACAAGCACGTCAACAAGGGAGAGCAGTTCGTCCGTGACCTCGGTCCGCCAGCGTGAACCCTCCGTCTGAAGCTCGTCCTCGAGAACGCACCCGGTGTAGACCCAAACGGTCTTCGCGCCGCCGAAGCGCTCGCGGAACCGCTTCAGAAACGGCAGAAGCGCGCGCTGGTTCTCGGGCTCCATCGGCTCTCCTCCAAGTATCGACAGTCCCGCGATGTAGTCCTTGCCGATGGCCTCGAACAGCTTGATCTCCGTCTCCTCGGTGAAGGGCTCGCCATAGGAGAAGCTCCACTGGTCCTTATTGAAGCACCCTTTGCAGCGGTGGGTGCATCCGGAAACGAAAAGGGACACGCGAACGCCTTCGCCGTTCGCGATGTCGCAGGTTCGTATGGACGCGTAGTTCATGTTCTGTAGAAACAAACAAGGTCCGAATCTTCACTGTCGGAGGTGCGTCGGAACATCTCTACAGCGAAGCGAGCCTGATCGGAGAATGACAGGACGCCCAGATACTTATCTGAAAGTCCAATGTTCGCAAGAATGCCCTTCAAGGCTGCGTCTCGCCCTTCTTCGAATCTCGATCTTATCAAAGTTCTGTATGGGAAACATGCCTCGCCCATGGGCGCGATTCCAACTTCGAATTCATCGTCCTCGCCGAGGCAACGCAAGATGGACGCATCCCGCTCGGGAAAGACACACCCAGCCATCCCGTCTATGACTTCTGACAGCGCAACGCCCCTGTCGTCGGCCCGATTCCCGCACAGACCGACGACGTTGTCAGATTTCATTTTCATACGCACCGCAAGATGCCGTTACGAGACGTGAAGGACGCGCTCCTTGATTTCCTGGGTGCGGCCCTGGTTCCAGAACTGCGAGCCGATGTAGCCGCAGGTGCGGCGGGCGACGTTGAGCTTGGATTCGTCGGTGTTGCCGCATTTCGGACACTTCCAGATGAGCTTGCCGCTCTCGTCGCGAACAATCTGAATCTCGCCGTCGTAGCCGCACACCTGGCAGTAGTCGCTCTTGGTGTTGAGCTCCGCGTACATGATGTTCTCGTAGATGTACTGCATGATCGAGAGAACAGCGGGGATGTTGTCCTGCATGTTCGGGACTTCAACGTAGCTTATCGCACCGCCAGGGGAGAGCCTCTGGAACTTCGACTCGATCTCAAGCTTCTTGAAGGCGTCGATCTTCTCCGTGACGTGGATGTGGTAGGAGTTGGTGATGTAGTTCTTGTCGGTGACGCCCTTGATGACGCCGAAGCGCTTCTGGAGGCACTTGGCGAACTTGTAGGTAGTCGACTCAAGCGGCGTGCCGTAGAGAGAGTAGTCGATGTCCTCGGCGGCCTTCCACTTGGCCGTGTACTCGTTGAGCTTCTGCATCACCTCGAGGCCGAACGCCTCGCCCTCCGGCTCGGTAAGCTTCTTGCCGGTCATTGCGAACACGCACTCCCACAGGCCGGCGTAGCCGAGCGATATCGTCGAATAGCCGCCGTAGAGGAGCTTGTCGATCTTGTCGCCCTTCTTGAGGCGGGCGAGCGCGCCATACTGCCAGAGAATGGGCGCGGCATCGGACGGCGTGCCCAGCAGCCTCTCGTGGCGGCACCGCAGGGCCTTGTGGCAGAGCTCGCAGCGCTCTCCGAACACATCCCAGAACAGCTTCATGTCGCCGTGGGCCGAGAGCGCGACGTCTACTAGGTTGATCGTGACGACGCCCTGGTTGAAGCGGCCGTAGTACTTGGGCTTGCCGGGCTCGTAGTTGCCGGCGTTAGCGACATTGCCGTAGCCGTTCCCGGAGCGATCCGGCGTCAGGAACGAACGGCAGCCCATGCAGGTGTAGGTGTCGCCGTGACCCGCGGTTTCGCCCTTCGAGAGCTTGTACTCGCGCATCTTCTTCTCGCTGATGTAATCCGGCACCATGCGCTTGGCGGTACACCTTGCGGCGAGTTCGGTAAGGTACCAGTAGGGCGACCCCTCGCGTACGTTCTGCTCCTCAAGCACGTAGATGAGCTTCGGGAACGCCGGCGTCACGAACACGCCCTGCTCGTTCTTGACGCCGCGGATGCGCTCGTTGAGGACCTCTTCAATGATTATTGCGAGATCGTTGCGTTCCTGGGCGTTGCGGGCCTCTCCGAGATACATGTAGACCGTTACGAACGGCGCCTGTCCATTGGTCGTCATAAGGGTCACGACCTGGTACTGTATCGTCTGCACGCCCTTCTGTATCTCCTTGCGAACGCGCTTCTCGACGATCGCGTCGAACGCCTCGACGGACATCTCCACGCCGGCGAAGCTGCACTCCTCTTTGAGGGCTTGGCGGATCGCCTGGCGGGACACTTCGACAAAAGGCGCGAGGTGGGTAAGCGATATGGACTGGCCTCCATACTGGTTGGAGGCGACCTGCGCTATGATCTGCGTAGCGATGTTGCACGCCGTGGAGAAGCTGCGGGGCTTCTCTATCATGGTGCCGGAGATGACCGTGCCGTTCTGCAGCATGTCCTCGAGATTCACCAAGTCGCAGTTGTGCATGTGCTGCGCGTAATAGTCCATGTCATGGAAGTGGATGATGCCCTCCCTGTGAGCCTGAACCACGTCCGCAGGCAGAAGAAGACGAGACGCGACGTCCTTCGACACCTCGCCGGCCATGTAGTCGCGCTGGACGGAGTTGATCGAGGGGTTCTTGTTGGAGTTCTCCTGCTTGACGTCCTCGTTATTGCACTCGATAAGGGAGAGAATTGCCGCGTCGGTCGTATTCGCCTTGCGGACAAGCTGCCGCTGGTAGCGGTAAACTATGTACTTCTTCGCGATCACGCGCGAGCCGAGCTCCATTATCTTGTTCTCTACTACGTCCTGAATCTCCTCGACCGTCATCGCACGGTCACGCGCCTCGCAAACGCCGGCGACCTCCTTCGCGATCAGCCGAATCCGATCTTCGGACAGCGCATCAATCGGGTCAACCGCGTTCGACGCCTTCCGAATAGCGTTTTCGATCTTGGAGATGTCGAATGCAACCTCCTGCCCGGACCTCTTGATTATCTTCATCTGCTTCATCGCACTTAGATCTCCTTAAGTTAATTTGACTCCCCTAAAATCCATATCAGTACATCCTGTTGTGATGTCGGCATATATAATACACAAAATATTGTGTATGCGCAAGGGGGAAAATCAATAAACTTATCTACAGGTTGTGGACAATCTGTAGACAAATCACAATCTGTAGTGTAAAACGGCCAAAAACGACGTTTCTGTCGATTAAGGCAGTTCCGAAGGGTCGATTCGTCCAGACGGCCAAGGGTATGCGCCAAGCTCAACGAGGGCCTCGCCCGCCAGAAAGAGCGATCCGCAGACCACGGCTGCGATGTCGTCGGAGGAGGAAGTCCGGCTTCGTGAGATCGCCAGCGCCTCTTTCAGCGACGCACACGGCTTTGCGTCAATACCGGCGTCATGCATCTTTCGGGAAAGCGAAACTGAATCAAGCGAGCGAGGATTGTTTGTTCGCACGGCAAAACCGCGTCCTACAAGCGGGGAAAGCGTTCGAAGCACTGTTCCGACATCTTTGTCACCACAGGCCCCGAATATGAGGTCGGGCTTCTCCCTGTCGCGGCAAAGCGGCTTCAGAGACTCCGCAAGCGCCGTCGCCGCAGGCGGATTGTGGGCGCCATCAACTATGAACGGGCCAATGCGCTGGAAACGTCCCGGCCAGACGACACCTTGCAAACCCGCCTCCACGGCATGCAGTCGTCGTCCGCAGACGCGCTCAAGCACACGAAGCGCCGCGACGGCCGTCACGGCGTTCTCGCGGTTGAACAACCCGAGCAAGGGAAAGCTCTGGGGCACGTCGTCATTGGAAGCGAGGTCGGGCGCATAGTAGAACGGCGCGCCCACCGCCCTCGCCCGAGCCTCCACGACGGCCACGACGGAAGGATCGTTTCTTGCGAGCACCACGGGAACGGACGGTTTGATGATTCCGGCCTTCTCCGCTGCGATTTCAGCCAAGGTGGATCCGAGCCAGTCGCAGTGGTCGAGGCCTATGCGGGTTATGACGCAAAGCTCCGGGTTGCAGACGTTCGTGGCGTCAAGCCGTCCGCCTAGGCCGCATTCCATTATGACACGTGTCGCACCCGCTCGGGCGTAAAGCTCAAATGCGACTGCGGTGAGGGCCTCGAAGAACGTGACGTCACGGACTGCGGGATCACCAGATCTTTCCAAGGCTGCGGCCACGGCAGCCGAGACTGTGCTGAGAGATTCGTCATCCACAGGCGTGCCGCCGAGGAAGAACCTCTCGTTGATCCTTGCCAAATGGGGCGATGTGTAGCGGCCCAGCTTCGTGTCTCCATCGCCTCCCGGTCCAAGGCACGCGTCCAGTATTGCGCAGACGGCGCCTTTCCCGTTCGTTCCGGCGACATGTATCGCCCGAAAGCGCTTCTGCGGGTCGTGCAAGGCGGCGCAAAGCCCTCGGATCGCGTCGAGGCCAGGCTTTATGCCGAATCGCCTCCGAGCCGCGAGATCATCCAGGAATCCGGTCATCTGGCGAGTCCACCCGCAAGATTGAAATATTTGAATGCGACAACTGCGACGGCCGCAAAGGCGTAACCGCCTATGGCGACCCAAAGCCAGCGGTCTGTGAGAAGTATTCTTTCGGGCCGGCCGACATCGCCGTTCTTCCACGTCAGCGCGCAGTAGCGAACGATGCCGAAGAGCACGAACACCGAAGTAATCCAAAGCGACGGGAAGCGCCGCCCCATTGTCGAAGTGAGCGTGTACGTCAGGTATTCGCAGACCGTGGCCACACCGGCAAGGACTATGAGCGCGGCCAGAACGCGCGGGTGATAGCGCTTCAGCACGGCCCTGGACTCCAGCGCAGTGTCCATCTCGTTCTTTCTCTTGCAGAACGCGAGGAACATCGACAGAGTAAACGTGCACACAAGGAGCCACGGGGAAATGTACGCCGTGATGATCGCCGCGCCGGCGGCGGCGCGAAGGACGAATCCAGCCGCCAGGGTGAACACGTCGACATACGGGACCTTCTTCAGAAGGCCAGTGTAGAGGCACTGCATAACTGTGTAGGCGAGCATTGTCGCAAACGCCAGCGCGCGCGACGGCAGGACCATGACGACCAGCGCCGGGTACATAAAGCCGCAGGCGAAAACGACGAGCGCCACACGAACAGCCTCCATTCTGCTGACAAGGCCGGCGGCAACCGGTCGGAAACGCTTCTTCGGGTGAAGACGATCCGCCTCATAGTCGGAGACGTCGTTGAGCAGGTAGAATGCCGACGACACCAGGGAAAACGAGAACGCCATGGCCACGGCCATCAGGAACGACTCCCAGCCACGGACGATGTCGCGTTGCGACGAATCGGCCACGGAGAAGAACCACGCGAGCATGACCACGCCGTTTTTTGTCCACTGCTCGACCCTGAGCGCCCTGGCCCAGGTCTTGGCAAGTTCAATCATCGTCCGTCCTCCAGCGTATTATGCCCCAGAAAAGCGAATGGTCTGTGCCATTTCGGCCTTCGGCTCTTTCATAGAAAGTCCAGAACTTCGCCCAGTTGCGATCCACCGCCGGCACCCAGCGGATCGGGAATAGGGAAAGAAACCTAGAACGAGTGACTCCATCACTGCCACGGACGGACTCCCAGAACGGCCACAGCCGGAAGTATGAGCCGTCCTTGCGGCTTGTCCAGAACGGAAACACTCTTGTCTCATCGTCATACAGCTCCACAAGCTTCCAGCCGAAGCGCGTCACCGAAGACGACTCCGCTCCTCTTCCCGAGGTCCCCGCGTATGACTTGAGCACCACTCTCTCGTACAGAGGGAACACCGAGATCCTGTCGCGGCGCGTGCCGAACTCCCACTCGATGAATGGCCACGGCATGCGCCAACGCACCGTGTCGGGAGTTCTGGCGCGGCTGAAAAGCGGCGGAAGAAAGGACCACTGGCTCTCCCGCTCACGCGAAACGTCGCCCCAAAGAGGCCAGAACATGCCGCTTGTTCCGGCGCCGGCCGTGTCACGATCGGCCTCGTACGAGGCCCATGTGAAAATCGGCCAGAGGGCGGTCTGGTGAAACGACTCTCTCTGGTGGTTCTGCACGTAAAACGGCCAGAAGCCCCAGGATCCGTCGCTTCTCCAATGTATAAAAGGCCAGAGAACGGAGTTTGTGCGCATCCACTCCCCTTTCGACGGACGCGGAGTGGAATAACTTGTCCAGACGGGCCAGAGCGCGAACTTCAGATCATGCATCATGAGGAAATGAGGATGCGAACCATAGAGAGGGAAAAGTCCCCAATAGAATCCGCCATTCCCCTCGATCGACTCGCGCCCATGCCACCACAGAGGCATCACCTCGAACTGATAGCCCTTGTCGTTGCTCTGGCGGTGGACAAAGAATGCAAAGCGCCACCAGTCACGATGCGATGTGAACAGCGGCCAGACGACATCAGTCGTCTGGCCTTCGCGTGACCAAAACGGCCTCAACGCGGCCGCGTCCTCCTTTTGCTCGTAGAAAGGGCCGATCTGGAACGCAGCGGCGAGAAGAAGCTCACTTAACACGCCTGCGGGTCTCCTCGAACTCGCGTCTTTCGAACTCGTTCAAGTCGCCTATTTTCGCCTCGACGCGACGCACGGACGAACGAGCGCCCTTCATGTCGCCTCGCATGACCTGGGCACGAGCGAGCGACGCATACAGCCGTACGTCCTCGACCCCTGCGTTCTCAGTCCTCGAAAGCTCTATCGCCTTCCGCACGCAGGCCTCGGCCTCGTCGGCATCCTTGTTCTGATCCATCAATATCTCGGCAAGCGTCTCGTGGAGGATGTAGAACTTGGGTGACTTCTCGATTGCGAGTCGGATGCGCTTCTCGGCCTCGGGAAGGCGCTCGGTGCGGCGGAGGACCTCGGCAAGGTCGTTGAGTGCGAGGATGTTCGGCTGAGGCGCGTCGGCGGCCTTGCGCAGAAACGCCTCGGCTTCGCCATATCTGCCCTTGCCCAAGGCAAGAGAGCCCATCACATAGTTCGCGAGAGGGGCCTTGCGGTTGACGCGGAGAACTTCGCGGGCGTGGCGTTCGGCGCTCACACGGTCGTCGAGCGAGATGTCCAGCCCCAGCACGAGGTCGCGCGTAACGGACATGTCGGGACGAGTGCGCGCGGCAGCCTCGAACGCGTCGCGCGCCTCGCGGCGCTTGGTCGCGCCCTGGCGCATGAGGAGAAACGCTCTTGTCGTCTGCACATAGTATTCGTACTGGCTGCGGCCGGCGGACTGGCGCTCCATCTCGGGGAGAATCGTGTTGCTTATCTCCTTTACGAGCTTCTCCTTAACGGCATTGTCCTTCGATGCGTCAATCTGCTGCATGGTCACGGCGGCAAGAAGGCTCCACGCCTGAACGTCCTTCGCATCGGCATCCGTCACCTTGCGGAGCATGTCCCTGGCCTCTTCAAGCTTGTTCTTCATCATCAGCACCATCGCAAGCTCTATCTTCGCCTGACGACCTTCGGCCGGGGAGTTCTTGACGGCTCGCTCAAGGAACGAGAGCGCGCTCTTGGAATCGCCGTCGAGTAGCTTCAGGCGCATCATTCCGACGAGCGCGTCATGGTCGTTCTCGTTCTTGGCCAGAATCGACTCGTAGAGCTTGCGGGACTCCTTCCTGTTGTCCTCGCTCGCATAAAGCGCCGCCATCATGTTCAGCAGCGCGACGCGCTTGTCGTCGGGGACGAAGTCGATCGCCCGGCGAATCTGCGCAAGAGCGTCGCCGGGCCGTCCGGACCTCGCCCACGAGAAGCCCAGTCTCACGAACATGTCGGGATTGCGGATGTAGCCATAGTAGAAAGCAAGCTTTCCAAGGACGTAGCGACGGTCCTTGTCGTCTATGATCGTCTTGACCCGACGCTCAAGGTCCCTCTTCTTTGCGACCGCGCGGGCATACTTCTGGCCCGCCATCTCAACCTCGTTGAAGAGAGAGCAGATGTTGTCGTGATCGATTTCATTGAGCACCAGCTCGTACATGTCAAAGGCCTCGTCGTTCATGTGTCTGTCCTGAAGCCAAACGCCGTAGTTATTCGCAACGAAGCCGAGATGACGCCTTATCGACATTCTGAGCCGGTCGATGGGGCTGGTCTTCTCGCCGCTCCTGTAGCTGCCCCACCCCTTCGGCGCCTTCAACAACGAGTCAAACCGCTTCCACTCGCCCCAGTCGGCCTTCCGCGTTTCATCGGAGCCGAAGAACAAGAACTCGGGGACGGGCTTGTAGCCAGCCGAAAACCAGAGGTCGGGCGCTCCGTAGATCGCGACCTCCTTCGGCACCGAAGAGTCCGCCGCGAACCAGTCCTGCACAAACGGCAGCACGCCCAGGGTCAGCGAGAGGGCAAGGTCATCGCACCTTTCGCCGCCGAGACGCTTCTCAGCCACGACACGTCCGAGTTCCTTCAGGTAGTCGGTGTCGAGATCGCGCTGAAGGGCGATCAAGTGCAATTCGCGTCCCTCGCGGTCGGCCACGAGGCGAAGATGGTCATCTAGCGTGCCGTCGGTCACGAACCACTTTCGGTCGCCCAGATCGGCAATCACTCTGCGGGCTACCTCGTCGGCGAACGCACCGCGAGCGCCGTCGAACGTGAAGAGACTCCATAGTGAGGCAAACGCGACGACGAATGCATATACGACGCCAACCGCCATCCCGACGGGACGGCGACGATAATACCACCAGAACGCGGCAAGATAACCGGCAACGGCCGCGGCGAATGCGCTGGTGACCACAGGGCACACGCCCTCTGGAGCCAGCAACGACGAAGGCGAAAGAGGCGTCGCAACGGCGAGTATCGAGATTGCCGTCATCACGCCGTGGAATATCCACTGCACTAGCCCCGGCTTGTCGTTGAACGCGCGCGCGCAGGAGAATATCGACACAAGGAACGGCATCGTCGAGAATATCGTGACGAAGAGCCAACCGTCGATCTTGTAGAATGACGCAAACTCCTTGCTCGCATCCTTGAGGAACGGAGTGAGTTCCATGCCGAACAGCTTCAGAGCAAGGAAGAAGAACGCCAGAAACGCAAGCGCGTAAAGCGTGACAGGCAGATAGGGCTTGCCGCCACGGCGAAGCTCCACGGCGACAATGCCCAGCAGCACAAGCGGCGCAAGCGCCACAAAAAGCGCCGAATCGCAAAAACCAAAAGCCGTCAGGGCGCCAAGCAGGACGACAAACGGAGCGCTTGGCGCACCTGTCCTGAGATATGGGATCATCACGGCAAAGACCAACATCGCCCATGCCGCATCGAACAATCTCGGGGTGAGGTGAGTCGCGGCCTCATGCACGGCCGGCGAAAGCATGAACACGACTGCCGCGACGGCACCGGCGATGCGACCAAGGGTCTTGGAATGGGGCTTGACGGACTCGCCGACGGCGGAGTCGGACACGAAGAAGGAGACCAGCGCGTATAGCAGCAGAATCGCGGCAACTCCGGAAATAGGCGCAATCAGATTGCCACACCCTAGCAGCTTGGCGAACACCGCCATGAGCGGGAATGTAGGCCTGGCGGCAGAGTCCAACCCCTTCCACAGCGCCATGAGATGAGCGCTCTCGCCAGGAAATGCGTAATTCGCCATAGTGGCGAAATACACGACCGCCGAGACCGCTCCCAGTATGCCCACTATCGCCCAGCTCTTCTTCATGTTCAAGCTCCTTCTCAGACTTTCGCCAAAGCCTGCTTCAAGTCCGCAATGAGGTCTTCGGGATCCTCAAGTCCAACCGAAAGCCGAATAAGGTCCGGCGGAATTCCCGCAGCCTTCAGCTGCTCGTCGGTAAGCTGACGATGAGTATGCGAGGCAGGGTGAAGCACACAGCTCCACGCATCGGCGACGTGCGTCACGATGCCAATGAGCTTCAACGAGTCCATGAACCTGATGGACGCCTCGCGCCCGCCCTTTATGCCGAACGTCATCACGCCGCACGGCGACGGACCGTCAAACTGCTTCTTCACGAGCTTGTTGTACTTCGAGCCGGGAAGACCGGCAAAATTGACCCATGCGACCTTCTTCTGAGTCTTGAGCCACTTCGCGATCTTCAACGCGCTGTCGGCATGACGACGTATCCTGAGATGAAGAGACTCTAGCCCGAGATTCACCAGGAATGCGTTGAACGGCGAAGGTATTGAGCCAAAATCGCGCATCAGATGCGCAGTGCACTTCGTTATGTATGCGAGCTTGCCGAACGCCTTCACATAGCTCAGACCGTGATAGGAGGCGTCGGGATCGACGAGACCGGGAAACTTGTCCGCATGCTTTGCCCAGTCGAAGTTGCCGCTGTCAACAATGCACCCGCCGACCTGCGACGAGTGTCCATCCATGTATTTCGTCGTCGCATGTGTGACGATGTCGCAGCCGAATTCGAACGGACGGCAGAGGATCGGCGTCGGGAACGTGTTGTCGACAATGAGAGGAACTCCGTTCCTGTGCGCGATCTTGGCGAATTTCCCAATGTCGAGAACGCATCCGGAAGGATTGGCCACAGTCTCGCCGAAAACGCACTTGGTGTTCGGACGGAACGCCTTCTGAATCTCCTTCTCGCTCGCGTCCGGGTCTACAAAGGTGAACTCTATGCCTAGCTTCTTGAGCGACACGGCGAACAGGTTGAACGTGCCGCCGTATATCTGTGCGGACGAAACGACATGATCGCCTGCATTGCAGAGGTTGAGCACGGCGAACGTCGAGGCCGCCTGGCCGGACGAGGTAAGGATTGCGGCAACGCCACCCTCAAGCGCTGCGATCTTCTTTGCGACTTGGTCGTTGGTCGGATTGGCAAGACGCGTGTAGAAGTACCCACTGGCCTTGAGGTCAAACAAATCGGCCATGTGCTGCGTGGTGTCGTATTTGAATGTAGTCGAAGCGCAAATCGGAACCTGGCGGGGTTCACCGCACTTGGGGCTGTACCCGCCCTGAACGCAAAGTGTGTCTATTTTCATGTTTGAAGATTATACCATATTTCGGCCGTCATGTGGTATAATACCGGATGGCAAAATGACAAGACTACTATCAAGGCTCCATGGCAGACTCGGCGACTTCTGGTCGCATTCCCTAATGGTTTTCATCGCGTGCCGCCCGGCCGATCTGCTCAACGCATTCGTTGGACTGTGGCTTGTCCCGGCATTCATCAGCCCAGACGAGCTAGGGGCCGTCGCTCCCCTTCTGCAATATGCCAGCTTCCTCGCCATGCCTGCGGGGGTGTTCGCGGCAACCTTTCGCAACGAGCTGACGGCTCTCGCCGTCCGCGGCGAGTACGGCCGGATGAAATCGCTGATGAGAGGCGTCTTCACGGCCACAGCGGCAATACTCGTCCTTGCAATTCTCGCATCGCACTTTCTGCTGCCGCTGTTCCTGAAGCGCATCCGACTGGCCGAAGGGTCGCTTGGCGTGCTGATACTGGCCTCAGCGTTCGTGGGGGCCGTGGCGCCTGTGTTTCAGAACGCCATGCAGTCGCTCAAGAAGTTCCGCGACTTCTCCGTAATAAACGTCCTCGGTGCGCCTATCCGCCTCATTACGATGCTGTTGGCGATGCCGTTCCGGCCCATCTCGGGATACTTCGTCGGTCAGACCTCCACCCCGATATTCCAGATCCTTGCATCCCTCTTCTGCCTGAAAGGCGAACTAAGAGTGAAATCGGAGCCATACTGGAATGCAGTAGTGGCAAAAAGATTTTCACGGCTGTTCCTGATGCTCGGCACCGGTTCGGCAGCCGGCGCCATATCTTCGCTCGTCGAGTCGACGGTGCTGCGGCAACGAATCCCCTCCATCGACTCTGCGGGGTACTATATGGTTACAAGGTTTTCCGACATTTCAAGCTTTCTCGCCATATCACTGATATTCACGCTCTTCCCCTACGCCGCCGAAACCGCCGCAAAGGGCAACAGCACCAGAAATCTAGTCCTTAAGGTGTGGATAGCTGTTGTGGCGTTCAGCGCGGCCCTGTCGGCGTTCTTCTGTCTGTTCGGCAGACCACTGCTCGCCTTTCTGCCGCGTGGCGAGGAATATTCCCCCTATTGGTGGGCCATTCCATGGGCAATCGGCATATCGACGGCGGCGCAGATAACCTCGGCATACATAACGGCGGAAATTTCCGCGAATCGCTTCGGATATCTGCGCTGGCTCGTGCCGCTGTCGCTTGGATATGCCGCGTTGCTGCTTGCCGTCACCGGGTACGGCTACTACGCACGCTTCATCCCGACTTCGTGGAGTGCATTCCTATCCATGCACAACATAACGTCCCTGAAGACGATGATGCTGTGGATGACGGCCTTCACTGTCGCCAAGGTCGGCTTCTGCGCGGCGGCTATCTGGCGAGATAGGCGTTGATGCCGGCGGCGGCCCTGCGCCCCTCTCCCATCGCGAGAATCACCGTAGCCGCGCCCAGCACGATGTCGCCGCCCGCAAACACTCCGGGTATCGACGTCATGTTCGTCTCGGGGTCAACGACGATGTTGCCTCGCTTGTTGATCTCAAGCCCCTCGGTCGTCGCCGGAATGAGCGGATTGGACGCATTTCCAACTGCCACAACCACAGTGTCGACGTCCAGCGTGAATTCGCTGCCCGCAATCGCGACGGGGCTGCGGCGCCCAGAAGCGTCAGGCTCGCCCAGCTCGTACTTAAGGCATTCCATTCCGCAGACGAATCCCTTGTCGTCGCCGAGGATGCGCTTGGCGTTCTCGAGCATGTGGAACTCCACGCCTTCCTCTTTGGCGTGGTGGATTTCCTCACGGCGCGCCGGCATCTCGTCCAGAGAACGGCGATAGACAAGATACACTTTCTCCGCTCCAAGCCTGAGCGCCATGCGGCTAGCGTCCATGGCCACATTGCCTCCTCCGAGAACGGCGACGCGCTTGCCATGCCAGTATGGCGTGTCGGCATGATCCTCGTCGTAGGCCTTCATGAGATTCGCCCTCGTCAGGTACTCGTTGGCGGAGAACACGCCGTTGAGGTTCTCGCCCTCGATGTTCATGAACTTCGGCAGACCCGCGCCTGTCCCCACGAATACCGCGTCAAAGCCGTCCTTGTCGATCAGGTCGCGCAGCTTCCTCGTGCGTCCTACGACGAAGTTGTTGTCGATTTCGACGCCGAGCTTTCTGAGACCGTCGATCTCGTGTCTGACAATCGCCTTGGGAAGGCGGAATTCCGGGATTCCGTAGACAAGGACCCCTCCGCACTTGTGAAACGCCTCGAAGACCGTGACGTCGTGACCTGCCTTGGCGCAGTCGGCGGCACAGGTGATGGACGCAGGGCCCGAGCCTATGACAGCCACGCGCTTGCCGGTGCTAGGGGCGCGCTCGACGGGCTCCTCCGCGCCGGTCTCTCGCGCGAGGTCGGCGCAGAAGCGCTCGACGCGGCCAATGGCAACCGACTTCTCGACGTCCTTGAGCATCTTGCCCATCGTGCAGAACTTCTGGCACTGCTTCTCCTGAGGGCAGACACGCCCGCACACGGCCGGGAGCAACGACGTCTCGCGGATTATCCGCAGGGCTCCGGCGAAGTCGCCTTCGGCCGCCTTGGCGAGAAAGCCGGGTATGTTGATTGCCACGGGGCATCCTTGCATGCACGGCTTTGTCGGGCACTGCAGGCAGCGCGACGCCTCGCGCTTCGCCATCTCGGCCGTGTAGCCGAGGGCCACCTCGTTCATGTTGCGAGCTCTCTCGCGGGCGTCCTGTTCGGGCATCGCCTGCGGCTCGATAGCCATCTTCTCTTTAGCAGTCATCTCAAAGTCCTCAGTTGAATATCCCTGCGCGGCAGACATGCTCCTTCGCGGCGGCTTCCTGCGGTCTGAACGCCCCCATGCGCTTCATCATAAGATCCCAGTCGACCTGGTGAGCGTCGAACTCCGGCCCGTCCACGCAGACGAACTTCGTCTCGCCGCCGACGGACACGCGGCACCCACCGCACATTCCCGTGCCGTCGATCATGATTGTGTTCAGCGACGCGACGGTCTTCACTCCATATGGCTTTGTGGCGAGAGCGCAGAACTTCATCATGATCGGCGGACCGATGGCTATGACCTCGTCCACCGCGCCTGCCTCGCAAAGCTCCTTGAGAGGCTCGGTTACAAGTCCTTTCCGTCCGGAGCTGCCGTCGTCCGTCATCAGGATCAGCCCGTCGCCGGCTATTGCGCGCATCTCCTCCTCCATCACGAAGAGGCTCTTGTTTCTCGCGCCCATGATGATCGTGACCTTGTTGCCGGCGGCCTTCAGGGCCTGCGCGATCGGATGCATGGGCGCAACGCCTATGCCGCCGCCCACGCAGACGACGTGGCCTGGCTTCTCGCCGTTCTCGCCGCGTATCGACGTCGGACGGCCGAGCGGACCGAGAACCGCAGGAAGAGAGTCTCCAACGGACATGCGCGAGAGCTTAGTCGTCGTCGCGCCGACAGTCTGGAAGATAATGGTTATCGAACCTCTGGCGGGATCCGCGTCGCCGATGGTGAGCGGAATCCTCTCGCCGAGTTCCTCGTCCACCATGAGAATCACGAACTGTCCCGCCTTGCGCTCTTGCGCTATGAGGGGGCATTCGAGCTCCATTCGGAAGACGTTCTCGGACAGCTGTTTCTTTTCCAGTATTTTGTTCATGTCGATATTGGCCTTAGAAGTCGAGATTGCGCACGTTCAGCGCGTTGTCTTCAATGAACTTGCGGCGAGGCTCAACCTCGTCGCCCATCAGCAGCGTGAACATCTGGTCCGCCTTGACGGCGTCCTCCAGCTTCACGCGGAGCATGCGGCGCTTTTCCGGGTTCATCGTGGTGTCGTAGAGCTCCGGCGCGTCCATTTCGCCAAGGCCCTTGAAGCGGTAGACGCTCAGGCCCTGCTTGCCATGGTTTCTCACGTCGTCGAGCAGCTTGACCAGAGGCCCGTCCGCCGAAGCGCGGCCTGCGCCGAACCAGTCCTCGGGCGCGTAGCCGAAACCGGAGAGCGAGGAGAACTGCTTGCGCAGCATTGAGGCTCCGCTTCCCTGCGCGGACGCATCGGCGACAAGTTCCGCCGCGTTGAAGCCGCGCTCCTCCACCATCTTTGCGGTGGTCTCGATCTCGGCCAGAAGCCTCAGCAGTTCGCGCGCGCGGTCCGCGTCAAGCACGGTCCCGTCCTTGCCCTTCACCTCAAAGTCGTCAAGGCCGAGCGTCAGGAGCTTCTCCGTGAGCTCGCCGTCGGTGAGCACGTATTCGCCCTTCTTCTTCCGTTCCACCTTGTAGAGCGGAGGCTGCGCGAGGTAGACGTAGCCCTTCTCGATGAGCTCGGGCATCTTGCGGTAGAAGAACGTGAGCAGAAGAGTGCGGATGTGCGCTCCGTCCACGTCGGCATCGGTCATGATGATGATCTTGTGGTAGCGGGCCTTGGAGATGTCCCACTCGTCGCCGAAGCCGCAGCCGATGGCCGTTATTATCGTGCGGATCTCGGCGTTCGCGAGCATGCGGTCAACTCGCGCCTTCTCCACGTTCAGCACCTTTCCTCGAAGAGGCAGTATCGCCTGCGTCGCTCGGTTGCGGCCCTTGCAGGCCGAGCCGCCGGCGGAGTCGCCCTCGACGAGGTACAGCTCTGTCTTGGCCGGGTCGCGCTCCAGGCAGTCCTTGAGCTTTCCGGGCAGGGAGAGGCCGTCCATGACGCCCTTGCGCCGCGTCGACTCCCTAGCCGCGCGGGCCGCCTCGCGGGCGCGGTTCGCAAGAAGCGTCTTCTCGATGATGGTCTTGGCGACGGAGGGATTCTCCTCGAAGAAGGTGTTAAGTTTGTCGGACACTATGCCTGCGACTATGCCGTCCACCTCGCCGTTGCCGAGCTTCGTCTTGGTCTGCCCCTCGAACTGCGGCTGCGGAACCTTGACGCTCACGATCACCGTGAGGCCTTCGCGCATGTCCTCGCCCGAGAGCGACGCAAGCTCCTTCTCCTTGATGAGCTTGTTCCTCTCGCCGTAGCCCTTGACCGTGGCCGTGAGCGCGCGGCGGAAGCCGGAAAGGTGCGTGCCGCCCTCGATGGTGTGGATGTTGTTGCAGTAGGTCTGCTCTATCGTCGTGTAGGTGTCGGTGTACTGCATCGACACCTCTGCCTGTATCACGTACGTGCCGTCGAGCCTCTGGCACTCCTTCTGCCCCTCGAAGTGGATGACCGGCGAGATGGCCGTCTTGTTCGTGTTGAGGTACGACGTGAACTCGTCAATGCCGCCGTCGTAGTGGAAAGTCTCCTCGAAGAACTTGCCGTCGGCGTCGCCCTCCTCGTCCTTGAAGTGGATTGTCACGCCCTTGTTGAGGAACGCGAGCTCCCTCAGGCGGGCCGCAAGAATCGACGCCTTGAACTTGCGGCAGCTGAATATCGTGTGGTCGGGGAAGAACGTGACTGTCGTGCCGGTCTCGTCGCCGCACTCGCCGACGGTCTCGAGAGGCTTGGTCACATGTCCCCTGCTGAACTCGATATGATGGAGCTTTCCGTCACGCTTGACGTCAACCTTCATCCAGTCGGAGAGCGCGTTCACGCAGCTCACGCCAACGCCGTGCAGTCCGCCCGACACCTTGTAGTTGGAGCCGTCAAATTTGCCGCCGGCGTGAAGAACCGTGAGGACGACCTCGATCGCCGGCCTCTTCTGAGTCGGGTGCATGTCCACGGGAATGCCTCGCCCGTCGTCCTTCACCGTAATCGACCCGTCGGCGTTGATCACCACGTCAATCTGCGAGCAGAAGCCGGCGAGGGCCTCGTCTATCGAGTTGTCCACGACCTCGTACACGAGATGGTGGTAGCCTCTCTCCCCAGTGTCTCCGATGTACATGGCGGGACGCTTTCGCACCGCCTCCATTCCTTCGAGGACCTGTATGTTCTCGGCGTTGTAGTTGCTGATTTCTTCTGCCATAAGAGTTCTCCCTGCTGCGGTGGACCGAGCTCAGCCCCTCTCCGCGTTGCGCCGCTCCAAATCCGCCCTGTATGCCGCGAGGTCTTTCGGCGGCAGCTTCGCGACACCCGTTCTGACCGCAGCCTCGGCCACGGCGTACGAAACCTCGACGAACAGCCTGCGGTCAAACGGCTTCGGTATGATGTAGCCGTCGCCGAACTCCAGCTTCTCGCCTGGATAGAGCGCCTTCACGTCGTCCGGCGCCGGCTGCCGCGCAAGCGCCGCCAGCGCCTCGGCGGCTGCGACCTTCATCTCCTTGTTTATCGTAGTCGCCCTCACGTCGAGGGCGCCGCGGAACAGATACGGAAAGCCAAGCACGTTGTTGATCTGGTTCGGATAGTCGCTGCGGCCCGTCACCATCACGTACCGCCGGCCCTTCATCGCCTCGGCCACTACTTCAGGACGTATCTCGGGGTCGGGATTCGCCATCGCGAATATCGCGGGAAACTCCCCCATTGCAAGAACGTCCTCGGGCGACAGGACGTTCGCCGCCGATACCCCGATGAAGACGTCCGCACCGGTCATGGCCTCGCGCCGCGTCATCGTCGGCGGCACGTCCCTCGCGTGAACGCGGTTCTGCCGCGAAAGGTCAGTGCGGTCGGACGAGAGAACGCCCTTTATGTCGAACATCGTGATGTCCACCACGCCCGCGGCCTTCAGCATGTCGGCTATGCGCGTTCCTGCCGCGCCGGCGCCGTTTATCACGACCTTGAGCTCGCCAAGCGTCTTGCCCTTGAGCCGCGCGAAGTTGGAAACCCCCGCAGTCGCTATCACGGCAGTGCCCCACTGGTCGTCGTGGAAGACCGGTATGTCGAGCTCGGCGTCGAGCCGGTCCTCAATCTCGAAGCAGGCGGGCGAGGCTATGTCCTCGAGGTTTATCCCGCCGTACTGAGGCGCAATCGCCTTGACGGCCGCGATGACCCGCTCAGGATCCGTCGGGCCGCGGTCTCCGCCCCCCTGCCGGCACGCGCCAAGCGGAACCGGCCAGGCGTCCACGTCGGCAAAGCTCTTGAAGAGCACCGCCTTGCCCTCCATCACGGGAATGGACGCCTTCGCCCCAAGGTCGCCGAGTCCGAGTATCGCCGTGCCGTCAGACACCACCGCGACAAGATTCCCCTTCGCCGTGACGTCGAACGCCCTCTCCGGATCTTCCGCGACCGCCTTCACCGCATGTGCGACGCCAGGCGTGTACGCAAGGCACAGATCCTCCTTCGTCTTCAGGGGCTTCGGCAGCCTTACCGCTACCTTGCCCCCCTTGTGATAACCGAGAACCTCGTCCCTGCCGTACGCCATTGTCAGACCGTCCTTTCGCCGAAGGAAAATATGGAAACCTTTACGCCAGTGGGCTTCAGCACCCTTCTGACCTCTTCAAGCCTTTCTTCTGTGATGTCGAAGGTGATGACCACCGCGTCGACGTTGAGCGCGTTCACGACCTCCGGCACGTCCTCAAGAGTCCCGAGCACCCTGCACCCGCCTATGTAGTGGCCGCGCAGCAGTATGTCGTCGTCGAGAAGACCCACGATCATGCGGTCGTTGGCGGCCGTCGAGCGAACAAGCTCACGGCGGAACGCGCGGTACCTCAGACCGGCCCCGTAGACGAGCAGCCTCGAGACGTCCTTCCGTCCTACGAGTCTGCGGCAGTCCATCGCATAGAGAAGGTCGCGCACGACCGGCCTGACCAGCCTGACCGACATGAGCATCACGAACGGCACAACAGCGTACGAAATCGTCATCGCCTTGAGCTGGCTCGCAGGAACCGACGGCAGATAGTATACCGCAACGGACCCGGCGACCGACCCCGCGCAGCAGGCGAGGAACAGACGGAGGTAGTTCGACAGCACCGCGCGGGACCATATCGTCACGTACGTGCGGAAGAACACCAGACACCCAAACGTCGCCGCGACCTGGATCGGAAGCGACGCCCTCAGCCTCGCCGCCGTGGTCGGAATCTTGAGCGCCCAGCAGCAGAAGACGTACGAGCCGGCGAGTATGCATGCGTCGCACGCGAGGTAGAACGGTACGGCAAGCCGCGCCAGCCTGTCCCTGACCGCCGCGTCATTCGCATGCGCCATGCGGTTGAGCAGCATGCCCGCGTCGAAAAGCTCGATTCGCGCCATGTCCCTCACAACAATCACCGAGACAACGGCAAGCGCGGCAAGCCACAGCCCCGACGCCCGCGACTCAAGCGACTTGCCGACAAGTCCGACGACCACAAGAAACGCCGAGATGACGTAAAGCGTCCACGCCGCACGGCGCTGGTTCAGCCCGACCGCCCTCAGTATGCGGTGGTGGAGATGGTCGGTGTCTGCCGTCATCACTTCGCCATTTCCGACAGCATCGCCGCCCCTCATGAGAAGATGACGTATCGACCTGCGCAGTATTGCAAGCGTGGTGTCGAAGATCGGCACCCCCATCGCCAGCAGCGGAACGCCCACGGACACAAGGAACGAATCCGGAGTGTGCGAACAGAGCGACAGCACGGCCAGGGTAAAGCCG
>JAEEZC010000124.1 GCA_016288465.1 Verrucomicrobiota bacterium | reverse complement strand
TCCTCAGGGTCAACGAGGAGATGATGAACGAAGGCCGCCGCCCTGCGGAGGCCCAGCCCGCGCTCCTCGGCATCACCAAGGCCGCCCTCGAGACCGACTCGTTCATCTCCGCCGCGTCCTTCCAGGACACGACGCGCGTGCTCACCGAAGCCGCGACGATGGGCAAGGTCGACGAGCTCCGCGGCTTCAAGGAGAACGTCATCCTCGGCCACCTCATCCCCGGCGGAACCGGCTTCCCGATGCACCGCTACCTCAAGCTTGTCCCTCTCGGGGACTCCATCACCGACGAGGAGATGGACTCGCTGCGCGAAGAGCAGCGCAAGAAGAACGAGGAGCTCTACGGCATTCCCGCTTCGGGTCTCCCGGGCGAGGAGGGCGACGACGAGTCCGATCTCGTCGAACCCCAGCTCGTGCCCGACAACGGCGACACGTCGGCCGACGGAGCCGACCTTCAGCTGGCCGACGAGGCCGTTGACGGCGACTCCATGGACGGCGGCGTGGACCTGCTGTCATGAAGAGGATCATAGCAGAAGAACAACCGTAAGGAATCGCACGATGGAAAAGAACGACGACTTCATGGTTTTCTCGGGTACCGCGAATCTCTCGCTGGCCGAGAAGGTGTCCAAGTACCTTGGCCGCCCCCTGAATAGGATCGACATCAGGCACTTTCCGGACGGCGAGACTTTCTGCCAGGTCATCGACGGGGTGCGAGGCAAGGACGTGTTCGTCATCCAGTCGGGCTCTCCGAGCCCCAACGATGCGTACATGGAGCTCTTCATCATCATGGACGCGCTCAAGCGCGGCTCCGCTGCCCGCATAACGGCGGTCGTGCCCTACTACGGGTACGCCCGCCAGGACCGCAAGGACCAGCCGCGCGTGCCGATTACCGCAAGGCTTGTCGCGAACCTCATTCAGAGGGCCGGCGCCGACCGCGTCATCGCGATGGATCTCCACGCCAACCAGATACAGGGGTTCTTCGACATTCCCCTCGACCATCTGAAGGCCGAGCCCGTCATCCTCAAGTACATACGCGACCAGCACTGGGCGAATCCGATCGTCGTTGCGCCTGACACTGGCGGGGCGAAGACCGCGTACGGCTACAGCCGCAAGCTAAAGTGCGGGCTGGCGATCGTGGCGAAGCAGCGCACCGGCGACGCGACCGTCGACGCGTTCTCCGTCGTCGGCGACGTCAAGGACCACGACGTGATCATGGTCGACGACATGACGGCGACCGGGGGGACGCTCTCCGCGGCGGCGAAGATGTGCCGCGACAACGGCGCGAAGTCGGTTCATGCGTTCGTCTCGCACTTCCCGCTCACTGAAAAGGGCGTGGAGCGCCTCATGGGCGAGACCCAGCTCGACGAGCTCGTCGTGACTGACACGATACCTCTGCGCGCAGGGTTCGACCCCTCGAAGCTTCCGTTCAAGCTGACGCAGCTTTCGGTGGCGCCTCTTATCGGAGAGGCGATACGGCGCACGCACAACAACGAGTCGATAAACGACCTGTTCAACCACGAATGACGACGCGGGGAAGGCCCCTGTGAAGATCATCGTCGGTCTTGGCAACCCCGGCGCGCAGTATGCCGGCACGCCGCATTCGGTAGGCTTTGACGTCGTGGACGCCATCGCCGCCGGGTGTGGCGCGTCATGGGAGGAGAAGCGCCAGTTCAAGTGCCTGATGGCCAGGGCCAGCATCGGCGGCGTGCCGCTTATGCTGGTCAAGCCGCAGACGTACATGAACCTTTCGGGAGAGTGCGTCGCTCCGGTCGTCAGGTACCATAACGCAACCCCCGCCGATCTCGTGGTCGTTCAGGACGACATCGACCTCGCTCTCGGACGCCTGCGCATACGCAAGAACGGCTCTTGCGGCGGGCACAACGGCGTCAGAAACATAATCGAACGCCTCGGCACATCGTCTTTTGTGCGCGTCAAGGTCGGCGTCGGCAGAGGTTCGCGCGACGTGATCGGGCACGTTCTCGGCAAGTTCGACCCAGAGTCCCGCAAAGTCGCGGACCTTGTCGTTGCGGAGGCGGCGAAGGCGGTCGTAGCCGTCGTGACGGAGGGCCCGGACCGCGCAATGAGCGCCTTCAACGGGTTCGACGCCTCGGCAGGCGGCGAACAAGGCCAGCAGTAGGGCGGACCGGGCGCGGCGCCCAGGCCGTCATGCCATTCTGAACACCCGCGCAGGCGTCGTCGCGTCGCCGGGATAGAACTCCATTTCCACTTTCGAGTCGGAGACGTTGAGGCGGCAGTGGCCGGCGGCGTTGTTGTGGAAGTATTCCCTGAGGCCCGGGGAGAAGAACTCCAGCTCCTTTTTGAAGTCCTCCAGCTTCGGGCCGGTCAGCTTGGCGAGACCGCTTTTGCCGTACTCCTCCGGAAGGCTGCACACCGGCTTGGCCGTGGCAAGGCTCTCGTTCTTCCAAACCGAATTGGCCGTGAACTCCGTGAAGCCCCCGTACCTGTTCTCGTGCCTGTAGTAGTCAGTCGTGTGCGTGTGGCCCGATAGCACGATTGCGTGCCGCCGGGACAGAGTCTCGTACAGCCTGCCTCTCGTCGGCTCGCAATGCTGCCTGCCGCCGAGCCGCCATCTGTAGGAGCCCTCGCCGCCGGACATGGTGAAGGGGCCGTGGGTCACAACGAAAACGTGCCGCGCGTCCGGCGCAGAGTCCACGGCGTCGCTGACAGGCGTAAGGTCGCGGATCTCGAAGTCGCAGAACACCCACAGATCGCCGCCTGCGCGGAACGAGAACACGGGATACGACACCTCCTTCCGCAGCTCCCTTGAAAGGAACGGCTCGGCGAACTCAAGGTACGCCTTTCTCGCGCCCTTGCCGCGGAAGTCGTGGTTGCCGATGACGGTCAGGAAGGGGATGCCGGCGGGATACGGCGCGCGCAGAATCCTTATGCAGTCGTCCAGCATCCTCTTGTGCGTCTCGACGTCGTCGCAGTCGCCCTGTATGATGTCGCCGAGCTGAAGGATGAACTTCGTCGGCTTGTCGCTTGCAACCCTGGCGCTGGCGTTGAGGAGCCTCGGGCACCGCTCGCGCCACATCTCGCCGTTGCGCCTGAACTCCGCGTGCTGGACCTTGGCCCACTTGTTTGATTCGTCGTAGTGCGAGTGGTAGACGCTCTCGGGCTCCGCGTCGTAGTGGGTGTCGCCCAGTATCGCGACGGAATAGGCCGCGCCCTTTTCGGAATCGCCTGGCGCGGCGCCCGCAGCCATGCACAGCGCTGCGCACGAGCCTGCGACGAAACTCCGTCTTGTCATGCCTTCCCCGTCTCTCATCTTGCGTTCTCCTTGTCTTGTTTGCCGACTCCATTATGATACCGAATTTCCGTTCTATGCGCAAGTGCCGGCGAGAATTATGGTATAATGCTCGGAAACGTCCGCATTGCGCAATCCGAATGGCGGGCGGCAGAAGAGAACAACGAGGAGAAAGCAGGAGTCAGGAAAGATGAAGACGGCGGTAGTGAACGGCGTTGAGGTTGGCGAGGAGGCGGTCCGGTTTGAGCTGGACAGGCTGCTGAGGTTCTACACTAGCCACGGCATGACGGCGCAGGAGGCCAAGAAGAACCTCCCCAAGCTGCAGGAGAAGGCGCTTGAGCAGGCGATTGGCGCGAGGCTTCTGCTGGAGCGCGCCATGCAGCTTGACGTTCCGGTCGCGCCGGCCGACATCGACGCCGAGGTCTCGAAGATCGTCACGCAGCTTGGCGGCCCCGAGAACTACAGGAAGGCGCTGGCGGCGCAGGGCCTGGACGAGGAGAGGTTCCGCAGGGAGCTTGAGAAGGGCGCCAAGGTCAACAAGCTCGTGGAACAGGCGTGCTCGTCCGTCGCGGAGCCTTCCGAAGCGGATGTCGAGGCGTTCTACGAGGCGCACCGCGACGAGTACGTGGAGCCCGAGCAGGTCCTCTGCCAGCACATTCTCGTCAAGGGGCAGGGCGCCGACTCGCTCGAAAAGATAAAGGCCATCAGGGATCGCATCGTCTCGGGCGGATCCGACTTCTCGGAGGAGGCGCGCAAGCACTCCGACTGCCCGTCCGGAGGCCAGGGCGGCTCGCTTGGCTGGTTCGGCCGCGGAATGATGGTGCCCGAGTTCGACAAGTGCGCCTTCGAGATGAAGAAGGGCGAGGTCAGCGACGTCGTCACGACGCAGTTCGGCTACCACATCATCTACAAGGCTGACCAGAAGGGCGGCGAGAAGCAGACGTTCGTCGATGTCCGCGACCAGATCAGGGACCTTCTCCGCCACGAGGCCCGCGGCCGCGCCATGGACGCTTTTGTGAACGAGCTTCGGCAGAGCGCGAAGATAGAGTACAAATAGCCATGGAAATCACGTCACCGAGCAATCCGAAGCTGAAGTACGTCGTAAAGCTTCGCAGCTGTTCGACGCGCGAGGAGTCCGGCGAGATGATCGTCGAGGGCTACCGCGAGTGCCGGCGCGCGCTGGACAACGGGTATCGCCCGAGGGCGATCTTCCACTGTCCCGACTTCTACCTGAAGAACGAGAACGAGCCTGCGCTTGTGGAGGAATGCGCGCGGCTCGGGGCCGAGACGTACAGCTGCTCGACGACGTGCTTCTCCAAGATAGCGTACAAGGAGCGTCCGGACGGCCTGCTCATGGTCGGGCCGCACGTGACCGTGCGCCTGGACGACCTGAAGCTGCCCGAGAACGCGCTGGTGATAGTGACTGAGGCGATCGAGAAGCCCGGCAACCTCGGCACGATACTCAGGAGCGCGGACGCGGCGAAGGTGGCGGCCGTCATCGTCTGCGACCGCGCGACCGACATACACAATCCCAACGTCGTCCGCGCGTCAACGGGGACGATGTTCTCGGTCCCCATCGCGGAGGCCTCCTCCGACGAGGCTCTGGCGTGGCTGAAGTCCAGGGGCTTCAAGATATTGGCGGCGACGCCCCACGCCGAGCGGATGCACTTCGAAGTCGACCTCACAGGCAACGTGGCGATAGCGCTT
This sequence comes from Verrucomicrobiota bacterium, assembly GCA_016288465.1. Classification (GTDB taxonomy): domain Bacteria; phylum Verrucomicrobiota; class Kiritimatiellia; order RFP12; family UBA1067; genus UBA1067. The sequence continues at coordinate 6,391 of JAEEZC010000124.1, read as the reverse complement.
GGCGCGGAGCAGTACGGCCTGACGGAGAAGTGGATGAACGGCGCCGAGCTGCGCGTGCGAATACCGATGCTCGGCCTGGCGGACTCGCTGAACGTCTCCGCCGCCGCGACAATCCTTGTGTACGAAGCCGTCCGCCAGCGCCTGGCGGCGGGCATCGACGCGGTTCCGGGCTGGGTTCCCTGGCACGGAGAGGGGGCGCACGACCACTGATCGTGGCCCGCTTCGGACCGCCGCGAGGGTCGCTCCGCTATTGCGTTCGAAAAGATTTTTAGGTATAATGGGAAAAATGAAGTTGAAGTACATTTCCAAGGACGGGTACTGCAAAGAGTACATGCGCTATCTGGGGGTTGCCAAGACCGAGCGGCGCAGCTTTTCTGAAAGCGTGCGCCTGCTCGAGTCCAACGGGTTCAGGGAGATTTCGAAGTTCAAGACCCTGAAGCCAGGCGACCGGGTGTACCGCGGCCGCGAGGATCGCACGGTAATGGCCGCAGTCATCGGGCGCAAGGCCATTTCCGAGGCCGGCCTCAAGGTCGTTGGCGGCCATACCGACGCGCCGCGCCTCGACCTCAAGCCGAGGCCGCTTTACGGCAAGGGCGGCGTCGTCTACTTCGACTGCCACATCTACGGCGGCATCAAGAAGTACCAGTGGCTCACGCTGCCGCTCGCGCTCTACGGAACTGTGGTGCGCAGGGACGGGTCGAAGGTCCAGATCGCGGTCGGCGACGGCGAGGGCGACCCGATATTCATGATTACCGACATCCTTCCGCATCTCGGCAAGGACCAGGCGAAGAAGACTCGCGACGAGTTTTTCGAGGCCGAGGACCTCGACCCGGTCTGCTGGTCCACGCCCGGCGAGAGGGAGAACGGCGACGGCGCTCCGAAGGCCGACCGCGGCGGGCTCAAGGCCTTTCTCAAGAAGGCATACGGGATTGAGGAGGAAGACCTTCTCAGCGCGGAGCTTGAGATTGTGCCGGCGGGAATGCCGCGTGAGGTCGGCTTCGACCGCGAGCTGATCGCGGGCTACGGCCATGACGACCGCGTGTGCTCGTTTGCGGGGCTGATGGCGCTCGTGGACGCGGCGGAGAAGGTGCCAGAGACCACTGCGGCGATACTCATGTGCGACAAGGAGGAGATTGGCTCCATGGGCTCGACTGGAATGCAGTCGAGCTTCTTCGAGAACACCGTCGCCGAGCTTGTCGACCGTCAGGAGCGCAACGCCAGGGACATCATGGTCCGCCGCGCGCTCGAAAGGTCCACGATGCTTTCCGCGGACGTCACCGCCGCGGCGGATCCGCACTTCCCCGACGTCGACTCGACCGGCAACGAGGCGCGCGTCCACATGGGCGTCGCGGCGTCCAAGTACACTGGCGGCACGTCTAAGGGCGGCGCGAGCGACTGCGGCCCCGAGTTCGTGGCCGAGATACGCGACATAATGGCCAGGGGCGACGTGAAGTGGCAGATGGCCGAGCTCGGCCGCATGGAGAAGGGCGGCGGCGGAACGATCTCGCAGTACATGGCGCGCTTCGGCATGAAGGTCCTAGACATGGGCACGCCGATGTGGAACATGCACGCGCCCTGGGAGATCGTGTCCAAGGAGGACTGCTACCAGACGTACCGCGCGTACAGCGCCTATCTGAGGAGCTGACGCCTCGCGGCCGTTCTACGCTTTTGGGCAAACAACACACTAACTAAGGAAAGGCAAGCACAAGATGATTAACGCAAGCAGAAGGAACTTCCTGCGCGGACTGGCAGGGGCGGCGACGCTCGGAGCAGGCGGATGCTTCTCGATAACGCCGGGCGCCGACGGAAAGAAGATCCGTCTCGCGGCTGTCGGAATAATGGGCAAGGGATTTTCCGACTGGTTCCCGATGATCGCCTCCGGCAAGGCCGAGCTCGTCGCGCTTTGCGACGCCGACGCCGGGATGCTCAAGAAGGCCCAGGTGCAGCTGGCCAAGAAGAACTACTCGCTCGACCTCTCGAAGCTGCCGTTCTACACCGACTACCGCAAGCTTCTCGACAACTGCGGCGCCCTCGGCGTCCAGGCCATGACGATCTCGACGCCCGACCACGTGCACGCCGCCGTCGCCGTGCAGGCGATGAAGATGGGCATCCACGTGTACGTCCAGAAGCCTCTCGTGCGCACGCTCTGGGAGCTCGACTACTTCAACAAGACCGCCAGGGAATACGGCGTCGTCGTGCAGATGGGCAACCAGGGCTCGTCTCTCAACTCCATGCGCCGCTGCACCGAGGTCATCCAGAGCGGCATCCTCGGAGACGTCAAGGAGGTCCACGTGTGGACCAACCGTCCCGTGTGGCCGCAGGGCAAGGCCGTCGCGGACTGGGTCAAGGGCCATCCCAAGGGCGACAGGATGCGCCCCGGCCTCGACTGGAACGCCTGGCTCGCGACCGCGAAGAACCGCCCGTTCCTGGACCAGTATCCGAAGGACGCGCCTGTCTACGACCCGTGGAACCTCGGCAAGAACGTCTACCACGCCTTCACGTGGCGCGGCTTCTTCGACTTCGGCTGCGGCGCGTTCGGCGACATGGCCTGCCACACGATGAACCTCGCCTTCCGCGGCCTTGAGCTTGCCGACGTCTCCGACGCGGAGCGCACGATGATCGAGAGCGAGAACGACGTGGCCTACCCGCTCAAGTCGGTCGTCAAGCTCACGTACAAGGCGCGCGCCTCGAAGGTCCGCCCCGGCGTCAAGCTTCCCGCCGTCACGCTCACGTGGTACGACGGCGACATGAAGCCGGACGCGGCGATCATGCCCAAGTGGGCCGCGACGCACGACGGCAAGGTTCCTAACACCGGCTGCTACATCATCGGCTCCAAGGGCGCCGTCCTCATGCAGGACGACTACGGCGCCAAGTGCGCGATCGCGCTCGAGGCCGACAAGAAGTTCGTCGACGTGTTCGAGCACGAGGCCGCCAAGGCCGTCGCGCGCTCGATCCCGTTCCGTTCCGACTCGGCCGCCGGCGACGGCAAGTCGTCTGTCGCGATGAGCGGCTTCGCCGAAGGCCACTACATCGAGTTCCTCGACGCGATCAACGGCATTGGCCCGAAGTACAGCCAGACGCACTCGCGCTGCTTCTCCGACATCGAGTACTGCATTCCGCAGATGGAGGGCATCCTCGTCGGCTGCATCGCGCAGCAGGTTCCCGGAAAGCTCGTCTGGAACAGCGCCAGCCAGCGCTTCGAGGGCAGCGACGCCGCCAACGCGCTCGTCCAGCCGTACATCCGCGAGGGCTTCGCGTTCTGACGCGAGGCCCTGCGGCCGCATTTGTCGAAAGACACCAACAAAGGAGCAAACAACCAAATGAACATATCACGTAGGCAGTTTTTCACCGGCGCCGGCCTCGGCGCCGCCGCGCTCGCCTTGCCGGGCTGCGTCTGCGCGCCCCGCAAGTGCGGGCCCAAGAACGCGAAGCTCGCCCTTCAGCTCTACTCGCTGCGCAAGTACATCGGCGGCGAGAAGGACAAGGAAGGCAAGGAGATCGTCAAGGGCGTCGGCATCGAGCGCGCGTTCGACGACATCGCCGCGATCGGCTTCACAGGCGTGGAGTTCGCCGGCTACTATCAGTTCGCCAGCGATCCCAAGGGCCTCAGGAAGGCTCTCGCCAACTCCGGTCTCAAGGCGTGCGGAACGCACGTCTCCAACGACCAGTACGGGTTCGACACGAAGAAGTGGACGTACGACCCCGAGGTGCTCAAGAGGACGTGCGACTTCAACATGTCCTACGGCAACAACCTCGTGATCTGCCCCGGCGGCGGCAACTTCCCGCCCGGATGCAGCTGGTCGACCGGCCGCGGCGGCGAGCCGTGCAAGCCCTCGCAGGCGATCGACGACTTCACCAAGAAGCTTGTCGACCTCTACAACAAGGCCGCCGGCGACGCCGCGAAGTTCGGCTGCAGGATCGGCCTCCACAACCACACGTGGGAGCACGCGATCTTCCTGCAGGACGGCACTTCGTTCTGGGACTACTTCTTCTCGAACACCTGCTGCAGCGTCTGCATGGAGCAGGACGTCGGCTGGACCACCTGCGCTGGCGTCGACCCCAAGAAGCAGTACGTGAAGTACCCGCACCGCTCGCCGACCCTCCACGCGAAGGAGAACGGCATGGGCAAGAACGTCAAGAAGTTCGACGCGATCCTCGGCAAGCCCGGGTGCGACGAGAACGGCAAGCCCTGCGCCACGCCCGTCGACTGGGACGGACTCATCCCCGTCACGGAGAAGGACGGCGTGCAGTGGTACGTCGTGGAGTGCGAGCGCCACTTCGAGGACCTCTCGGCGGTGCTTCCCTCCTACAACTTCCTCAGGGCGAAAGGACTCGGCAGATGAACCTGAACCGCCGCAACTTCCTTCTCGGCAGCGCCGCCGCAGCGACGCTCGCCGGCTGCGCAACGGCCAAGACCGGCCTGCGCGACCTCAAGGGCGGCAAGCTCCGCGCCGCGATCATCGGCTACGGAATCCAGGCGCGCACCGCGCTCATCCCGCAGTTCCTCGGCCAGGGCAAGGCCGCCGGCGTCGAGAAGATGCTCGACATCGTCGTTGTCTGCGACTGCGACCGGGTTCGCGCCCAGGCCGGAGCCAAGCAGGTCAACGACGCGCGCGGCAACAGCGCCTGCAAGGCGGTGTACGACTTCCGCGAGGTCCTCAAGGACCCGACCATCGACGTCGTCTGCATCGGCACGCCGGACCACTGGCACGCCTACATGTCGGTCGAGGCGATGAAGCACGGCAAGGACGTCTACTGCGAGAAGCCGCTCACGTTCTCCATCGACGAGGCGAAGAAGGTCATCGCCGCGCAGAAGAAGTACGGGCGCGTCTTCCAGACCGGCTCCATGCAGCGCAGCTGGAACAAGGTGTCCGAGTTCTACACCGCCGTGATGATCGTCCGCAACGGACTGATCGGCGACCTCAAGTACGTCGACGCCAACTACGGCATCGGCGGCAAGAAGCTCGGCGGCCCCTCGCATCCCGTGCGCTTCTTCGACGTTCCCGAGAACGCGGCGACCGAAGGCGCCCCGAACCCCGACGTCGACTGGAACATGTGGCTCGGCCCCGCTAAGTGGAGGCCCTACTCCGACCAGCTCGCGCCTCGCGGCGTCAACAAGTTCTATCCGATGTTCTGGCGCTTCGACGACGACATCGGCTCGGGCTACAACGGCGACTGGGGCGCCCACCACCTCGACATCGCGCAGTGGGGCATGGACATGGACGACTCCGGCCCCTACCGCATCATCCGCTCCGACGAGCCCTACTCGACGGACCTCTTCCACGGCGGCCGCCGCCAGTTCGGCATGAGGATGCTCTTCAAGTCGAAGAAGGACGGCTCCGACATCGAGCTCTACCACGGCCCGTTCGGCGTCATCAGCGGCAAGGGCGGCTGGGGCACCGTGTTCTACGGAACCGACGGCATCGTCGCGGTTAACCGCGGCAAGCTCGCGGTCTGGAAGGGCACTAGCCTCGTCAAGCCGACGCTCGAGATCCGCAAGCAGCTCGAGGACATGTCCTTTATGCCCGACAAGGTCGTTGCGGCCTCCGTCGGCAAGGACTACGGAACCGACGCCGCGGCGAAGAAGGACAACGCCCTCGAGTCGGCCATCAAGAAGCTCGTCGCGCATTTCGACCTCGACCACGCCAAGGTCAAGCTCTACAAGAGCGACAACCAGGTGCTGAACTTCGTCGAGTGCGTCCTGTCGCGCAAGCCGACGATCTCGCCTGCTGAGGTCGGCGGACGCAGCTGCACCCTGTGCCTGCTGTGCAACATGAGCTACCAGTACGACACCGGCTTCGACTGGGATCCCGTCAAGATGGAGATTGCGGGCGGCAACCCGAAGCGCATTTCCATCGAGCGCGCAGACTACCGCGGCTGGGACATCGTGGTCTGACGCCGCGATGCGCCCTCCGGCGCACAGGCCCCGCCGCGCAAGCGGCGGGGCTTTGTCGTTTCTGGGTTCCGGCACTGCGGCGAAGCCCGCCGCCCCGGTCCTCTTCTGGTTGTCGCTCTTTTTTCCGTCAGTTGGCAAAAACATTTTTGCCGGTTGATGGAAGATGTTTTGCCGGTTGACAAAATTCCGTTTGCCGATTGCTGCTTCGGGCTTTCAGCCGTCAAACGAATAATTGCCGCGCCACTTCCCCTGCCTGTTGGCAAGGGTCACCTGACCGTTAGACGAACGGTAGCGCTACCTTTGGTCGATTGGTAGTGAGACCTTCGCCCATACTGTCCGCAGCGGTTTCGGGGGGAGTGAACGGACCTTGCTCTGCCTGTGTACGAGGCGTTTCCTTACGGTGTACGCGGCATTCCCTAACTGTGTACGCGGCATCCCCTGCCTGTGTACGGAGGAGTTTTGACGTCACTTCAGTGGTGAAGTGACGTCAATATA
>JAEEZC010000123.1 GCA_016288465.1 Verrucomicrobiota bacterium | reverse complement strand
GGACGACACGGGGTTGAAGTCTGGCCTGCCGCTCGCCCAGTCGAGAATCTTCGGCGGCGCCTTCTTGTGCGGATACCTATTGTTAGTGTAAATGGGCACGCCGTAGCCGCGCATCTCCACGCAGCTCGGCACGTCTATGACGCCCCAGCCGGAATCGTCGAAGTCCGTCGCCTCGAATCCCTGTGGACGCCGCGCAGGGTCGCCGACCCAACGGAATCGCCACTCGCCGTTCAGCGACATCACGTATGGCGAGGGAAACTCCAGCTCGTCCGTCAGCGCGGCGGATTCGTCCGCGAGCGGCACCGTGTACGTCCGCGCCGGAAGGCGGTTGATGGAATTGACGGCCGGGTCCTCCCATTCTGGCGCGGCGGCTTCCGCCTTCGCCAAGGCTATGGCGGACAAGTCGCCGCAATATGCAGCGGCGACCGTCATCGCCGAAACCAACAGCATCTTTCGTGTCTTCATTTGCATTTCTCTTTCTCAATTGGATATTGGTTATTGGCTATTAGCAACACTTTCACATTTTCTTACATGAAGATGACCGTCAGACCTGCGGGTTCGACGTTGAGGTAGAGCTTCCCGGCCTCAACCCTGACCGACGCCTTGCGTCCGTCGAGGGCGGTGCTGTTTTCATCGAGGTCGATGTTGTCGGTGGCACCAGAGGAAACTGAGGCAATCACATGGTCGCCGTGGCGGATGCGTGCGCCGTCAATGCGAAGGGTCGCCTTGCCAGTCGTCGGCAGGTTGATGGCGTTCTCAATCGGCGCGAACGTTTTGCTGGTGGCGGTCAGCGCGAGCGTCGTCCCTGCGCCGAGCGTAATGTCGCCCGTTCCGAGGCTTGCGCCCGCGCCAAACGCCAACGTCGCCGTGTCCGTCACCGTCACAGGCGGCTCGGCGGAATTTTCGCATGTGCCGTTTACCTGCAGCTTGCCCTTGCCAGACACGGTTACTACCGGCGAATTCTGCCCCCTTGTCTGTGCGTCTATCGTGATTGTGCGGCCAGTGCCACTCTCGTCGTCCGTGCAGAATATGACGTTCCGTATCAATATCAAACTACGATTCCCGTTACCGCGGTCGGCGATTGTGAAGTCGGAATACCACGGGCGAATCGTCGTCGAAATGCCGGTTCGGTTGTGCCCAATGCAGTAGCCTCCCGTTCCCGATGCGTTCAGGAAGTTCAATCCGCCCTCGCCGATGTAGAACACGTTTGTTGCTGCCGACTTATGGTCGGCAAGATAGAGCCAGTTTCCTGTCATCGAGTTCGTCACGGCATTGAACTTGAAGGTGCCCGGGAGTGAAGTCGTCTGGTTTTCCGTCACATATCTGTCGCCATTCTCCGCCTTCAGAAGCAGGTTCGAGACGACCAGCGTGCCGTTGTTGTGGTCGCAGAGGCATTCGCCGCTCCCAAGCGTCAGTTGATCGCCGATCACCACTGTCGCGCCCACGCCCACGGCGAGCAGATGCTTGTTCACGACCTCGTCAACGTAAAGGGTTCCCGACCCTATCGTGATGATAGGAGAGGAGGCAGGAATCGTGATAGTGGCAGGCGCAAACGTGTCGCCCACCGTCAGCGTCGCGGGAGCGGAACTAAAAATCTGCGCGTCGTCGGCTCCGCCCGTCGGCACCGTGCCGTCAAGCCAGTTCCCCGCCGCGCTCAGGTTGCCGTCCGTGCCGATGTAGATCGGCTTTGTCGTGTCCATGCCCTTTACGTAGCAAATCTTCTTCTTGTCAGGCGACAGGACAAATCCCTCACCCTGTCCATCAACCACGTCGTCCGCAAACTGCGAATCGCCGGAGATGGAGACGACAGTATAGACGCCGTCGGCGAGTTCGCCGGGGACGGTGAACGACAGTTTGTCGCCCGCAATCGCCGCAGGGATGACAAGCGTGGTGCCGACCTCGACCGTCGTGACGCCCGCGTATGTCGGCTGAGCCGTGAACGTCACCTTTCCGCCACCCTGATAGGTCATGCCGCCCGCGCCGGAAATCGTCTTGGCAATCGTTACGGCATGTCCGCCCGCGTCAATCGCGCCACTTGTGGCCGTAATGACGGACAGTCTTGCCTTGTTCGCAATCAGCGTATAGTCCTGGTTGGCCCTGAGCGTTCCGCCGTTGAATGTGAACGTGGCGTTTGCCGCGCCACTGCCATAGTCGACGCTGCGCGCCGTCAGAAGTCCGCCCGCATTCAGGTTCAAGAAGCAATCCTCATTCACCTTGCAGTCTGAAGTCTGGCAGAACTGCACTTCATACGGCACTATGACGCTTCCATCGTCGATGGTCAGCGTCGCCGCCGCACGGGCACCGATTATGATGCTGTTGCCCGTGGCGAACAGGCCGCCGTTCCTGACGCGAACCTCGGAAGTCGCTCCGAGTTCGCCGTGGTCGCCAAGGCTGACATTTCTGGCTGCGTTCGACACGACGCCACCGCAGATGTCGAGCAGCGCTGCCGTATCAGTAAGTTCCGACTCCGGGCCGGTAGTCACCCATCCATTAATATAACCCATCGCACCCTTTGCGACATGAACCGTCCCGTTCGCCACGCGGTAGAACGAGGAGAATGTGCAGTTCGTAAGCGTGACATCAAGGCCGTCATTGAGCGTGAACGAAGTCGCATACGTCTGGCCGCCGTAGTCGAAGGTGACGGGCTTCGCCGCGTCCGTGCCGAGAGTCAGCGTGCCGACCGGCGCATTGGCGACAAGCGTTCCTTCGGTCAGCGTCGTGGCCGTTCCCGCCCGCGACGAGCCGAGCGTCAGCGTTCCCGCGCCTGTCTTCTCTATCGCCCCGGCGAGCGGCCCGGCGATGGAGGCGGCCTTGCCTTCCGCGACGGTGATTGTCGGGACGGTCAGCGTTCCCGTTCCGGTCAGCACGGCGTTGTCGTTGAAGGTTAGCGTGTATGCACTGAAATCGTCATCAACCTCAGCAATTGCGCCATCCATGGCAAAGACCGCATCATTGCCGTCGTCAAATGCCTCGCCCGCATCCCAGTTGTTGCCGCTCCACGTAGCGGAAACTTCCGCCGCACCCGTCCAAGTCTGCGACGTGTGGCTGACGGTCACGGTGATGTCGCCGTCGTCATCTATTGCGAATGTCGCACCCTCAAGCCCCGCGCCCTTCGTGATGAGCGCATACTCCGCCGACGTACAATCCCCATCACTCTTGCCGAGCAGTTTGAATGTGCCCTTTGCCGAGCCGCCCTCGGGCTTGATGACCTTTATGCCACCATTCGCCAACAGCCGCGCAAGTTCCGCACTGGTCACAACGAGTTTCGTGCGAACCGCAATCTTCGTCTCACCCGTGTAGGTGTTCGCATATTGAAGCGTAACCGAACCGCCGCCTATGAACGTCATGCCGCCGTCGTTCTCGCCATCCGCCACGATGGGACGCGCGACTTGGATATTATTAAATCCAGAAGCGTCTATCGTGCCGCCTTTGGCACCGACATTGACGCTGATGTTTTGCTTGTCCGCGATAATCGCCGGCCACGAGCCGTTATACACGCCGTTCGCCTTCAGCGTTCCGCCGTTAAAGAGAACTGTCGAAGCGTGTCCGCCGTTACTATCCCAAATGAGTCGTGTTTTCAGCACACCACCCTCTTCAAGAGTCAAGGCACAACCATCCGCCGATGCTCCTAGAGCAAGGTATCTCTCATTATTTGGAATATCGACCGTTCCATTCTCCAGAATCAGCTTGCCGTTCTTGACATGGAAATGGTTGCCGACGGTAAGTTCCGCGCCATCCGTCAACGTAACTTCTCCGCTTGACGACGAGCCTCCTATTTCCATATTGACAGGCGTTGACCATGTTCCAGACTTTAGGCACAGCCAGACATGCGCGCTATTGGCCACATACGTATGCCTGCTGCTTGAGAACTGCAATCCGAATTCCGGCGAAGCCGCTCTAAAGACAAGCGGGGTCTCCGCCGTGCCTACATTATTTATATAGGAACGGTAGTCGTTTGTATATGCCCCGGCGAAGACAACTTCATTCTCCGTAAAGCGTTCGTTGAAGTTGTCACTGTTAAAAATCATATCATCGTTCGTCGGAAGTGTGCGCGATCCGTAGTTGCCGGATTTGTTCCAATTGTCGGTCTCATTCCAGTAGCTGTTGACCTCGCCCGTCCAGTTGAACGTTCCCGCCCAGGCGCTGGAAGCCGCCAGCGCGGTGATGATTGCTATTGACGCAGCGAGAGGGCGCGTCGCCCGTTTTGTTGGTATCGTCATGGCTGTGTCTCCTTCTTGTGGTTAGTGGTTGGTCGTTAGTCGCTAGTGGCCCTGGAAGTCCGAAGTCTGAAGTCCGAAGTCATCCTCTGCGCGAGACAAAAACGATTCCGCGCCACGCCGCGCGGAATGCGCGACAAGGCCGAAATTTCGCGTTCTGCCGTTTTCTCGGCCATTATAGGGGGGGGGGGGGGGGCGCGGGGGGGCCAGAACCCGCCAGAAGACCGCCCTGCGGCCTCTGTGGCGATGCCATTCAGCATGGCTATGTCTGCG
>JAEEZC010000122.1 GCA_016288465.1 Verrucomicrobiota bacterium | reverse complement strand
TAGGCGTGTACGGGGGAGTTTTGACGTCATTACACCATAGAAGTGACGTCACTTCAATGGTATATTGACGTCACTTCACCACTGAAGTGACGTCAAAACTCCTCCGTACACAGGCAGGGGATGCCGCGTACACCGTAAGGGAATGCCGCGTACACCGTAAGGAAACGCCTCGTACACAGGCAGAGCAAGGGCCGTTCACACGCGCCGCAACCGCCACGGACAGTTCGGGCGAAGGTCACGCTACCTACGAGTGAACGGTAGCGCTACCCATCGACCAAAGATAGCGCTACCTTTCCCCAAAAGGTCACGCTACCGACCGACAAAAGGTAGCACTACCTTCTTGATGCGACAGGAAACTATGTCTGAAGGGACCCGCGGCAACGGCTCAAGGGACAGCCATCCCCCTCCGCTCCGCCGCGCCGACATCCATCGCCACATTATCCTTTTGTTAAGGGCGGACGAGAACCCAATAATGACGCGGCGGATTGAGGATGAAATTTATCACAATGGGCCTTTCATATATCATCATGCGCACAACTTTTGGTATAATATCGGCGTGGAAATCAAGAAGAATGAGACAATAGCGCTTGTTTCTCTCGGATGCGCGAAGAATGCCGTTGACCTGCAGGTCATCGCCGGCGGCCTTGTCAAGAGGGGCGCCGTGCTTTCGCCGGATCCGGACAGGGCGGACATCGCGATAGTAAACACCTGCGCATTCATAGAGTCTGCGCGGGAGGAATCCGAGACTGAGATTCGCCGCGCTCTAGAACTGAAGCGCCGCGGACAGTACGGCAAGGTCGTGGTCACGGGTTGCTATCCTCAGAGGTATCCCGAGGCCGTCGCGATGTTCCCGGGAGTTGACGGATGGAAGGGCGTTCCCGACAAGTGGGACGAGCAGGCCGTGCCGGGCCTTCGACTGACCGGCAAGGCGTTCGCCTACCTTAAAATCGCGGAGGGGTGCGCGCACAGATGCTCCTACTGCGCGATTCCCGCGATCAGGGGGCGCTTCCGCTCGCGCCCTGCCGAGTCCATACTGAAGGAGGCCCGCGCGCTAGTAAAGACCGGCTGCCGCGAGCTCAACATAATAGCGCAGGACCCGATGCTCTGGCACGAGGGCGGCATGAAGCTGCACGACCTTCTCCGCGAGATCGACTCCATACGCGGCGACTTCTGGGTGCGCGTCCTCTACTCCTATCCGAGCGAGATAACGCTGGGCTTCGTGAAGTGGATGACGACGTCGCCCCACGCCGTGCGCTACGTCGACGTGCCGCTTCAGCACACTGTGCCGGAGGTCCTCGAGCGCATGAACCGCGGCGGCGCGGTAGAGGCGTCGCTTGCGGCGTCCGACTCGCTCAGGGATTTCGTCCCGGGCGTAACGCTCCGCACGACAATCCTCGTCGGCTTTCCCGGCGAGACGGAGGCGCGCTTCCGCCACCTTCTTGCCGATCTGAAGCGCATGCAGTTCGACCATCTCGGCGCGTTCGCATATTCGCCAGAGGAGGGCACCGCGGGCGCTTCGATGCGGCCGAGGCCTTCCCGGGCCGTCGCCCTTCGGCGCGAAAAGGAGGTCATGGACCTTGCGAAGGATATCTGGCGCGCGAAATCGCGGCGCATGATCGGGCAGACGTTCAAGGCGCTTGTCGTAGCACCGGGCGTCGCGAGGCTCGAAAGCCAGGGACCGGACGTGGATGGCGTGACGCACGTCGACGCCGGGGATGTCGGCGAGTTCGTCCGCGTCCGCCTCGTCTCCAGACGCGGCTTCGACTTCGTCGGGGAGGTCGCACGGTGAAAAGGGCGGTCCCATACGTCAACGATGCGGTGAAGACTCGCGACCTCAAGTACTACATCTTCGACTGGGACGACAACATCCTTCACATGCCCACCAAGATCAAGATGGAGCATCTTGGCGACGACGGCGTCTGGAGGCCCGTGGAGGTCTCGACATCGACGTTTTCGCTGGTGCGCCGCGACGCCGCGCACTACCGCGCGCCGGGCGGGGTGTGGGCGGACGCATTCCGCAACTTCGAGGACGCGCCGGACACGACGCACTTCATCGAAGACACGGTGACGGCCCTTGAGAGGATAGAGCACGGAGAGAAGCCCGGCCCAAGCTACAACGCGCTCAAGAAGACCCTTCGCGAAGGGCGCCTCTTCGCGATCGTGACGGCGCGCGGACACTCCGCGGAGACGCTGGAAAGGGCGGTCCGCGTGTTCATCAAGTACGCGCTTTCCGAAGACGACCGCGCCGAGATGATGTCCAACATACGCGGATACAGGGCGTGGCTCGGCGGCGCGGGGGCGAACGACTTCGGGACCGATGTGGAAGAGCTCGACAGGTATCTTCGCAAGTGCCGCTACTCGGCAGTCACCAACTGCGGCTTCAAGAAGCGGATGTGGGAGGACCCGATATACCAGGAGAAGCTCGCGACCGCGACTGACGCGGCGAGGCCCGAGCTCGCGAAGGAGTTCGCCATTCGCGACTTCGTCGAACACGTGTTCCATCTGCTGCGCAGGGCCGGTGCGATGAACAGGTCGATTTCCATCGGCTTCTCCGACGACGACAAGGGCAACGTCAAGTGCGTCTCGGACTACATACGCTCGGAGCTCTCGCGGCGCTTTGACGCGATAAAGTTCGTCGTGTACGACACGTCGGACCGCTCGCTGCCGAAGGGCCGCAAGGTGTGCGTCTCCGGCCAGCTCAACCTGCCTGGGTTCTAGCCTTGGCCGGATTCTGATTACCGCTGCGGCGGAATATGCTATAATTCACGCTTATGAAGATTAGGGACATTCTTGCGGAGGGAAGGCCTTCCGTTTCATTCGAGGTATTTCCGCCGCGGAAGGACCTGCCTTTCGCGCCTGTCAAGGAGGTCGTCGAGCGGCTTTCCCGGCAGAGGCCGTCCTTCATGTCGGTGACGTACGGCGCGGCTGGCGGTGCGCAGGCCAACACGGCCGCCATTGCGTCGTTCGTCGAGAAGTGCGGGGTTCCCGCCCTGGCGCATCTCACCTGCATTTCAGCGACCGAGGAGGGGATCGCCGCCGAAGCCGCGGCGCTCGCCAAGGCGGGGGTCGAGAACATACTCTGCCTGCGCGGCGACGTCCCGAGCGGCGCGACCGAGTCTCCGCTAGGGCGCTTCAGACACGCCGTCGATCTCGTTCGCGCGCTGAAACCGCACGGATTCTGCCTGGGCGGAGCGTGCTATCCCGAGTGCCATCCCGAGTGCGAGCACATGGAGGACGACATAACCCATTTGCGCGAGAAAGTCGACGCCGGGCTTGACTTCGTCACCACCCAGATGTTCTTCGACAACAACATCTTCTACCGGTACCTTTCGAAGCTGCGCGACCGCGGCGTCACGGTTCCAGTCATCGCCGGCATAATGCCGGTTACGAACGGACGGCAGATAAACCGCATATGCAGGCTCTCCGGCACGTATTTGCCGAGCCGCTTCAAGGCGATCGTCGACCGATACGGCGACATGCCGTCCGCAATGCTTGACGCGGGCGTCGCCTACGCGACCGAGCAGATCATAGACCTTTTCGCCAATGGCGTCAACGCCGTGCACGTCTACACCATGAACAAGCCCGAGGTCGCGGAGCGGATAATGTTCAATCTGCGCGGACTCGTAGGCGACGATGACCGTTGATCTAGCCGAGGTCGCGCGATACATGCGCATGGGCCGGTCGGTTCCCGAGGGCGCGCTGGCCGACCGTCTGCGCAAGCTGCGCGACGAAGCGGTCGCCGTGGTGCGTCCGGCCCGCATCTGGAGACGGTTCCCCCTTGCAGACGGCGCGATCGTGTCCGGAGACGTGCGCCTCGCGGTCAGCGGCACTCTCGCCCGGCATGTGGAGGGATGCCGCGACGTCTACCTCGTATGCGGCACGATAGGCGCCGACTTCGACGCCTTTCAGCGGCGTGCGTCCGTCTCGTCCGGCGCCGACGCGCTCATAGTGCAGGCCCTTGGCGCCGCGCTGATCGAGCGGCTGATGGACTCGGTAGAGGACGAGATACGCGCCGAGCTGAATGCTGGCGAGACGCTTGTCGAGAGGTATTCGCCCGGCTACGGGACGTTCCCTCTGTCCGCCCAGCGCGAGCTTCTCTTGCTTCTCGACGCCCCTCGCAAGGTCGGGGTGTCCCTTACCGACACGCTTCTGATGGTGCCGTCGAAGTCGGTCAGCGCGATCATAGGCGTTCGCCCTGCGCGGTAGGATTTGGTATAATCTCCCAGGTATGGCGAAAGACAGAATCGACATTGCCTCATG
>JAEEZC010000121.1 GCA_016288465.1 Verrucomicrobiota bacterium | reverse complement strand
GGCCTTGTATCTCTCGAACGGAGCAGTCTGCGAGAATTCGCTTTTCACTGGCAATGCGGCGATCTCGTGCTTCGACTGGGACGCCACCCACCGTCGCGGAGGCGTAGTCCATCTGACTGACAGCGGAACTGCGCTTGTCAATTGCACGGTTGTCAAGAATCTGCTTGCAGACGCTTCAGGGAACAACAACAACAATTACGCAGGCATCGTCCAGAAGAACAGGGCCATGGTTGTCAACAGCGTCGCGTATATGAACAAGCCAGACGCCGGGTTCGCCGGAAGCTACGGCGATGTCTACGCCGGCGGCGACACGGATCGGGACAACTGGCAGAACTACTTCGTAAACTCCGCGTGGGGCACCTGGATAACCAAAACGGTCAGGGAAGTGACGGTCGACACGCCTTCGGCTGTCGGCGTAGACGCGGCCTCGTTTGCCGACTACGCAAACGGGGACTTCAGGCCTTCGTCAGTTGGGTTCCTCTTTGACACCGGTTCAGACGATGAGTATCAGGCGCTTGCCGTCTCCAACCAGGATCTTGCTGGCGTGCGACGTATGCAGGGGCTGTTCATAGATGTCGGCAGCTACGAACTCCAGACTGCCTCTGAGCTGTCTGTCTCCGCCGGCGTCGATTCTCACGGACTTGTAGCAGGCGCGACGGCGATCTTTACGGCGGAGGCCTCGGGCGGAAGCGGGAGCTACCTGTACAAGTGGGCCTTCGGCGACGGTTCGTCCGATGAGCTCACGACCAGTGCGGAAGTACAGCACGTCTTTGCGACGGCGGGACGCTTCAACGTGACGCTGTGCGCGTCGGACGACGGAGGAACGAGCTGGGGTGCGCCGGTTGCGCTTCAGGATGCAATCGTCGTCGCTCCCGCGGACATCTACGTGGATGCTGCGAACGCGAGCCCCGTGTTCCCGTACGATACGCCCGAAAAGGCCGCCGCTACGTTCGGCGACGCATACGGCTGCCTCACCAACACTGTGCCGGAAACGCTGAACATGGCTGTCGTCGATGGAGTGACGATCCATGTCGCGAAGGGAACGTACGCCGGGGCTGGCTATGTCCTTGCTGGCGCTGTCACGGTCGTTGGCGAAGGCGCGAAGCAGACGGTCGTGGACGGCAATGGCGGGTACCGCGTCTTTTCGCTGACCTCGTCCGGCGCGGCGCTCAAGAACCTAGCCGTTTCAAACGCCGTGTTCACCGCGGACGAAGACTGCGGCGCGGGCGTCTACATGGAGGTGGGGCTTGTCGAGAACTGCGAGATACTCTCGTGTGGAGACTTCTCGCACATCAGGACGATGGGCGGCGGAATCTATGCATCTGGTGGCCGTATCAGCCGCACGGTCTTCAAGGGCTGCAGGGTGTACACGAGATACAGCGGCTATGTGGGGTACGGCTCGGCCTTGTATCTCTCGAACGGAGCGGTCTGCGAGAACTCGCTTTTCACTGGCAACGCGGCGGTCTCGTGTTTCGACTGGAAGCCCGAGCAGCGACGGGGCGGCGTGGTGCATCTGACGGACGCTAGAACGGCGCTTGTCAATTGCTCGGTCGTCAAGAACCTGCTTGCAGACGCTTCGGGAGACAATAACAACAATTACGCAGGCATCGTCCAGAAGAACAGGGCCATGGTTGTCAACAGCGTCGCGTATATGAACAAGCCAGACGCCGTGTTCGCCGGAAGCTACGGCGATGTCTATGCCGGCGGCGACTCGGATCGAAACAACTGGCAGAACTACTTCGTAAACTCCGCGTGGGGCACCTGGATAACCAAAACGGTCAGGGAAGCAACGGTCGACACGCCTTCGGCTATCGACGTAGACGCCTCGGCCTTCAGGAACTACTCGGCGGGGAATTTCGTGCCGAAGACGAAGGGCGTGCTCAATGACGCCGGGACATCCTGGGAGGGGTACATCGGCAACGGCGGCAGGTCCGGCCTCGACATGTCGGGGAGTGCCCGCCTATGTGGCCGAAAACTTGACGTCGGCTGCTTCGAAAGCGCCGGAGAACGATTTTACATCACTATCCGTTAATGGAGGAATGGCAATGTCTGCTATTGTTCCCAAGCTTCGCAAGGCAATCGCAACAGTCGCTTCGGCTGCAAGCCTCTGCATCTTGGCCGCAGATGTGCCCGACCTCACGGAATCGCTTGAATATCTGGGCACACCCACCTATTTGCAGTGGCCTGGAAGCTTCCATGCGCGGCAGGTGGTTGATCTCGTCCCGCACAAGGGCAGTATCTTTGTCACTGGCGGCGACTGGGATCCCAACATGGGGCCGTGCCCGGTTTTTGCGATCAACCCATATTCAGGCGCTTTTTCCAACGAGTTTGTCGCAGGAAGCGAGGACCTGTACGAGTTCAAGGAGCTTTCCGACGGACGGCTCTACGTGACTGCTGTGGATCCTCACGAGAAAGGTCCCAACTACGGGACCTCGTTCCGCCGGGGACATGACGGCGTGTGGCAGTCATTCACGACGGCTTGCGACAAGATCCATAGCTGGGACATTGCCGAATGGCACGGCTACGTCTTCATCTGCGGATACGCCATCAGCGGCTCGACAAACTGGTGCGAGACGCCCATGTTCAATGCGACGCCTCAGCTGGACGGCATTACATATATCGAGAATCTAGGGGCGAATCCGCATTCGATGTTTCGTCGTTTCAATGCATTTCTTCCTTTTGACGACGACATTTTCTGCTTTCCAAACATGATAGCCTGGAAAGACAACATACAAGGGCACGCTTGGGAAGAATGGCGCTGGGTGGAAGAAGAGAAGAAATTCGTCAGCAGCAACACCGCCTGGAGCAACATCGCTCCCGGCATGACGCTCGAAGACGCTTCTCTCTCATTCGACTCTGAATACACTTACAGGTCAATGAGCATCTGGCATCCGACGAAATTCAAGGGGCGCGTGCTCTATGTCCTCGCACACAGCTATCCCCTCACTCCGTGGGCCATATTCAGCGCGGAGAACGTCAACCATCACGTTAAGGCCTCGAGAATCGGCCTTGGCGGCTCCGATGTCAAGCCGTTCGACATCTTCGTTTCCGACGACGCCGCGTACATAGTCGCGGGTCAGGCCGGCTCTACGGCGACGGCCGTGACGAACAGCGTCTGGAAATCGACGGACGGCGTTTCGTTTACAAAGCGCTTCTCCTTTGTCTCGACGCGCGCCGCCACGTCCCTTTGCTATTTCGACGGGTGCTTCTACTTTGGCATGGGGTCGAATACCGGTCGCGCCGACACGGGCTTGGGTTGGCCGGAACTGCCGTCGTCTCCGGAGCTTTCCGGCAACATCTATCGCGTAAGGCTTCCGCAGGGAGAAATGCCGAAGGTCGTCGCGGAAACTGCCTCACGCTATGTGCCCGAGGGAGGACCGTGCGACGTCTCGTTCCGTCTGGCGTCCGC
>JAEEZC010000120.1 GCA_016288465.1 Verrucomicrobiota bacterium | reverse complement strand
GCTGTTCGATAGGTGTGTTGGCTTTTGGCTTCCATCCATCCCCGTCCACAGCGATAACTGCATGGTCGCTGTCGCGATAGGTCTCATAGCTCTCGGCGACGCCGCGCACGGTGGAGCCGTACAGCCCCCATCCGTACACCTGGCTCCCCTCGCCGGAGCCGATGTGGACGAGCGCGGGCCCGTCGTCCTCGCCACCCTTGCGGGATCTGTTGGCGTAGTCCGCCGCGCTGCCGGTGAAGATGTTGGAGACGGAGTACCTGCGGCGCATGGCGTCGGCAAGCTCCGACGGCGCGGCGATGGAGTAGCGGGTGTCGTTGTTGGCGGGGTCGAAGGTGCCGACGTTGTCCGTGGCCGACTTCACCTGGTTCGGAGAGAAGGCCACAATCTCTACAATGTCTCCCTTTGCCACACGTTCCGTACCAAGGGAATCTGTTCTCCAATTGTAGTACTTCGTTTCGGGCAAGTCTTCCCTTGCCACGCGAATTATTCCATCATGCCCTTTGAGCTCTTCTGCGCTCGGCTTCGCGTCCGTCCCGATGACAAGCGGATTGCGGATGTTGAGGTAGAACGCCCGCTCTCCACCGTGTCCGTAGTAGCCCGCAACGCTGTCGCGGCGTTTTGGCGGCGCGAAATAGAAGCCTCGAACGCCGTCTTTCTCGCGAATGCGGTTCGGATCGAACTCCGTAAAACCATTGTCAACGCTCCCGTGCCACACGACCATCGGCTCGCCGTTTTCGTCGACGACCTTGGAGGCGTTGGCAGGGTCGTTCTCCCAGTCGCCGAACCACTTCTTGAAGGCGGGCGTGTGGGTCTGCGAGACGCCCCCTTGCGCCGCGACGTGGGCCGCGAGCTTTTCCGCAAACAGCCCTTGCCATGCAGCCTTCAGATTTGCTATACTGTCCCTGTCGAGGCGAGAGGTGCCTGTGTGATTAAGTTCGCGTGCAGCACCGCTCGCCTCTGCAAGGCCGGTGCCCGTAGATGTAGCAGTCTGTGCGGTTGCATCGGCCTTTGCGTTTATCGCATAAAGGGACTGCACCTCTACGACTTCCTCGGTACCGCCAACGGATTTTGATGTCAGCAAGACATACTCAGGTGTTCCAAAGTTGACTGACGCAATGCGATAATGCCATGGTGCTTCAACACCCGGAACCTCAACAGAAGCATTTAGAACATCACCAATCCTCGCAATGACAGCCCCGATGCGCCTTAGGCGTCTGTCGGCTCCGTGGAACAGGCCTTTGCGCGTGACGCGATATATGATATTGCCTATTCGTAGCGCGTTATTGCCGCTCGCGGCGTCAATGACATAGTTGTCTTGTGATTTCAGGTTTTCTTCAGCGAGGGCGAAAAGCTCAACTTTTGCTTCTTTGGTTTTCAGCCCCTCCTTGTATTCCCATGCGGACGATTCTCCGCCTATCACGGGCACGGTGCGCGTCTCGTCGCCCCAGTCGGCCTCCACGCTGAACCTTGGGCCGGTCTCGCCGTTGCCACGCTGGGCGGCCAGGACGTCGGCGCGGGACGCGGGCGGTGCGCCGAACATGTCCTCGGTCTCGGTGTTTACGGCCGTGGCGTTGTCGACGTAGTCGGCGAGATAGCCGGATATGAGGTCTACGACACGCTTCTTTCCCGCCGCGCTCTCGACGTCCTCGCGGTCGAAGCTGCGAAGCGACTCGGCGGCGGCCAGCAGGTCGCCCAGTATCCTCGTCTCCTCGCTCGGCTTGCGGAACATGTCGCCCTGCGACATGAACGCCTCCCAGGAGAGGCCTCGAACGCGCTTGCCGTCCTTCGTCTCGCGCCAGTCGTGGCGGCTCTTTCCCTTCTCGACGCGCGCCGTCTCGTCCTTGTCGCGCCATTCCGTGAAGAGCTGCAACGCCTCTCCGAGCGGTCCGCGCAGGTCGAACGCGGGCTTTTCCTCGGCGAGCGCCATCAGCTCGGGCGTCGCCTTCATGAGGGCGCGAAGCTCGCCCTGCATGTCCAGGCGCTTCGCGTTGGTCATTATCTTCCGCAGCAGGGCGGCGCTCCCGCCCACTCCGCCAAGAAGCGCCGCGAGCGACGCGTCAAGTATTCGCTTCTGGGCGCTTTCGGTAAGCGTTCCGTCGTCGTTCAGGAACTCCTGCGCTCCGCTCTTCTCGTGGAAGACTCCGATCGCCTCGCCGCTCTTCGTCTCGTCGATGCTTCCGTCCGCGCGGAACTTGAACTTCGGCAGCAGCTTGTTGTCGATCAGGATCTTCGTGTCGTTCCTGGCCTCGCCCGCAGTGCCGAAGCCCCGGTTGTTGCCCTTGTTGGCCGCCTGCACCACGTCGTATATCCCGAACTTGCCGTCCGGCGACTCGATGCGCTCAAGGACGAAAACGAGAAGCGGCTTCTTGACGTCCTCGCCGATCTCGATGCCGCGCTTCGCGGCATCCTCGCGCACGAAGCGGTCGTAGTCCGTCGCGGTCCCCCTGGCATAGCCCTGGCGCAGTCCCTGCACGCGGTGGTTGCCGATGAACACGTCTCCGTTCGGCATGACCCACGGAACGCCGTCGTTCGCCGTGGCGTTCACGGAAGCCATCAGCAGCGGATCAGGGTACGCCGCAATCTCGTTGAGCTGCGCCTCGCTCTCCTTCCTGTCTTCGTCGCTCACGTCGGCGTCGCCGATGACGCGGTTTTGCAGGTCTCTGTCGTGATAGTCGCCGTCCCAGGACGTCAGAACGCCGGTGTCCGCATCGACGACCTCCAGCCGTCCGACAATCTTCGCGTCGCTTTTCGGCAGTTTCACAATATAGTGCCGCTGGTTCGGCGTCGCCGTGTCGGCGGGATGCTCGGAAGT
>JAEEZC010000119.1 GCA_016288465.1 Verrucomicrobiota bacterium | reverse complement strand
CATGCGCACTTGACACAGGACGCAGGGAAATAGCGTTGTGGATCTTTTCCTAACAGCAACGCCGCCGGATTGAGAATATGGCCATTGTCATCAATCAGCCGCAATGCTTCCAGAATCTTAACTGGCGTTGCGTTAACGGGGACATTCCATTTGCGCTCAATACATGCATCCCTGACAAATTGGCGCATCTTGGATGTGGATAGATCCTTCAGTTGGATATTGGCGGAATTAGAACAATCGAACGGAAGGACATTTATGAGTCCCTTGTCCTCAAGGTGCTTGGCGAGCGCTGCGTAGACCGCAGTGCGCAAATCGTCATAGCCGACGAAACCCTTTCGGACGACATCGTCATTGACGCGTCCGATGAAAGCCGCCTCGCGTTGATCCGTCTCCCCGGCAGACTTGTCGACAAAGCAGATGCGATACTTGTGTCTTGCCGCCGCGCGCCGATATTCCCGCTCGGTCGCCGAGACGCCTCTGGAATCGGCATTGCCGTATGTGTGGCCGAAGATGCCAAGATAGATGTCGCAGTCGTCGACTTCGGCAAGATACACGCCATCGGCCTTCCGTTCCTGCGCGGGGACCTCCTCGAAAAGGAACACCTCGAAGAACTTGCCGAGGATTGCATCCTTTCGAATGTAGGACGCGAGAGCCTTGCGCTCCTTGGCAAATTCGCGCTGGACGCTTGATATGAAGATTCCGTATTTCATCTATGCTAATTGTACCAAAGTTCGTGTGTTATGCACAACCGGCTTCTTCTGATGCGCGAGCGCCCATACGGTGTTCGTCAGCACGCCGGGAGAAGTGCCGATGCTCGCGAGAAGAATGGATCGACTTTGCAGTGTGGAATTCATTTGCCGTCCCCTTTAACGCCTATATTATACCAAAAGCACGGTCTACACGGGAGGGCGATTTGTTGATGCTTGGGGAAACTGGCTTGTGTCTAGTGACGTGAGACATGAGACAAAAGACGCGTCTAACGTCTCTCGTCTCGAGCCCATCATCCACCATCATAGCCTCGCTTGGGTGTTGACAATGCCGTTTCCAGTTCTCCATCGCAGCGGCGTTGTTGGTGTCGGCGTAGCAGTAGCAAACCGGCATCTGAGCCAGCGCCCTCGATGTCAATCTCCTCTTTCACCCACGTTGCCATGCTACTGCCTTCCTTATGATGCGGCGCGCTCGGTGATCGCGCCCTACCGATTTCTGGCGGCGCGACTGGAATCCGCGCCCTACCAGTTTCCGCTTTCCTCGCCTCTCTCAACCAATACTCGCTCGTAACTGCAAAATCTGAAAGTCGTTCCAATCGCCTTGCCCTTCGTACCGAGCGAACTTAGCGGCCTGACGGCGATAGTGAGCATCTTCCCGCCGGGAAGCTTGGAGAACGGTATCTCCACCGTCGTCACCCCCTTGTCCGGCTCGTGGCCGATGCCGCAGTTCACCCCCGAAAAGAATACGTTCTTGAAAAGCCGCGCCTTCGCGTCATCGCCCATGACAACCACGTTGTATGCGTAGACGCGCGAATCGGGATTGCCGTCCGCCTTCGGGATTTTGATTTTGATCGTCGCTTGTGTCCCTTTTTCAACGACCAGCTTGGCCTTCTTGCCGAACTCCGGCGCCCCAATCGCCTTCTTCAGCTCTTCGCGCGAAAACGGATGCTTCGCCGTTCCCCGTTCCCTGTTCCCTGTTTCCCAATTCAGCGGCAACACCCAGTCAGGGCCGAGCTTGCCGAAGACTTCGTCCAGCAGCTCCTTGTGGAACTCCCATTCGCGCACGCATCCGCGATGCGCCGCACCGCCGCAATGCACGAAAGCGTCGATGTTCCGCTTCTTGAAGAGCTTGAACGCATTGTGGACGTACTTGAGCGGGAACGCCCTGCCGGGCGTCACGGCGTCATACCCGACGCGGAGATGCGAATCGCTCATTACGCCAAGAACGAGGTTAGGTTCCTTCTTCGCCTTCCATCCGGCAGGTGCCGCGAAAAGCCCGCCCGGGAGCGCCAGGAACCCGAGCGACGACAGCGAATCTTTCACAAACTCTCGCCTCGTCAGACTCATGCCGCCCTCCGACTCGTCAGAATAAATGCAGTCATATACTTGAAACTCGTCCGAATAAATGCTACACTACGCGCCAAACTCGTCAAGGAAAGTGCAGCATGGAGCGAATCGCATACAATAGACTCATCGAATGGAAGACCTCGCCGCAACGCAAGCCGTTGATTGTACACGGTGCACGGCAGGTCGGCAAAACGTGGCTTCTCAAGGAGTTCGGGCAGCGCGAATACGCCTCGCTCGTCTATGTGAACTGCGACAAGGAACCGTTCGCCGCCGACCTTTTCCGCGACTACGACATCAGGCGCATTCTCCTCGCTCTCGAAGCGAACACGGGCGTGCAGATCCGCGAAGGGGAAACGCTTGTCGTGTTCGATGAAATCCAGGAGGCGCCGCGCGGAATCGCCGCGCTCAAGTATTTTTGCGAGGATGCGCCACGCATCCATGTCGCGGCGGCGGGTTCGCTCCTCGGCATAACCCTTCACGAGGGGACGTCCTTTCCCGTCGGCAAGGTGGACGAACTGACGTTGAGACCTCTTTGCTTCTCCGAGTTCCTTTCGGGGACGGGTGACGCCCCGCTGGCGCGGCTTCTCGAATCCGGCGACAAGGCAGCCGTAGACACCATGCGAGAGACGTTCATCGAACGGCTCCGGCGCTACTTCTTCACCGGCGGAATGCCAGAGGCCGTCGCCGCATTCGCCCAGGGGCGCGCTCTCGCCGATGTGCGCCGCATACAGGACAACATAATCCTCGCCTACCAGAACGACATCTCCAAGCACGCCCCGGTGCGCGAGGTTCCGCGCATCAATCTCGTCTGGCGCTCGCTCGTCGCCCAGCTCGCGAAGGAGAACAAGAAATTCATCTACGGCGCGATAAAGCGCGGCGGACGCGCCAAGGAGTTCGAGACGGCCATCCAGTGGCTTGTGGACGCCGGGACGGTCAACCGCGTGAACCGCGCCAACAAGCCGGCGTTGCCGCTCAGGTTCTACGAGGACTTCAATGCATTCAAGCTTTTCCCTCTTGACTGCGGGCTTATGGGGGCGATGGCGCAGGCCCCGGCTGCGGAGATTCTCACGGGGAGCGCACATTTCGAGGAATACAAGGGGGCGTTCACCGAGGCGTACGTCCTCGAAGAGATGCTTGCCGCGAATCCCTCGCAGGTGTTCTACTTCAGCGCCGCCGATTCGACAGTTGAAATCGACTTCCTTGTGCAGCTGGGAACGGAAATCGTCCCCGTGGAGGTCAAGGCCGCCGAGAACCTAAACTCCAAATCGCTCAGGACATTCGTCTCCGCGCACGACACGCTCAAAGGCATGCGATTCTCCCTCGCTCCGCACCGTGACCAGGGATGGATGCGGAATGTGCCGCTCTACGCCGTGGGCGCATTCTTCCGCACCTGACGCTGTCCTGCCCATATTCCGCATTTTCGCGATTCGGTTGTTTAACCTAAGCGTCGCAGTTGAAAGGCCGCAATCACGATCGCGGCCTTTCAACTGCGACGCTTAGGTTAAAGAAGGTTTTGCAACTGCCTCACTTTTCTACCACGGAATACAGAGAAACGCCTTTGGTGGCACGGGAAACGCATGGACGAATTGTAAGCGCAAAACGGACGGTCCACACGCTGCGTATTAGCGCGTTTACTCTCTTTCCAGTTGTGTTTTGCGCGTTTTCAGCCTGTGCACGTAGTGTTTACTAATGGTGTACGCGGCGTTTGCTAGGCGT
>JAEEZC010000118.1 GCA_016288465.1 Verrucomicrobiota bacterium | reverse complement strand
GTCAAACAGTACACTCCATCCGGCGCGGCAAGGCGCAAAGGCCGGGCATAGCCCGGTGTCGACGGCACGGGACCGTCGGGCGAAAGATCGACCTGGGAAACCGACCAGAACACGACCGTCTGACTCCCGTCGTGCTGTTCGAAGAGGTATGCCCGCAGTCCGTCGTCAACTTTCATTTCACCGACGATCCGCGCCGAGACAAGTTCGCGCGTCATTGCAAAAATGGCCGAATAGACAAGGAAATTTTCGTTTCCTAGGTAGGAAATTTCATCAACCGGCAAACGAAATTTTGTCAACTGGCGAAAAAACGAGCGACAACCGGAAAACGGAAGGACCCCTTGCCACTAAAAGTTCGATGGGGACAAGTAACTAGCAGGGGAGCATAAGAACCGTCTGATTTCATTGCTGGCGACAGTACATCGCATTCCAGCGATGTCCTTCGTCTGATTTTTGGTATAATAATCAAAGCGTATGGACAAAAGGACAATGTACGGATTGAGGCATGGAGGCGAGCGTCGGCGCGAAAGCAGGGACGGCGCGAGGCCAGTAAAACTCGCAATCGTCGGCGGCGGAGCGGCAGGCATGTTCGCTGCGGCTATTGCAACGGAGCGCCGCATGCCGTGCATCATAATAGAGCGCAAGGCGAGGCTAGGGTCCAAGGTTCTGATGACGGCGAACGGGCGGTGCAACTTCACGAAGGACATCGCAGCGGAAAAGTTCCTGGCTGACGTCGGGCCCGCGGCGGATTTCGCCGCCGACGCGGTGCGAGAGTGCCCTCCTCGCCAGATAATCTCGTTCTTCAGGTCCCTCGGCGTGCCTTTGCGGCGGATGGCGGACGGCCGGATGTTTCCGGCGGACGGCAAGGCGGCGACGATAGTCCATGCGTTCGGCGACCTCTTCAGGGAAAGAGAAGTCCCCATTCTGACGAACTGCCCGGCGAAAGGCATCGAAAGGGTCCGGCCAGGCGAAGGCCGCGGAAGATTCCTTGTGCGCACCGCCAGCTTCGACATCGCGGCGGAAAACGTACTTCTTGCAACTGGCGGCGTCAGCTATCCAAAGACCGGTTCGGTCGGCGACGGCCAAAACTTCGCAAAGACGCTCGGGCACTCAATCGTGCCATACCGTCCAGGACTCATCGGTCTTGAGACGGGCGATCCTCGAGTCACGCGTCTCGCAGGGCGGCGATTCGAGGAGGACGGCAGGACGAAAGTCCTTGCCGAGGACGGCAGGGTGCTCTTTGAATACAGGGGCGAAGTTGACTGCGAGCGCTTCGGAGTGTCGGGCGCAGCAGTCTACAACGCGCAGAGGTTCATAGAACACCACAGAAGGCAAAACCGCCTCGAGCACGGCGAAACGCCCGAAAAGCTGTCGGTAGAAGTCTGGTTCGGCCGAGACAGAATTCGCCTCGAAAACCCGAAACCGCGTCCCGTGAAGGAGGCAATCGTCACAATCGGCGGCGTTTCCCTTGACGGAATAAACCCGAGGACAATGGAGTCAAAATCGTGTCCGGGCCTATATTTCGCGGGTGAAGTGATGGATATGGACGGTCCGACTGGAGGCTACAACCTGACTCTTGCATTCTCTACCGCCGCCAAAGCCGTACACTCAATCGGGTGACAAAAATTCATTTTTGGGGGTTTACAATTCCCCGAGACAATGCTACAATTAGCAATGTCGCCTGACAACATTCGACGGTGATTCGTGGAAAAGTGAACGGTGATTCGAGGTTAATGACGGTGATTCGACGGTAATTCGATACGATAAAACAACTGCAACATACAACATAACGACGAGAAGTCTAGAAGGGAATCCCTATGCTATCGCATGCCTATACAAAACGAAGACTGATGAAGGAACTCGCCTACAAGGTAGGCATCAGGCAGGAACTCTCCGAGAAAATACTTTCGACTCTCGCCGAAATCGCATATCGCGAAGCGGCCATCGAAGGTTTTATCATTCCCGGAATCTGCAAACTGGAGATTGTCGAGCGCAAGGCCCGCAAGATCCGCAACCCGCGGACGGGCGAGACGTTCGTGATTCCTCCCCACAGAGCGCTCAAGGCGACCGTTTCGAGCATTGCGAAGCAGGTCGTCGCCCCAAGACCGAAGGCCGTTCCTCTGGCTGAATATGTCCCGCCAAAGGAGCCGTTCGGCCCCAAAATCGCTCCAAAGCCCATTGCGGCTGCGCCAAGGCCTGTCCTTCAGAAGCCGGCAATCGCGGCGGCCAAGCCGTCGCCTATCATTCACAAACCGGTCGTCGGCGCCACCCCTGCCCCGACGCCAGCGCCGATCGCTCCGGCAGTTGCGTCGAAAGCGGCGCCTGTTTCGCCCGTTACGCCGACAATCCACAAGCCTGTAATTGGCGGCGCTACGTCCATTCCGACGATCCACAAGCCGGTTATCGGCAGTACGACAAGCCACATCGTCCCTGCCCCGATCGTTCCTCCGCCAGTTGTGGAGGCCCCGAAGCCCGAGCCTGTGCCAGAGCCCGTCGCCGAAACTCCGGCGCCGACGCCAACGCCAGAGCCCGTCGAAGAGATCAAAATGGAGCCGGTCGAGGAGCCTGTGGCCGAAATCAAGCCCGAGCCGATCGCCGAGGAGCCCAAGGTTGAGGAACCGAAGGCCGAAGAACCCAAGGCCGAGGAGCCGAAGGCTGAGGAGCCGGCTCCTGCGCCGGTAGCCGAGGAGAAGCCCGCCGAACCCGTCCTTGAGCCCGTCGAAGAGGTCAAGATGGAGCCGGTCGAGGAGCCCGTGGCCGAAATCAAGCCCGAGCCGGTCGCCGAAGAGCCCAAGGTTGAGGAGCCGAAGGCCGAAGAGCCCAAGACCGAGGAACCGAAGGCTGAAGAGCCAACTCCTGCGCCGGTAGCCGAGGAGAAAACCGCCGAACCCGTCCTTGAGCCTGTCGAAGAGGCAAAAGCGGAGCCGGCCGAGGAGCCCGTGGCCGAAATCAAGCCCGAGCCGGCCGCCGAAGAGCCAAAGGTTGAGGCGCCTGTCGCCGAAGAGCCGAAGGTCGAGGAACCGGTCGCCGAAGAGCTGAAGGTCGAAGAGCCCGCGCCCGAGCCTGCGCCAGTTGCGGAAGAAGCTCCTGCTCCCGAAGAACCCGAGCAGCCGGCGGAAGTCGCCGAGGCAGAGCAGTCGGACGAGGCCGCTCCGGAGGCTGAAGCACCGCAGGAGGTTGCCGAGGAAGCTCCGCAGGAAAGCGGAGTCCCCGAGTCCATCTACTTCCGCTGCCCGCAGTGCAACCAGGAGATCGAAGCTCCCGGCAATGCTGTCGGTGCGGAGGCGGAATGCCCGCTCTGCGGCGCAATCGTCATCATCCCGCAGTACAACGAAGACGGCACTGTCGAGAAATCCGAAGTCGTTTCTGCCCAGGAAGCCGAGAAGATGGAGCCGGAAGTCCTCAAGCACAGGACGATCCGCATCGACGCGGCGGAACTCGGGCTGGAAGACCTTCAGAACTCCGACTTGCAGTCTCAGATGATAACATTCGTCTGCGACGCATGCCAGCAGGAGATCGAGGCGACCATCGACATGGCCGGCACGCAGGCGGAATGCCCGAACTGCGGCGCGGCGATTATGGTGCCGATGTTCAGTCAGGGCGCTTCCAGCGAAGACGACGAAATGACGCCCGAGATGAAGAACCGCACGATGCGAATCGACATCAACAACTTCTGATACGTTTCAGAATATCCGCCGCAACAAGCGGATTCTGAAAGGTAAAAGCAAGACGAAGCCCCCCGGCGACGGTGAAAACCAATCCGCCGGGGGTTGTCTTTATCTTGTGCAAATCGCTCAAAGCAAAGCTCTTTTCAAGCGTTTTGCCCGAAAACACCAGTCTGCGGTCGGTAAAAAGGCAATGTACGCGCTGAATCTTGCGGTTGACGCCCGTCAGATCCGAAAAAGCGACGTCGCCAGGCCTGCCCTTTGCGGAAACCTCGTCAAATCCAGCCTTCGACGGCACATACAGCGTGCCCTTCTCATGGAAGTAAAGGGTTTCCCCAGGCTCATACTGAACGCGGCCAACCCTCTTCGCCATCGGCTGGAGCTCGCCAGGTCCCAGCTCCGCAAGCCACTCCTCGTATCTTTTCCTGTTCTGGTCAAGGCGCCGACGGATGCGGAGCCGAACTACGAGCAGCGGGACGATCAGCCAGAACACCGCGAATATGGTAGCGAGTATTCCGAGGGCGTGCATGAACCAAGGCTGGTCAAGATAGTCAAGGTCCCTGTACACGAACCAGACTATTCCACCAAGGAATACGATGGCTATCAGCTTTCTGAGCGCGTAGAGCATGGCCTCGTTGCGCAACTCCCGTTTCTACACTTTCATCCCCGCAAGACCGCGGCCCGCCAGAGCCGCCAACCAGACAACGCGGGGTAGTATATCATAAAACGGGCAAGTGTGTATAGCGTCAAGGGGGAAAGTGTGGCGCCGGTCTTCTCAGGCATCGGCAAATAGACTACCTCGGCAGGGGCCCCAGAACGACATCGCCGAAGGCGCTCTCGTCTGCGAACGGGTACTTCGGGTTGCCCTTCCAGTATAGAGCGGAGTCGCAGGGGCCGCCGTCGTCGTCATCGTGGATGCAGACCGTCATCCGCAATGGAACCTCTTGGTCGGGACGCGGCGCCGGACGGTTCAGGCATTCCCAGCCGAACCAGAGCCTGTAGTGCGTGCCGACGCGCGTGCCGTCCACGAGCCACGGCTCGGCGAATCCGCCCCAAAGCTCGCCAAAGCACTTCTTGGCGGACGCGTAGTCGCTCTGGGTCGCGCCGTTCGCGGCAATCGCGTACTCCCCGCCTGCGTTGCAGGGCGTCGGGTTGTCGTTCCAGTCGGGTCCGCGGGTGTTGGGATTGCGGTCGCCGTCGCCGTCGAAGAAGACCTCAAGGCAGTCGTCCTTCCATGTCGGACACGAGACCGAACCGTCCGGACTGTCGTCCGTCACGACCCTGTCGTCGCGCACAAAGGCCTCGACGCCGATTGTGTTGTCCGTGTTGCGCATGACGCGGAACCTGAAGGAGCACTTCAGCGGATCGTCCTGAAGCGGATAGTAGTCGTCCTTTACGCCGTTTGCCGCGGTCACGTCGATCCACTCCGACGTCCACGCGGCGCGGCGCTCCGGCGGCAGGCACGAGCAGCCGGCGAAGGCCGCCGCCGCCAGCAGGACGCAACTTCTGCACATATCGGAGACCGGCATCATCTACGCTCCGACGGCACGCGGGAGCCGACAACTGCGAAGAACAGGATGTAGCAGAGGAACACGGCGAAGACCCAGCAGCTCGAAAGAAGCCCGAAGCGGTCCGTGACGAAGCCGACAAGCGCAAGGAGAGCGCCGCCGGAGACAAGGGACATCGTGATTCCGGAGGCGACGGGCACAAGGCGCCCGAGCCCTTCCGTTGCCAAGTTGAAGATGCTGCCGAAGATGGCGGCGATGCCGAGGCCGCAGAACGTCATGAGTAGCGCCGAAAGCGGCAGCAAGACGGACGTGAAAGGCACCGCGACTCTGACGAACGGGACGGTCGCCGCGGCCACGAGGACGGCGATGCAGAAGGCGGTGGACGCCGCAAGCATCGTGCGCGGCGACAGGCGCCCGCCAAGAAGCCCCGCGCCGAAGCGCCCCGCCATCATGAGCGCGCAGTAGGCCGACACCATCGCACCGCCGACGACCGCGCCGGCGTAGGCGGGCGTCCCCTCCGCCGTCAGGTAGAGGTTGACCATGTTGCATATGCCGCATTCCACCGGCACGAAGAGGAACATGGCAAGCGCGCCAAGGGCGAAGTGGCGGAACCTGAAGACGTCAAGGATGTCGCTCAACGGCGAACGGGCGTCCGGCTCAAGATGCGGCTCCGGTATGTCCGCCCTAAGAACCACGACCAGCCCGAAGACGAAGAACGCCAGCGCCGCGGCCTGGACGGGCAGAGCGTCAAGCACGTTCGCCTTCGAGACTTCGTTGCCGATGAGGAAGCCCAGCAGAAGAGGCGACGACATGCCGCCTACAGAGTTGAGCGTGCAGCCGTACTGGACGAGCCTGTTGCCGCCCTTCCCGCCGCCGCCCAGCGTGTTGAGCAGCGGATTCGCGGCGGTGAATAGCATGCACATCGACAGCCCGGAGACGAACGCGCCGACGACGTACACGCCGAACGAGGCGACGAAGCCCGCGAGCATCTGAAGCGAGACGCCGAGTATGCCGACGGCGACGGCTGCAAGCGTCGTGAACTTGTAGCCGCGCCTTTTCAGCACTATTCCGCACGGAAGGCCCATGAAGAGGTAGGCAAGGAAGTTCGCCGACGAGCCGAACTGGGAAAGCGCGTTCGAGGCGCCGAACTGCGCCTTCACGACGACCGCCAGGGGGCCCGTGAACATCGTGACGAAGCCGATCATGAACAGCATGCCGAACATGACGGCTATAGTGAGGCTTCTTCCCTTCATGGCTCAGCCCTCCGTCATGGCGTGTCGCAGCGGTAGAACTCGATCGCCTCGTCCGAGACCTCTATGCCGAGGCCGGGCTTAGTCGGCACGGTCGCATAGCCGTCGACGGCGGGTATGTCGTCCGGCACGAGGTCGTGGCGGATGGGCGTGTCCTGCTCGCAGTACTCCAGCAGCTCCGCGTTGGGGATCGAGGCGATGATCTGGAGGGACGCCGCCTCGACGATGCCCGAGCTCCAGCAGTGCGGCACGACGTTGATGGCGTTCACCTCGGCGTAGGACGCGATGCGCACCGCCTCGGTTATTCCGCCGCAGCGCGTGATGTCCGGCTGGACGAACCCGAGCCTGCAGAAGTCGATGAGCTGCTTGAAGCCGAAGCGCGTCGTCTCGTTCTCTCCGCAGACGATGCGCACTGAAGTCGACTCCTGCAGCCTCTTGTAGCCGAGGTAGTCGTGGGGCCAGAGGGCCTCTTCGACGGCATACGGCCTGTACTGCTCGATCGCCTTCACGAACTGGATGCGCGAGGCGACGTCGATGGTGACCTTGTCGGACGGAATGTAGCCGATGTCGAAGAGAAGGTCGATGTCGTCGCCGACGGCTTCGCGGGCCGCCTTGACGAGCTTCACCTCGGTGTTGACGTCCTGCTCGAAGCCTCCCCAGCCGAGCTTGATCGCCGTATACCCCTTCTCCTTCCACTTGAGAGCCTCTTCCTTCGCCTCAGCCTCGGTGTACGGCATGAGAACGGACGCGTAGCAGCGGACCTTGTCGCGGTACTTGCCGCCGAGAAGCTGCCAGATCGGCTTGCCGAGCGCCTTGCCGAGGATGTCCCAGATCGCGATGTCGATGCCGCTCATCGCCTGGATCGCCGCGCCGTGATTGCCGTAGAAGTTGCAGTGCAGGTACATGTCGTCCCATATCTTCCTGTAGTCGAACGGATCGCGCCCGACCACCACGTTCGCGAGGCCCTGGCACGTGCGGTGCGAGACCGGCGACTCGATTATGGACTTGATGACCCACGGCGCGGAGTCCACCTCGCCATAGCCTACGATTCCCTCGTCCGTTGTCACGCGGACGATTATGCCGTCCTGCGCGCTGTCGTTGATTTCCCTGATCTCGCCCTTCTGGCGAACCGGTATCGCCTCCACCTTGACTATCTTCATCGGTCTTTCCTTTCTACACGAAGTCCTTTCACTCCCAGGGATGAACCACGGCCTTTATCAGTCCGTCGGGATTACGGTCCACGAGGTCAATCGCCTCGGCCAGGCCGTCGAACGCGAACCTGTGCGTGACCATGTCGGCGTTGTTGAACCTTCCGGCGGCGACGAGGCCCAGCAGCGGAGCCCAGGCGAGCTCGTTGTTCGTCCCTCCGGCGACAGTAATCTGGCGGAGAATCATGTCCTTCGCCGGGAACGCTATCGCGGAGCCTTCGGAAGGTATGCCGTAGAGCCGCACGTAGCCGCCCGGCGCGCAGAGCCGCACCGCGTTCTCGATCGTCGCCGGGGCGCCTGCCGCGTCGATGGAATAGTCGACTCCTATCCCGCCGGTCTCCTCAAGCACCCTCTCGGCGAGATCCTCCTCTTTTACGTTCACGACGACGTCGGCGCCGAACCGCTTTGCGTTGGCCAGCCTCGACCGGTTTCGGGCTGAGCATATGACCTTGCCCGCCGAGTAGGCCTTCACGGCCTGTATGAAAGAGAGCCCGGCGACTCCCGCGCCCTGCACGAGAACGGTCGCGCCAAGCTTCGGCGGATTGCGGTAGACCGCTCCGAACGGGCAGACGGACGCCTCGATGATGCCGCTCTGGTCGTCGGACAGCGCGTCCGGCACGATGCGGCAGCAGCTCTCGGGCACGGCGACGTACTGTGCGTATCCGCCGGCGAACGGAGGGAAGCCGATCTCCCCGGCCTCTCGGCACAGATGCTTGTTGCCGGTGCGGCATTGGACGCACTTGCCGCAGCCGACGGAAGTCTCGACGACCACGCGGTCGCCCTCCTTCACGGTCGTAACGCCTCTGCCCGCCGAGGCGATTCTGCCGCATATCTCGTGGCCCAGAACCGCAGGCGAACTGCCGGCGGCGAATCTGCCGCGTATGATCGCGACGTCGGTCGAGCAGACGCCGGCGGAGACGACCTTCACCACGACCCATCCGTCCTTGGCCACCGGATCGGGCCAGTCGTCCGCAAGCCGCAGCCTGTCCACGCCCTCCCATACCCACGCCTTCATGCCTCGTCCCCTCCTTTCGGCGCGCCGTCGCCATCCTTGCCGGCAAGCACAAAGCTCTCAAGCGCGCGCGGATAGTCGAACAGGT
>JAEEZC010000117.1 GCA_016288465.1 Verrucomicrobiota bacterium | reverse complement strand
CGGGGCCAAGGACGTGCAGACGACTGCGGACGGCGTCGTGCTGACTCCGACGGCGCGTTCCGGCGGCGCCAACTACCTCACGATGGTCCGGGAGGGCGCGATCGAGTTGGCGCTTCATCACCATGTCGAAGGTGCGCAGCATGGTCCCTATGCGCGTCGTCCCTTGCCTTGGGCGCAGATCCGCGCGAGCGACAACTGGCGTGCTGCGCTGCGGGCGGCCTTTAAGGATGCGGGGCTCGATTCGCTCGCGGCGACGGACGGCGCCAGCATAAAGCTCTACGGCTTCGACTCGAACTTTCCGAACCGTCACGTGGACTATCCCGAGCACTTTCATGTCATGCTCGAGTGGGACGACTGGCGGAAGAACAACGTCGGACACTACACGCTGGACGAGAATGGCTTTATTCTCGGCAACAATTTCCTTGTCTGCGGCGACATCGCGGGCGGCCTCACAAGAGGCTACCATCCGCAGAAGCCCGGCGAAACGACGGCCTACGTTGGCCCGTCGGGACGTCCGCTCTTCTCGCTGGAGATGCTCGAGGACGGCGCGGGGCTTGTCCTGCGCAAGCCAGGTTCGGACGCCGCCTGGCGCATGACTTCGGACCGGCCTTCTGAGTTTGTCGAGCTGTCCGTTCGCGAAAGCGACGCTGCGGACTGGACGGGGATCGGCCGCGTGTCGGTTGCCGACGATACGGAGGCGGGACGCTACGAGATCCGCCTCGAGAACGCAGGGTCTGTCGCGACGCAGGTGTTCATCTACGAGCGCGATACCGGAGCCTTAAAAAATGTGTCTTCGACAAATGCCTTTGCCGGCATTTCCCTTTTGCTCCCGCAGGAGGGCGCGGTCGTGTCGCTCCTTACCGATGGGCAGAGGGGATATCTGTCGACTCCGACGGACCGGCGCGTCGAAAAATTCGACGATCCCTTGGCGCGGGCGCGCCTTGCGAGCATCGGGTGGGTGCCTGCGCCGGTTGTGTTCGCGTGGGACGGCGTAGATTGGGATGCAAATCCCGGAGTGCTGGAGATATGCCGTGAATCTGACGGTCGAGTCGTCCGCCGCGAAGACGTGTCGCCGCGGACGCGAAACGTCTTCCCGGTGTACAATCTCGAAAGCGGCACCGCATATTCATGGCGGGTCTGTGTCGCCGGGCGTGTTTCGCCGTGGGGACATTTCAGGACGGAACCGGGGCCCCGGTTGCTGTCGGTCGAAGGCGTGCCGAATTTCCGGGATTTGGGCGGCCGTGCCGGGCTTGGAGGGCGAATGGTCCGACAGGGTGTGCTCTACCGCAGCGCGTGCGCGAACCGCACCTCCAAGGAAAACGCCTTTCCCGGCGCGCCGATGATCACGGAGAAGGGGCGCAATACCGCAACCGGGCTGCTCGGCATCAAGACCGACCTTGACCTGCGGGGCGACAAGGAGTGCAGAGGACTTCATGAATCGCCGTTCGGTTGTTCGGTAAAATGGATGCACGTTCCCTCGGGTTGCTATCACTGGATGACCAATTCGTTCGAGAAGGACGCTGTCGCAAAGTGCTTCCGTATCGTAAACAACCCGGAGAACCTTCCGCTGGTGTTCCACTGCATTTCCGGACAGGACCGCACGGGAACGCTCGCTTTCATCCTGAATGCGCTGCTTGGGGTTTCCGAGCCAGACCTTTCCTTGGACTGGGAGATGTCAGTGTTCTTTAATCCTGCGACGGGTTGGTTCAGCAGAAAACTCCGCTACGAAGTGATGCTCCGTATGTTCGACGAGGCTTTCGAAGGCGCGACTCTGCAGGACAAGGTGGAGCAATATGTCCTTTCGTGCGGAGTGTCGCGAGAGGAGATTATGGCTTTTCGAGAGAAAATGCTATGTGAACAAAAGGACCTGTGAGGACCAGCCCTTTGTAATCTGACGAATGAAATGAGCTGGAAAAACGTAATCAAGATAATTATTTTGGCGGCGTCGGCGGGGTTGCGGGCCTTTGCCGGCATGGCCGATATCGCCGATGGCGGAAGCGAAGTCCGCAAGGTGCTGAACCTTGTCAACTTCGTGCGCGGATGCGAACCGCGCGACGACGCCAACCGCGACCATCTCGACGAGCCGCTCCGCGAGGAGATCGCGCG
This sequence comes from Verrucomicrobiota bacterium, assembly GCA_016288465.1. Lineage (GTDB taxonomy): Bacteria > Verrucomicrobiota > Kiritimatiellia > RFP12 > UBA1067 > UBA1067. The sequence continues at coordinate 1,668 of JAEEZC010000117.1, read as the reverse complement.
CAACACGAAGTACGGCTTCAAGAACACGATTCTCCTGCAGTACGATGCGCTGCTGCGCGACGACCTTGTCGCGCTTGCGAAGACCGCGCAGCAGGACCGCACGGAGTACGGCGTATGGGTCGAGATGTGCCGCCAGCTCGTCGAGATGTGCGGCATCGAATGGAAGAGCCGCAACGGCTGGGACTGGGACTGGTTCGTGAAGCCCGGTTTCCTGATGGCCTACGCGCCGGCCGAGCGCGAGCGCATCTGCGACGAGCTATTCCGCCTCTTCAAGCTCCGCTTCGGCGCGTATCCAAAGACGATGGGAAGCTGGCTCATAGACGCTCATTCAATGGACTACGTGCAGCGCAAGTACAACGTCAAGGCATTCCTCATCTGCCGGGAACAGGATGCGACCGACGCCTACACTCTCAACGGTGGCTACTTCAACGGCGCGTACTATCCGTCGAAGAAGAATGCGCTGTCGGCGGCAGTGGACATGAAGAACGCTGTCCGTGCGCCCGTCTTCCGCATGCTTACGCCCGATCCGATCTACAACTACGGCACGTATGCGAACGCGGGATTCAACAGCTTTGCGTCCGCAGGCTGCCCGACGATGGAGCCGGTTGGCAATCCGGACGTGCCCTGGTATTTCAGGCTCTATGGAGAACCGGTTGCGCCGCTGAACCTCAGCTATATGCAGACGGGACAGGAGAACAGCTTCTTCTGGAGTCGCATCCACAAGAGTCTGGACGAGCAGATGGCGATGGCGGCGAAGTATGCGGCCGAGGGGAAGATAGCGGTCGAGACAGTGTCCGAGACGGCGGAGCGCTTCATGCGCGATCACCCGGCAAACTGTTCCCAGACGCAAATCGCCCTCGTCGACCGCACGGGCGCCGACCGGCAGAGCGTCTGGTACAACTCGAAGCACTACCGCGCGAACCTGTTCCTCGAGGATGGCAAGCTGCGTTTCCGCGACATCCATGTGATGGACGACGATGACGAGGAAGACTGGCTGCGCAAGGCGTGTCCCGACTGGCGGGCCGAATACCATACTCCGTTCGTCGTGGACGAGAAGCGACTGCCGACATCGGGGCTGGTATTCTCCGGCATCTACACGAATCTCGTCTGCATGGGCGATGGACGGGTCGCGCTGCACGTCCGCGCCGAGCGCGCGGACGGGACCTGCGCGACGGTTGCCTTTGACGAAGGACGACTGTCCGTCGAGGGGGCGGAGCTTTCCTGCCGCAACGCGAAGGCGAGGGAACTCCTTTCCGCTTTTTCGGCGGAACCCGGCGTCTACGACTTCACGCGTCCGCGCGTCCGCGATCAGCTTTCGGAGACGGGCTGGGTGGGGGACGGCGAACCGGACCGCGAGGAAGCGACATTCTACGACGAGGATCCGGCCCCGGAGTTCAAGGCGACGTTCGTGCTATCGAATGGCGTTGACAAGGCGAAGGTGACAGTCGCCTGCGCCGGTTATTATGCGCTCGCGCTGAACGGCCGTCCGGCGGGCGTGTCGGAAACATCGCTGATGCCGCTCTGGAGCCCGTTCGACCGTACGGTCTACGCCGATTCCCTTGACGTCTCGACGGCGACGGGGGCGCTGTTGCCCTATCCGGCGACGAATGTCGTCACCGTGACGCTCGGCAACGGATTCTACAACCTGCCGCCGCTTCGGTTCTGGGG
>JAEEZC010000116.1 GCA_016288465.1 Verrucomicrobiota bacterium | reverse complement strand
GATTTGCACTCGCAGCGTTTTTACGTTCAAGCTCCGATACAACGTCCACGCTCTTCAACTCCATATAAATCAGAAAGCAAGGCTCTTTGGCCAATAACGTGCAGTTAGCGCATATGTCAGGCATGTGTGACCGAAGTTGCCCAAACAAAGAACTGTGAGCGCCTACACGAGCCAACCGTTTGGCCTACACGGAGAAGGCGTTTGTCCTACACGAGACAGCGGCTTGTCCTACACGGCACTTTTGGTTGTCCTACACGAAGAAAAGGGGGTGTTTACACGGCGATTTCGCTTCGGTGACAACGGCGGTCGCGGACATCCCCCGACCAACAGCCGTCTGTGAACATCTGCGGCGTCTGCGGCTAGACCAAACCCACAGTTATGCCAGAAGCCTCAAAATTTTCGTTCCCAACGTTGGAAATTTTGACTACTAGCACAGCGAGTTTTGAATACAGACAAAAAGAGTTTTGAATACAGACAAAAAGAGTTTTGAATACAGACAAAAGACCGTGCGTCAGTTGGCAAAAATATGAGCTTATATTGGCATTTCGAAGAGTTTTAGAAGGCTTTCGCCGCCCATTTACCCGTTGCGCGAGCATTTGACAGTAAGGCTCTTGCGGCTTCCCTTAACGAGGGGAATTATGAGACATACCGAGCATTGAGGCCCGGCCGTACGGCGGTTTCGAGAAGGTTAAAAGGTTTCCTCTTTCCTGTTTCAAACGCAGACGCCGCAGTTATGCCTTCAGCGGAGTCCCGTGGCTGCCGAGACAGGCTGATAGTCATTTGTGAGAATTGTGTCAACTCCCATGCCCAGGAACTTCTTCGCCTCGTCCGGGTCGTCCGACCAGAACACATTGACGCGCAGGCCGGCGGCCTTCGCCTTGTCAACCAGCGCCTGGTCGAAGTAGGGCTTGAACAGCTGCACCATCTGGCACTTGTGCGCGATCGCGCGATCGACGATGTCGGGGCTGGACTTGTTGTCCCCGCTATTGCCCATGCAACGCGGGATGTCAGGCGCGACGCGGGCGAGCTGGTCCTGAAGTCCGCCGTGTTCAGTCATGAAGTACACGTGACGCCTCGCATCGTATGCATCGATGAGGCTGATGACCTTACGGATGTTCTTTTCGTCCCAGACCCCGCCTTTGACATGCACGTTCATGATGACGTGCTGCGAGAACTTGGCGAGGATGTCTGCGAACCGGACGATTCGCGTACCCTTGAAGTGCTCGCTTTTCTTCGCGCCGAAATCGAGCGCGGCAAGTTCCGCATAAGTATGCTCGTAGACCCTGCCCGTGCCGTTAGAGACGCGGTCGAGCGTAGGGTCGTGTATGGAGACGATCTCCCCGTCCTTCGTCCACCAAAGGTCAAACTCAATCTCCGCCGCCCCTAGCGCAACCGCCGCGCCGAAGGCAGCCATCCCGTTTTCAGGCGCGATGGTGGAGAACCCGCGATGTGCGCACAAGCGCTTTGCGGGGGCGTTGGCGAAGTCCGGCACGATCGCGCTTCCGCCTGGACGGTACTTCCAGGGGCGGCGTCCGATTTCAATGTACTCAGGATGCGTCGCAGGAGGATTGCCGAAGCCCGCCGGCTTGAGATACTTCGCCTTCGGATCGAACTCCACCACGAGAGAGCCAACGCGACTGTAGAGGTTCCCGAGAACCTCCCCTGCAGGTGCGACGACCATGGAACATCCGCCCAAAGGAGAATCCTCGCCCAGGCTGACGGAAGAGCGGACAAGGTACGCACCTGTGCTGTAGGCGACGAACCTGCCGAACATTTCGAGTGCGTCGTGCCTGTCGCTCCTCTGCCAGGAACATCCGATTATGACGTCCGGCTTCTTTCTCGCAATGTTTGCGTATCCCTCGTAGAAATAGAAGTCGTAGCAGGTCAGGAAAGCATACCTGACGCCGTCTACGTCCATTACCGCAGGCTCCGACCAATCCCACATGTACGAGGCGTCGAGTCCGAGGTTCCTCCACTCTCCGGCCGTAAGGTGCGCCTTGTCGTACTTGCCGACCAGCGAACCGTCGCGGCCGTAGGCGAACGTCGTGTTGCGCCATCCCGACGGAGTCTTGTCGACGGCGTTCACGAACACGACGGCATTGCAGCGCTTCGCTGTCGCCGAGCAGGCGGCGAGAAGCGGCGCGTTCCATCGTTCGACGGCGTTGGAAAGTGCGGCGGGGGACGTGGCGGTCCCCTGCCTGTCGCTTGCCTCCGGAAGCACGATGACGTCAAGATCGTCGCCGCACCTCGCCAGCGCGTCCAGCTCCCACTGCACGCTTTCGCCCAACTTTGCGGGATCGTGCGCATACGGCGGCTGCAGGACGCAGAACTTCATGTTACCGCCAAAGGCAGCCGCCGTCAGGGAAAGCGCAAACGCCGCGAGAAGTCTCTTGCGGAGCATCTTTACCTCACCGGCGGTTGGTGGCGTAGAGCGGACCGAAGTTCGCGCAGGCGCGGTAGTCTGCGCCGGTAGGATCGTCGGACGCGCCGAAGAGCCCCCAGCAATGCGGACGGAACACGCTGTCCTCCGGCACATTGTGCATGGCGACGGGGATGCGCAGCATTGACGCGAGGGTTATGAGGTCGGCGCCGATGTGTCCGTAGCTTATCGCGCCGTGGTTCGCGGCCCAGGCGTTCATCACGGAATAGACGTCCTTAAAGAAGCCTCTGCCGGTGAGACGAGGAGTGAACCACGTGCAGGGCCATTCGGGATTCGTCCTCTCCATGAGCGTCTTCTGCTGCTTCGGGTCGAGAGCGACGGACCACCCTTCCGCAATCTGGAGAGCGGGGCCAAGGCCCTTCACTATGGAGATGCGCGTCATCGTAAGCGGCATCCCCTTCGGCGTGAGGAACGAGCTTGAGAAGCCGCCGCCGCGAAAGTACTCGACGCCTGCAGGCACCCACTTAGTCGCCTTCAGCGTCGCGTCGATGTCCCTTTCAGTGACATTCCACCAGTCCTTGAAGACGCGGCTGCCCTTCTCCTTCATCTCGCCTGCAGCGTCAAGGCAGCAGCTGCCGGAATTAAGAAGGTGGATGATTCCCGCCTTCGCTTCCTTCGGCAGTCCCTTGCCGGTCGCACGCCTCACCGCCGCGTCGCTCCAGTACGTGCGCACGTCGGCGAACATCTGGGCCTTGTTCGTGAGAAGCCACATGAGAAGCATGCATACGCCGTTGAGAGAGTCGTTCTCGGTCGCGAGTATCTGCGGCATCTTGCGTCCGTTCCAGTCGAACGACGAATTGCAAAGCGCCTCGGCGACGTCTCCGTTGGGCCAGTGGTCGGTCCACTGGCGCTGGCCCTGGAAGCCGCCGGCTATCGCGTTCCTTCCGACGGCCTCCTCGCCGAAGCCCATCTCCGCAAGCCGCGGATTTCCCGCCATCATGTCGCGGACGATTATCGCCATCTTCGCGAGGAACTCCCAGTCCCTGTCCTTTTCGCCGCGGGACTTCTGAATCGCGGGCGGGTTGTAGTCCTTTCCTTCCTTGAGATTCTTCCGCATCCACGCAATGGCGCGCTCGTATTCGTCCCTGTCGTAGATGCCCTCCTCGATGCGGCGCAGTATCTCGCACTCGTCCATGTTCTCCGGCGCAATGCCGAGGTAGTCCTGCATGAAGTCGACGTCCACGAACGAGCCTGCTATGCCCATCGCCGACGAGCCGATGGAGAGATAGCTCTTGCCCTTCATCATTGCGACGGCGAGAGCGGCCTTTGCGAAGCGGAGTATCTTCTCCGTCACGTCGTCGGGGATCTTCGCGGTCTCGTCGCGGTTCTGCACCTCATGCCCGTAGATTCCGTAGGCGGGCATGCCGCGCTGAGCGTAGCCGGCGAGCATGCACGCTAGATACACGGCGCCGGGACGCTCCGTGCCGTTGAAGCCCCAGACAGCCTTGGGGATCTGGGGGTCGAGGTCCATCGTCTCGGTGCCGTAGCACCAGCACGGCGTCACGGAGAGGGAAACTCCGACGTTGCTCGCCGCGAACTTGTTGGCGCACTGCGCAGCCTCGAAGCGTCCGCCGATGGTCGTGTCGGCGATGACGCATTCAACGGGCGAGCCGTCTGGATAGCGGAGGCTGCCGCTGATCAGGCTTGCCGCGGCCTTTGCCATCTCCATAGTCTGGTTCTCCAGCGACTCGCGAACGCCGCGGCGGCGTCCGTCGATGATGGGGCGTATCCCTACGCGCGGAAACTCGTTGTGGGTGAATACGGTCTGTGCCATTCTGGGCTCCTTCCTTGATTTCTATCCCTGACGACTCACTCCGCCGAGCGAGGGGCCTTCGAACGGAAGGCGACCGCATAGGCGAAGACTACCGAAAAGCATATGGCGGGCACGACGAAGCTCGCGCGAAGCGACGCGCGCGACAGCATGAGGTCCGCATCCCACGTGCTTGAGAACATGGGAACGAGTCGCGTCCAGACGCTCGTGGCGTCGCCGATGATCGCGGCCATCCATGGCGTGAGCAGTGCGCCGCCGACGATGGCCATGATGAGGCCCGCCGCGCCTATCTTGTGCGCTCGCGGGTCGACGCCCGAAAGCGCGATGCCGTAGATCGTCGGGAACATGAGGCTCATGAAGCCGCTCATCGCGACGAGGCACACCACGTTCCACGAAAACGGAAGGCCCGCGACGGAGAAGACGACGCAAGTAGGCAGATACATCACGCCCAGGGAGCACGCTACCGCGGCCGCGGCGAAAACCGCCATCAGCTTCGCGGGGTCGACGTACTTCATCGCGAACGTGGCGGCCCATCTGCAGACTATGAACGCGGAGATCGCGATCAGGTAGTACGAGGCGCCGTCCTTTGGAGAGACGCCCAGCTCCTTCTGGCAGTAGACGTTCATCCACGTCCAGGCGGCGATCTGGACGCCGACGTAGAACACCTGCGCGACTACGCCGAGATACCAGCGCGGCGAACGGACGAGCAGGGCGAGTATCTCGCCGATTCCGTCGCGGGAAGCCTCGGACGCGTCGACCTCGGACCTTTTGGAAAAGAAGAAGAACAGCCAGATGAAGGCCGCGACGGCGCAGAGCCCGACGTACGGCACGCAGACCCAGAAGAGTTCGCGGTCGACGACCGCCTTGAGCGCATCCGGAGCCATCGCCGCCCTCTCCTCGGCCGTCGCAGGGTCAAGGTTCGCGAGTATGAGGCCGCGGGCGAGGAGAATGCCGGCGAGCGAGCCGACCGGATTGAACATCTGGGCGAAGTTGAGGCGGCGCACGGCTGTCGCCTCGTCGCCCAGGGCGAGAACGTACGGATTGCAGGTCGTCTCGAGGACGGCGCATCCGCCTGCGACAACGAATATGCCCACTATGTAGAGCCAGAAGCTCTGGGCGACGCATGCCGGCACGTAGAGAAGCGCGCCGATGACGTACACGCCGAGACCGACGAGCACTCCGCATCTGTAGCCTGCGCGCTGAACGAGCAGCGACGCGAAAAGCGCCACGACCGAATACGCGCCGTAGAACGATATCTGCACGTAGCCCGCCGTCGACTGGCTCGTCATGAATATCTTCTGGAACGCCGGAACAAGGTTGTCCGTCATGTTGTTCAGGACGCCCCAGAGCGCGAAGCAGGCGACAAGCGCGGCGAACACCGGCAGGAACCTGCGCGGAACGACTGACGTATCCATGGAATTCTGCATATCCGTCCTGCCGCCGTCAGTCCGCGAGCGTAATCTTGACGACCTTGTCGAACGCGTCCGCCTCGGGCCGCGATATCTTCACGCGGAGCTTTCCGTCTTCGGCGCGCGACACGTCGGCGCGGCAACCCTGTCCGGAAGGCGAAAGAAGCCTCCATTCCTTCACTGCACCGTCAACCTTGAAGGCTATCTCGTCCACGCCAGGAGCGAGGAAGTGCAGATAGAGCGTCCTGCCGCGTCTGGTGGAGACGATGTCCTTGCCGCTCGCGACGGCGCAGCCGCGCGTCCCGTAGACGGACTCGCCGTTCGCGGCGAACCACTTGCCGACCTTCGCCATCACTTCGACGGCCTTCGCGGGGAAGCGTCCCGAAGCGTCCGGCCCGACGTTCATGAGAAGATTCGCGTCCTTCGCCGCGGCGCGAACGACCATCGCGACGACCTCCTCTGGCGGACGGAAGCTGCTTTCTCCGATCTTGTAGCCCCACACGTTCTTCTGGATGACGTCGCACTGCTCGATCGGACGGTCCTGCGCGACGGGCTGGTGGGCCGAGAAGCCTGCGTCGGAGTTGTCGCCCGGGAGGTCGCGCTCGAAGAGCTGTATGTCCTCCTTTGCGCGGATGGGCTGGTGGTTGTTGTTAGCGACGAGCACCTTTTTGGAGTGGATGAAGTCGTAGATATCGTCAAACTCCCAGTCGAGGGAGCGCTCCCACGAGCCGTCGTCATTGTGGGTCGCGTGCTCCCACTCTCCGTCGAACCATATGCAGCCCGGGTGATAGCCGTCGATGAGCTCGGCGAGCTGGGCGAGCATAAAGCGCTTGTACGAGGCGTAGTCGCCCTTCTGGTCGCCGAGAACCGTGCGCGCCGACTTTCCGGCCGGATAGTCCTTGCGGTGCCAGTCCATGAGAGAGTAGTAGAAGTTGAGCTGAAGGCCCTCTTCGCGGCAGGCCTCGGCGAGCTCGCCTAGTACGTCGCGTCGGAAAGGCGTGTTGGAGATGTTGTAGCCGTCGTCGGCCTTAGTGGGCCAGAGCGAGAAACCGTCATGGTGGCGCGACGTAATCGTAATGTACTTCGCTCCCGCGCCCTTGACGATGCGCGCCCACTCCCTCGCGTCGAACTTCGACGGGCAGAACCCGTCCTTCATGCGCGAATACGCCGACTCGTCGAGCTTGCCCTGCACGAGATACCACTCGCCCTGCGCATACGCCGAGTACAGGCCCCAATGAATGAACACGCCGAATCTCTGCTCGGCGAAGCGCTCCCTCGCGGCGGCGTTCCACTGCTCGGCGACGCACTCGGCCGTATGCGCCGTGGCGCACGCCGCCAGAACCGCAGACGCCGCTGTCACAAACACTCCCATCAAACTGCTCTCCTTTCGCATGTTGAACATTTCACTAATACTTTATCACATCCCGGCGAAAAAAGAAATAGGCAAAACTGCCAATAGTTACACAATATGACAAGGCTCTGCGGAATTTGGTATAATGGGCGCACCATGCACAAGTTCCAGTACTACACGCCCGACGTGCCGCAGAAGAGACTCGGTGCCTACATAACAGTCGCCGGAATGGAGGACTTCGGCAAAGGCGCCCAGTTTCCCTCTCCGCTTCACAAGTCGTACTACTTCTTCAAGAGCGACAAAGGCAGGCGGCTTGAAGGCGGCGAGCACCAGCTGCTCTACATCCGCAGCGGCAAGGGCGTCACGCAGTTCGAGCGCGGCGGGAAGATTCCGCTCAAGGCGGGCAGCGTGAACATACTGAGGCCAGGCGAGTGGCACAGGCACTCGCCCGACCGTGCGACAGGATGGAGCGAGGCGTACATAGGCATCGGCGGCGAAGTGGTGGAAAGAGTCGTCAAGGAGCTTTTCCCGAGCGACGCGCCGATAGTCATTGACATGGAGCACGACATCGGCTTCGACAACGCCATGATGTCGCTGATTGACGAGATACTCACGTCCAACGCCGAAAAGCCGTATTCGCTGGCGATGAAGACTCTCTCTCTGATCGTCTCGCTGGGCGACGCCGCGCCTGCGCCCTCCGGCAAGGCAATGCACTACTCCGCCATTCGCAAGGCGAGCATATACATCGGCCACCATCTCAGCGAGCCGCTGGACTTCAAGTCCATCGCGGCCCGCTTCGGCATGACATATTCGCTGTTCAGGCTGCGCTTCAGGGAGATGACCGGAATGGCGCCTCTCGCATACCATCTATCGCTGAGAATAAGGCGCGCCAAGCGGCTTCTGGAGACGACCGACATGTCGGTGACCGAGATATCGGAAACGCTCGGCTTCGCTTCGCTTATCTACTTCTCGCGGTTCTTCCACAAGGAGACGGGCTTCTACCCTCGCGCATACCGCGAAAGGAACGCGGTCCGTCCCGGCTCGGGCGACTACTACTGAGGCGGCAGGGGCGCTCTCACTTCGACGCCCTGCCAGACGTCAAGTCAAGCGCGGCAAGGACTGACGCGGCAACCTGGTCGGCCTGCTTCTCGACTGCGGGACCATGGAAATGGAATCCGTCCTTCCAGTTCTCCTTGCGGTCAAGCGGATCGCAGAGCGCAAACAGATCGTCCGTCCCGTCAACGCCGAACTCCGCGGCGACCTTCGCCGCCGCCGCGTTGAGCTCCGGCACCTTCCTCACCCTTTCGGCGGAGCAATGGGCGCCGGAGAGAGGCGTGCAGCTGCACCACACGATCTTCGCCTGCGGCTGCTTCCGGCGGATCAGCTCCAACGCCGCACGATATGCCTTGGAGTACGCGCCCGCGGCAGTCTGCGAGGCTGTGTGGAGCCCGTTGTTGAAGTGAACGACGTCGTATTTCGCCTCGTCGAGATAGACCGACAAAAGCGGAAGATAGGCCGGGCTTGTCACACAGTAGCTCGACACCCAGAAGGTGACGTTCATCCTGCCTTTGAGCCGGTCGCGTACGCCGTTCTGGTAGGCGTTGCAGATCGAATCGCCCACGAGCAGCACTCGCGGCAGATCCTTTGACGCATCCGCCAGCCCGTAACCGTACGATATCGACCACTCTACGTTCTCGTGCCCGCGCACGTTCTCCGAAATCGGGCACTTTTCGTCGTTGGCAAACGCTGCGGACGCAACCGCCGCCGCGAAAACCGTCGCCGCCGCCTTGAACACACCCATCGAACCGCTCTCCTTTCGCATGTTGAACATCTCGGCAATACTTTATCACATCCCGCCGAAAAAAGAAATAGGCAAAACTGCCAATTGTTGCACAATATGACAACGGGAAAACCACGCCCCCTTCTTCAGGCGAGGCAAATGCCGGAGTCTTGAAGGAGGCGGACGCCAGACGCTCTACGTCGGCGGAGGCCCGTCACTGCTGCCGACGCGCGATTGCGTGGGAGAGCACCGCGAGCGGCTGAGCCAGATCGACGTTCTGGACAAGCACTCCATCCGGCACAGACAGCTGCACCGACGTGAAGTTCAGAATGCCTTCGACTCCCGCGCCGGAGAGCGCGTCGGCGCACTGCTGCGCGGCCGTGTTCGGAACTGTCAGAATCGCGAGCTTCAGCTTCATGCGCTTGACGAGGCGCGGCAGATCCTCCATCGGACGGACCTTCACGCCGTGTACGGTCGCGCCAAGGAGCTTTCTGTCGGAGTCGAAGGCGACTACGATGGAAAGGTTCTGCTCCTCGAAGCCGGAATAGCCGAGAAGCGCGCTGCCCAGCGAGCCCACGCCAACGAGAACGGCGTCGGTCGCGCTGTCCCAGCCAAGCGCGCGGTTGATCGCCTCGCGAATCTCCTTCGCCGGATACCCGCGCCTTGGCCTTCCGGGTACGCCGGCCATCGCAAGGTCCTTGCGGACGAGCACCGCGTCGAAGCCCAGCCTCTCAGCCAGCACGTAGGCCGATATGTACAGGTCGCCGGCGGCGATCATCTCGCCGATCGCGCGAAGGTAGATCGGATAGCGACGTATTGTCGGCAGCGGGAATTGCGGCTGTGTCTGTTCTTCCATGTCTGACATTGTAGCATATTCCGCCGGAAACGTACACTGCGAACGTCACGAGGCGGGAGCGGCGGACCGCGCATTGTGGAGGCGGAATGCCGCGGCGAGTATCGCGACAAAGCCGACGAACGACAGGACGTCCGGAACCTGCGAAAAGAAGAAGTAGCCGAACGCCGCGGTGAAGAGTATGTTCGTGTAGTCGTAGACCGCGATCTCGCCGGGAGGCGCAAAGCCGTATGCGAGCGTGATGCCGAACTGCCCGAGCGCCGCGCCGCAGCCGGCGCCAACCAGGATCAGAAGCTGGGCGGGCGTCATGGGGTCGAAATCCCAGATCGAGAACGGCAGGGAAGCGAGACACGAGAAGAAGCTGAAGAACAGGACTATGAGCGAAGGATCCGCCTTGTGCCTGCGCAGACTGCGAACGCATGCGTAGGCCGCGCCGGCGCAGAGCCCGCCGAAAAGCCCCAGCATAAGCGGCAGCGTCGCGTCGCCGGCAAATCCCGGCTTGGCGACAAGCACTACGCCGACGAAGGCAAGGAGAAGCGTCCTCACCTGCCGCGACGTCACATGCTCGCCCAGGAACATCCATGCGAACAGGAGCGTGAAGAACGGAGCCGTCTTGTTGAGGGTCTGCCCCTCGGCTATAGGAATCCTGCTCAGCGCGTAGAAGTTCGCGAAAATGCCCGCCGTTCCAAGCGCGCTACGCGCGACGAGCAGCGAAAGGATGCGCGGGCGCAGCAGCTCGCCCAGCGGCTTGGCGTGATGGAAGCGCATGAACAGCGGCAGCGCCACCGAAAGCGCGACGACGTTGCGGAACAGGCTCTTCTGAAAGCACGACACCGGCTCTCCGAAGTCGTCGCAGAGTCTTACGCAGAACGCCATCAGCGCAAAGCCGAAGGCGCTTGCGACCATGCAGGCCGCGCCCTTAGCCCTGGCAGACGGCATCTATCAGCGCATCAAGGGCCGACGTGTCGGTGTATTCGACAAGGCCCTTGTCAACGGCCTTGGAGAACTCGGGGTCGATTGGCAGCGACACCACGGACTTGATTCCGTGTGCCTCCGCGATCTCAGCGGCCTTCGAGTCGCCGAATATCCTGTGCTCCATTCCGCAGCCTGGGCACTTGAACACGCTCATGTTCTCGACAAGGCCGAGGACCGGTACGTTCATCATCCCGGCCATGCGCACGGCCTTTTCGACAATCATGCGCACAAGGTCCTGCGGCGAAGTCACAACGACGACGCCCGTAACCGGAAGCGACTGGAACACAGTCAGCGGAACGTCGCCGGTGCCCGGAGGCATGTCCACGAACATCACGTCCACATCGCCCCAGGTGACCTCGCTCCAGAACTGCTTGACCGCGCCTGCGATGACGGGACCGCGCCAGACGACCGGGTCGCCCGGATTGTCCACGAGAAGATTGAGAGACATGACCCCGATGCCCGTCTGGCTGCGGCACGGGAGAATGCCGCCTTCGCCGTCGGAGACCGCACGCTCGGCGATTCCGAAGGCCGTCGGTATGGACGGACCTGTTATGTCCGCGTCAAGGACCGCGGTCTTGAGCCCTCTCTTTGCCGCGGCTACGGCCAGCAGCTCCGTCACGAGAGACTTGCCGACGCCGCCCTTTCCGCTCATGACCGCCACGACCTTGCCGATTTTGGACTTCGCATTCGCCGGAAGCCTGAATCTGCTTGGGTCTCCGCAGCTTCCGTCGCCCTTCTTCGCGCATTCAGCGCAGTTATGACCGCATTCTTCGCTCATGATGTTTCAGTTGCTAGTAAGTTGTTCGAAGACTTTGAAGAAATCGGGATATGACTTGGCGGCGCACTCCTCGTCGTCGATCGAGACGACTCCGTCGGCGCGCGTGGCCCCGACCGCAACCGACATCGCGATGCGGTGGTCGCCGAAGGACGAGAAGTCGCCCCCTTTGAATTTGCCGTCGACGCCGTGGACGATGAACTCGTTCGCACGGTCCTCGGTCTCCGCGCCAAACCGGTGCAGGACGTCGGACATGGACGCTATGCGGTCCGACTCCTTCAGCCTGAGCCTCTTCGTGCCCGAGAACACCGTCTCGGCGTCCCTTGCGGCCGCGACGACGGAAAGGACGGGGAAGAGGTCCGGGCATCCGGACACGTCGAGGAAGATGCGCTCCCTGGCATATGCAGACTCGATTCTGCCGAGAAGGTCGCGCACTATGCGATCGGGCTGGACGGAGCGGTAGTCCAGCCCGTCGACTGCAACGTTGCTTCCGAGCGCGTTCATCGCAAGCCAGAACGCCGCGCCCGACCAGTCCGCCTCGACAGGCGTGTCGTGCTGTTCGTGGTACTTCTGCCCGCCAGGCACGATGTAGCCGTCCGAGTCAGCCTCGATGCGCACGCCGGCGCCGTCAAGAACGCGGATGGTGAGGTCGACGTAGCCCGTCGACTCCAGAGGCGAAGTGAAGACGATGCGCGAATCGCCGTCGAGAAGCGGCAGCGCGAAAAGAAGCCCAGTCACGAACTGGGACGAGACGTCGCCCCCGAGCTTGAACTCGCCAGGCGCGAGCTCCTCGTAGTCCATCTGCGGACGCGAGGCGAGGCGTCCGGCCGTCTTCCAGACAGGACGCTTGCCGAGCGCTGCCGCGACAGGCGAAAGGAAGCGCCTCGTGGACCCGCTCTCTCCGCAGTCAAGAAGAGGCGTCGGATCGTCCTCAGAAAGCGAAAGAAGGCAGCGCTTTGTCGCCCTGATGTCGTCGGAGTCGGACGGCACGGCGCCAAGACGCCTGATGTCGCCGGCCAGAAAGTCGGCTATCAAAAGCCTGTGTTCGTGAGATTTAGACCGAGGTGCTTCGACGCGTCCGCTGCGGACGCCTGGTTGTAGCTTGATCATTCGAACGGATTCTCCTTGCCCAGATCCACCGGCACAGCGCGGACGTCGCCCCATCCGCAAGGCAGCGCGAACACGACGGTTCCGCCTGCGCGCTTCTTGTCCCCTTTCATCGCCTCCGCAGCGGCCGCGAGATCAAGGCCCTCCGGCAGCGCGACCGGAAGCCCCGCCTCCGCGAAGCGCGCCGCAAGCTCGCCCGGCCAGTCCGCAGGCGCAAGGCCGCGGCGCACCGCCATGCGAGCCTCTTCGACGCAGCCAATCGCGACCGCCTCGCCGTGCGGCAGAGTATAACCGGAGAGCTTCTCGACCGCATGCGCGACGGTGTGTCCGCAGTTGAGCAGAATGCGCCGCCCTTTCCTCTCGAAGGGATCCTCCTTCACTATGCCGACCTTTACTGAGAGGTTGCGCGCGATCTCGGCAGGCGACGGGACTCCGCCGGCCGACGACTCGCCCCCCTTCGGAGGAAGCCCGCCGATTATCTCGTGCTTGATCATCTCTGCACGGCCCTGGCGCAGTATCTCTGCGGGAAGCGTCGAAAGAAACTCAGTGTCGATAGCGACGAGCCGCGGCAGATGGAACGCGCCGGCGAGGTTCTTGCCCTCCGGAAGATCGCACCCCGTCTTCCCGCCCGTCGACGCATCCACCATCGCGAGCAGCGTCGTAGGAACGTTTATCCAGTCAATGCCGCGCATCCACGTAGCGGCAGCAAAGCCAGTGAGATCGCATGTGACGCCGCCGCCCACCGCTACCACCGTGTCGCGCCTGCCTAGCCCCGCCTTCGCGAACGCGCTCCAAAGGGAAGACACTGTTGCGACGGTCTTGTGCTCTTCGCCGGACGGGACGACCGCCACGTTCGCGTCGACCTTGCCTCGCCACAACTCCGCAACCGTCGCGTCGGCGACTGCCGGACGTCCTGCGACCAACTTGGACGCGAAGCCCTTGCCGCACAGCACCAGAGAGTCACCCAGGTCGAACCACGCGGCGACGCGGCATGAGAAGGACGCATAGTGGGGCGCACGCTCCCTGGCCTTGTTGCCGAGCGGACGCGAACCTGCGGCGGCGCCGATGCGGCGCGCAAGCTCCTCGTCCGAAGGCGACTCCAGGCAGATCACGAGCCCTGACTTTTCGCAGAGTTCGCGGTTGTGCGGGTCGAGAAGCGTGCCGCCGCCAAGCGAGACCACCGTCTCTCCGCCAGCTGCGGCTGCGTCGCTGGCGACAAGCGAAAGCTCCGCAGACTCGGCGTCGCGGAAGAACCGCTCGCCGCTTTTCGCGAACATGTCCGCGACGCGCATTCCCGAACGCGCCTCGACTGCCTCGTCCAGATCGACGAAACGCGCGCCAAGCGCCGCCGCAAGCCGTCTGCCCAGTGTTGTCTTGCCGGAAGCCGGCGCTCCGTACAGATAGATCATACCTTCCAGATCCTTCGCTGGCCGCAGGCCTGAGCCTGCAGCATCCCGAAACCGTTCTCGACCCTGCAACCCGCTTCCGCCGCCCTCTGCATGAGCGCGGTTGTCTCGGGAACGTAGCCAAGGTCGTACACCAGCTCGCGTCCGCTGAACATGTAGTCGGGCACGGGGTCGACAGGCGTCGCGTTCACGATGATGTCGAAGCCCTGCGGCGGAGTGCGGCGGTGGAAGACCTCGTACCTGACGCCAAGCCCGTCCAGCGCCGCCTTGACGGCCTGCGCGGCTCCGCCGTCGCCAAGCACGGCGGCCGACTTGCCACGCACGTCGCCCACAAACGCCGTAAGCGCCGCGGCAAAGCCCTCAACGTCAGTGTTGTAGCCCACGAACCGCCCGTCTTCAAGGGATACCGTGTTCACGGCGCCGACCTTGCGCGCCGCAGGATCGATCTCGTCAAGAAACGTCATTATGCCTCGTTTGTGCGGTATGGTCACCGCAAGGCCGCGCATCCCCATCGCCTTCATGAACGAGAACGCCTCGCGAGGAGTCCTGGACGGGAACGGCACCATG
This sequence comes from Verrucomicrobiota bacterium, assembly GCA_016288465.1. Classification (GTDB taxonomy): domain Bacteria; phylum Verrucomicrobiota; class Kiritimatiellia; order RFP12; family UBA1067; genus UBA1067. Next base: position 1,544 of record JAEEZC010000116.1, on the reverse strand, counting down.
ACCGCGTCCCTGTCCTCGGCGAGAAACGCCGCGTTGTGCAACTCGGGCGAACGCGTCTTCGCAAGAGGCCATCCGGTGACGCCGAAGAGCGCAGCGCCGCGCGTCACGGAACGGAAGCGGTAGTCGCGCACCAGCTCGAAGGGCGTCACGTGCCCCAGCCCGCCAAGCCCGCCGGTCGACGCATATGTCCAGAGCGACCCAAGCCTGCCTGCAAGAACACGCGACGCAAGGCCGACCGGCCCCATCGCAATCACGACATGCGGCGGCAGGTCGCGTCCGCAGCGCTCGGCCCGGGCAACGGACGCGAAAAGGCGCGAGACGTCGTTCATCGAGCGCGGCATGAAGGCGACCTTCGCAATCTCGTCCCGGTCGCCCACGAGCCCTCGGCATGCGGACTCGATGTCCTTCACCGGTCCGTCGAACTTATGGAGAGAGCGTATCACGCGCACGCCGGACCTCTTCGCAAGGGATTCCAGCGCCTCGTCGCGGAAGTCGGCTTCGAAGTCGACGTATGCGAACTTCTTCGCGTCGGGCGACGAAAGCGTCCGCCGGAAGAACGACGCACGGGCCTTTTCGGCGCCATCGAACGCCCCGCCGTCGCTCTTGCGCCTGAACGTCAGCACGCAGGGCACGGGAACCATCTCGGGGAACTCCGCCGCGCGGGCTCTGTCCTGAGCGGAAAGAAGGTCCGCACGAAGCTCTACCATGTCCGTGAAAAGGCTCTGCGAACGGTACTGCGCGACGTCTTCGTCAAGCGTGCGCCCCGTAAGCACGAGGCAGATGCGAGGATGCTCCGCCTCTTCCGCCAGAATAGCGTCGGCAATGGCGAACGCAGCGGCGGCCTCGACCACCGGCACCGCCCTCAGCACAATGCACGGGTCGTGGCGCCCCTTCATCTCGCACGTCGCAGACGTCATCGTGGCGAGATCGACGCTGCGCTGCGGCTTGAAGATCGTCGGCGTCGGGCGAAGCGCCACCCTGAATTCGACGGGCATTCCGCTCGCGCGGCCGCCGAGTATGCCGCCCTGCCTGTTTGTCGCTGTCACAACGGCGCCGTCCTTCACCTCGAACTCGTCGTTGAACTGCGAACCGCGCATCGCCGCGCATTCGAAGCCCGACCCGAACTCCACGCCCTTCACGCCCGGTATGGCGAAAAGCGCGGATGAAAGCTCGGACTCCAGTCCGTCGAAGAGCGCTCCGCCAAGTCCTGCCGGCAGGCCAGTCACACGGCATCTCACCGTGCCGCCCACCGAGTCGCCGTCGGACTTCGCCGACGCGATGGACTTCTTGAAGCCCTTGTTCTCGCCACCAATCGAATCCACCTCAGCAGAAATCGATATGCCCCTGGCCTCCAGCCACTGGAGACACAGTCCGCCGGCAGCGCAAAGCGGCGCCGTGAGCCGCCCGGAGTTCTTTCCGCCTCCGGTCGGAATGCGTCCGAACCGCACCCACTGGCCGAAGTCGGCGTGGCCCGGACGAGGAACCGTGCGGCCCGCTCCGTAGTCCCTCGGGCGCATGTCCTCGTTGGCAATCACGCCCTTTAT
>JAEEZC010000115.1 GCA_016288465.1 Verrucomicrobiota bacterium | reverse complement strand
AGGCAGATCTCGTTGTACGTGTCGTTCGGATGCCCGAAGCTTGCGTCGGGATAGCGGTCCCAGTCGATCGTGAACTGTCTGGCGAAGGAGCCCTCGGCCTTCGTGTTCACTTCGATCTGGTGGAAGTCCATCGGATCGTCCGGGTTCTCGGTGAGCCAGTCGTGGAACTCCACGCCCCGGGCCGCCGCGACCGCGCGAAGCGTCTCGTTGGCGCGGACGTGGTTCTGCGGATGGGCGTTGCAGTAGTAGAGGCCGCCGACGAGGACGAGCTTTGCGGAAGGCGCCTGGGCCTGGACAAGATCGATGGTCCTGTTGACGTAGGCCGCAAGCGTGTCAGTGGACGAAAGGCTGTCGGTCGGCGAACCGGCCGCTTCGTCGGAGGCCGCCTGCGAGCCATCGTTCACGGAGCCGAAGATGGTGACTACGTCAACGTCCGAAGGAATCGGGTTCGCCTCGATGCGCTGGCAGAACGCATTGCCGTTCGCGCAGCCGCTCTTGTACCCAGTGCCGCCGACGGCGTTCGTGTAGACGACCTGGATGCCGGTGTCGCGCGAGAGATAATGGTAGTACTTCACGACGGCGTCGTTTGCGGTCGGATGCACAGGATCGGAGAGCGAATCGCCGATCACGGCCCACTTGTAGCGCGCCCACTCCCCTTCCTGCTCCGGCTGCGGCTCAGGACCAGGTCCAGGACCAGGCCCAGGAGTCACCTCGCCTGCATATTCGAAGCAGCCGATAGACGGGGTCGATGCGAACGCAACGCCGTCAAGGTCGGTGCCGATGCCCGCGTACGTCGCGCCAGCTCCGATCGCCGACGAGCCGGGCGCAAGGCGGTAGTCGCCGTTGGCGGCGTTGACAAAGGCGGGCGAGCCGCCCACGATGCTGTTGGAGACCTGGACGGCCGATGCGACAGCATCGTTCAGGAACGCCATGTTCCCGTCAGACGACGCCGTGTTGTCGGCGACAATGCAGTTCTGCAGGGATACGCCGGTCTGGGTAGTGTAGACGCCACCGCCGACGCCCGAGCCGGTGACCGAATTGCCGACAATCGTGCTGTTGCGGACGGCAACAGTCACGCGGCCAACATCCGTGCTTCCGTCCGCAATCTTCTTGTACACTACGCCGATGCCCGCTCCGCAGCTCGAGCTGCCGACGGTGTTCCCGCTTACGAGGCATGCGTCGATTTCGACCTGAAGCCCCTGTGCGCCCGGGCGAATGCCGATGCCGCCGCCGACGCTGCCAAGATTCGCTCCGGCCGAGTTCCCGGACACAATCGTGTGGTCGATCCTGACGGTTCCGGTGCCCCATATGCCGATGCCGCCGCCCGTGCTGTTCTTGTTGTAGTTGTTCGTGATGCAGCACCACGAAATCGTGCCGCCCTCGCCACCAGTTACGGCAACGGCGCCGCCGCAGTACTGTCCGGTGCCGACCTTGGCGCCGGTGATGGCCATGTGACCCAGCGTGGAGCCGTCGCTGACCGTAGCAACGCGACTGTAATCCTTGTCCGCAGTCCCCGTGTACTTGAGAATCGTGTTGTCCCAGCCCTGTCCGACGACAGTCACGCCGCCCGTGACCATCAGCTGGGACTTGACCTCGAACACGCCTTCTCCAAGAGTCACGATTCCCTGGACCGGTGCCGCCGCGTCAATCGCGGCCTGGATTGCGGGCGCGTTGTCGTCGCCGTCTGGAAGAATCGCGTCGCCAGGCTGCACCGGCGCTGCCTGCGTCCTGAAGCTGCCGCTCGTCGCCACGCCCTTCACCGTCTCGGCGTTGTTGGAGACGGAAAGCGCGTAGTAGTATGTCGTCCTGGCGTTCAGGCCGGCGATCTCATGGCTGAACGCGCCTGTGACGCCCTCCGCAATCTTCGCTGCCGCGCCAAGGCCGTTAGCGCTCGTGCCGTAGGCGAGATAGACGTCGCAAGCAGTCGCGCCGTTGCCAAGCGATGCAATGGAACCGGAGACCGTCGCGTTCGAGATCGCAGGCGAGACCGTCACCGTGCCGAGCACAGGCAGGGCTCCCGGTTCTTCGGGCACGGCCTGCGTCGTAAAGCTGCCGCTCTTCGACGCGCCCTTGACCGTCTCGGCGTTGTTGGAGACGGAAAGCGCGTAGTAGTAGGTCGTTTCAGCCGTCAGGTTTGGAATGACGTGGCTGAACGAGGCAGTCACGCCCTCGGCAATCTTCGTAGCTGAGCCAAGATTGTTCGCGCTCGTGCCGTATGCGAGATAGACGTCGCAGGCCGTCGCGCCGGTGCCGAGCGAAGTGATCGAGCCGGAAATCGTCGCGTTGGTCGAAGTCGGCGACACCGTCACCGTGCCAAGGACAGGCGCGGTCTGGGCGGACTGGCCGCCCGACGGCGACGTGCGGATGTTCGTCTGGTGAAGCTGAACGACAGGATACTCGACCGGATACGGATATGATAGGCTCGTTCCGCCGACGCGAACCTCACGGAGGAGGTTGCTGTCCGTGTCGACAACGAAAATGCTGAAATGGTAGGCCCGGTCCGTTCCGAGCACATGGTTCTTCGGCTTGCT
>JAEEZC010000114.1 GCA_016288465.1 Verrucomicrobiota bacterium | reverse complement strand
GGTCCTTTCAGCGTGGAGCCGTGGGAGTAGACGGGGCACTTCACGTCGCTCCACACCTTCCAGTAGTACTTGCGGCCCAGCTCCAGGTTGGCGCGGGGCATCGTATGCGTGTAGATGTGCACGTTTCCCTCGACCTTCTCGCTGGTCGAGCTGTCCTTCGTCGTAGCCATCTTGCTCGCCTCGCCCGGATTGAGCCATATCTCCACCGCGTCAGCCAGGTCGGGCGACGTGCCGAGCAGAATCCTCCATGGCGCGCCTTCGCCGTCGGTTGTGCGCCAAGTCAGCCTGAGCGGAACCGAAGTGCGCCACTTCACGCTCCGTCCCCTGCCATAGTAACGCTCGTCATGCGGCTTCTCGCCGTCAGCCCTGAGCGCGGCAAGCCGCTCGTCGTAAGCGGCGAGCGACATTATCTTCTTCTGAGCCTCGGGCAGAAGCGCGACCTCTGCGCCGTCCACAGGCGAGACTAGCTCGACCGCGGCATTGGCGGAGAGGCACAGGGCCAGAGCCGGGACTGCGGCAGGAATATAGTGCTTGATTCTCATGCTTCGACCTCGGAGATCACTCGATTGTCACCGGCACCGCGCCGACGCCAGGGATGACAGCCGTGCCGTAGCCCTTGCCGTCAACCACGACGCCGCTCACCGTCGCACGCAGCGTCTTCGTCTTCTTGCCTTCCTGGACATAGACGTTGAAGCTCCCCGTGAAGCCCTCCTTCCAGTTGGAGAAGCGAAGCTTCAGATCGGACGCGACAATGCCCGCAACGCCGACGTGGAACTGCGAGCTGGGCGCGACGCCGCCGCTGAATTCCGACACCTGCGCGGCAATGCCGTTCGGACGGCTCTCGCACTCGACGGTCTTGCCGTCTTCACAGAACCAGAGCAGGCTCGCCGCCGAGCTCTTGCGGCCTGTCCAGCCGACCGCAACGGCGCATTCGCGCTCGCCCTGCATCAGCTGCGTGTACACCGTGAACCTGACGCCTGTCGAAGTGCGGCCGATCGCCCTTGCGCGACCTCTGTTACCAACCTTCACCGACAGGCCGTTCCAGCCGCCGGCCTCACCCGGCCAGGTGGCGACGTACGAGCCGACCCAGGCGGCGTTGAGCGCCGCGGCGCGGGCCTTCGACTCCGCATCCTTCGCCAGGAACACGTTCCTTGCGCCGTCTAGCTCGTATCCGCCGAATGTGCCAGAGAGAGACTCGGCGCCGAGCTTCAGCGAGAGGCTGCTGCCGTCGCGCATCGTCGCATCGACAAGCCCGGCGAACTTCATGCGGCTGGAGTACGTCAGCCTGCGCGCGCCGCCGGCGAGCTTCACGGTGACGGACACCATCATGGTGGAATTCTTCCTGTTCGGACGGCCGACCTTCGCCTGAATCGTGCCGGCGACGACTCCATTGGTATCCGTCAGATAGCCGTCCCACACCGTCGCCGCGCCAGGCACGAACGGCGTGTCGGTATACCAGAGAACGCGCTTCTGCTGCGGAGGTTGCGGAGGCTGCGGGCCAGGACCAGGCGGCGGCTCGGGTTCGTAGGCCACAATCTCCCATTCAAGGTCGCCGACGGTCGGCGCCTCGTAGTTAACCTCATCGTAGATGAACGTGGCATGAGCGGTGTACGAGCCCGCGGCCGACGCCACCGCGTTCGTGTATTCCGCGATCACGCCGTCAGGAAGCCCCGTGAGTTCGACGGTCTTGGCCTCGCCGTCGTACTCGAACGGCTCGACGTAGTTCCACTCCACGCCGCTCATGTCGTATGTCGCCTTCGTGATCTTCACGGTCGTGCTGTTCGTCGCGGTAGCATAGTTGTCGGCGGAGACGACGACGTAGACGTTCGTTACGCACACGTTCGTGAAAGCCGGCGCGGTCTCGCTCAAGCCGTTCGCAAGGCTGCCGACGGCATACTTGACCGACGCTCCGGCCTCAGGATCGGCCACAGTCACCGTGACGCCATGGCCCTGGCCGTCATACGTCCCGCTGAACCCGCTAAGAGTCCAGTCAATAGGCCGATACGGAAGCCCCTTCACGTCGAGCTTCGCCGTCTCGACAACCGGGTTGGTGACGCCATTGGCGCTGACGGTGTAGAGGGAAAGCGTGTACGGACCGCTGTAATCGACCTTCCACGTCAGATTGCTTTCGCCATACAGCGGGCCGGCGACAGGCACCCCGTCCTGCGCAATGACGACGAAGGAGTTGGTGTCGCCGTGCCAAAGGACGGAATAGGTCAGATTCGTCACGCCCGAACTCGGAAAACCGCCCGAGCGCGTGTCAATCAGGAAGGGTTCATCCGAAAAGGCGCTCGCGACAACGCCCCCATCAGTCGCCAAAGCAGTTCCCGCGCACGACACAACCGCCGCCACAACGGACATTGCCAGCCTTATCGATTTCATACTCTTTCTTTCCTTGTTCTTCACTAAAGCTCTTTACTGAGGGCACTACTCCCCATTGAATTGAAAATTATACCACATTTTTGGCTTCTTCTCAGCTAAGAACTTTTAGTAAATGTCCCCCTTGCGCTCTTCGCCCAATTTATGATATACTATGCGTCGCTTTCCGCGAATGGGGAAGTAGCTCAGTTGGTAGAGCATCACGTTCGCAACGTGGGGGTCGAGAGTTCGAATCTCTTCTTCTCCACCAGAAGCGGAAAAGCAAACGAAGCGGCTATCGTATCCGACTAGGGAACGCGCCGCGATTTTTTTTGCCCACTGGGAGGACTGCTTTCCGTCCACAAGAGACGCGCGGTCCTGCCACGCGGCATCAAAGCGAGAAGGTCAGCCACCTCGTCACCATCTCGCTATCGGCGATAGACGGGCGCTGGGGCACGTGGGATGCGTGCCTACGACGGCGGCGCAACGCAGGAAATGGTATAATATGTCTGATGGAAGGCGAAGAGAGGATGCGGCCGGAATACCCGGAAGAGCTGCCGGTTTCGGCCCATCGCACGGAGATTCTCGACGCCGTGCGCCGAAACCAGGTGGTAATTGTCTGCGGGGACACAGGCTCGGGCAAGACGACACAGCTGCCAAAGATGCTGCTGGAGGCGGGATGCGGAGCGAAGGGACGGAGGATATCCGTCACGCAGCCTCGGCGCCTGGCCGCGGCGACCATGGCCGAAAGAGTGGCGTTGGAGCTCGCGGCGTCCGGACTCGGCACCGGTGAAATCGGAGACATTGTCGGTTACAGGCACCGGTTCGCGAAGCGCGTCTCGGAGAGGACGCGCATAGAGTTCGCGACCGACGGCGTGCTGCTCGCGGAGACAAGGCACGATCCCCTTCTGCGCAGATATGACGCGATAATCGTAGACGAGGCGCATGAGCGCTCGCTCAACATCGACCTTCTGCTCGGCTCTCTCAAGAGGATTCTTCGACGGCGGCGCGACCTGAAGGTCATCGTCTCGTCCGCGACGATGGACACCGAGAAGTTCTCATCGTTCTTCCAGGCGCCCGTCGTATCCGTGCCTGGAAGGCTCTTCCCTGTCGAGACCAGATACCGACCGCCGGAAGACGACGACGAGTTCGATCTCCCGGGCGCCGTCGCCGCCGCCGTGAACGAGCTTCCGGCCGACGGAGACGTTCTCGTGTTCCTCCCTGGAGAGCGCGAGATTCGCGAGGCGTGGGACCGCCTAGCTACCGTGCGCGGCGACACCGACGACGTCATTCCGCTTCTCGCATCGCTGCCGGCCGACGCCCAGAGACGGGCCTTCCGACTGTCCCGGCGAAGGCGCATCGTGCTCGCGACAAACGTCGCCGAGACTTCCGTGACGATCCCGGGCATCCGCGCGGTAGTGGACTCGGGCCTGGCCCGCATCTCGAGATACTCCCACAAGACGCACGTCCAGCGGCTCCAGATAGAGTCCGTGTCGCAGGCTTCCGCCCGCCAGCGCGCCGGACGGTGCGGACGGCTCGGGCCGGGCATCTGCGTGAGGCTCTATTCAGAAGAGGACCTTCTCGGACGCGAGCAGTACACAACGCCGGAGATACTGCGGTCCTCGCTTGCCGGGGCGATTCTCTCGATGCTGGACCTCGGAATCGACGACATAGAGGGCTTCCCCTTCATCGACCCTCCGAAGCCGGCGATGGTGAGAGAGGGTCTTAAGGAGCTGCTGGAGCTGGGCGCGGTGAAGAGCGGCTACGTTCTCACGGAGATGGGGCGCAGACTCGCGCGCATGCCAGTCGAGCCGAGGTTCGCGCGCATGCTGTTCGCCGCCAGCGACAACGCGGTTCTGCCGCGCGTGCTGCCCGTCGTCGCGGCAATGGCGTGCGACGACCCGCGCCGCCGCCCGATCGACGAAAAGGAGAAGGCAGCCGCCGTCCATGCGAGATGGCGGGTGCCGGGCTCGGACTTTCTCGGCACGCTCGCCCTGTGGAAGTGGTGGAACGTGTCGACAGACGGGCTCTCGCAGGCAAAGTCGCGCCGTCTCGCGAAGACAAGCTACCTCTCGTATCCGAAAATGCGCGAGTGGTGCGACCTGACGCGCAGGCTTGAGACCATCTGCAGGCAGATGGGCCTTTCATTCGCCGAAATCCCTCCTGGCGAGACGAGCGACGCGGCAGTGCACATGTCGCTTCTTTCGGGTCTGCTCGGGCGCATAGGCCGCTACCACGCGGAAGACCGCGAGTACCGAGGCACTCACGCGCTGCGATTCGCCCTTCATCCAGGCTCCGCGCTCGCAAAGGGTCGCGGCAGGAAGTCGCCGCCGGAATGGGTAGTCTGCGGAGAGCTGGTGGAGACTTCGCGGCTCTTCGCACGCGAGGCCGCGGAGATCGACCCGAGATGGATCGAGCCCGTCGCCGGGGACTTGTGCCGTCACCACGTGCACTCTCCGGCATGGGACCCGTCGAGCGGCTTTGTGCGCGCGACGGAGCAGGTGACGCTGTACGGACTCGTCATAGTCGAGGCCAGGCGGTGCGACTACGCGCGATTCGACCGCGCCGCGGCAAGGGCGATATTCCTGCGGCATGCGCTGGTGCTAGGCGAGTTTCCGCGTCCGACCCCGGTTCTTCGCGCGACGATCGGGTTCCTCCGCGAGCTTCAGGAGCTTGCCGCGCGGACGAGACGCGCGGAGACGTTCGACGAACAGAGGCTAGTCGCGCATTTCGACGAGGCGGTTCCGGGCGGAATAGCCGACGCCAACGCCCTTCGCAAATGGCTGGCGCGCGCCTCGCCTGCGGAGCTGTCGCGATTCAGACTGAAGCGCGAAGAGTGGTGGCCCGAGGACGGAGGCGACGACGGGGACTTTCCCGACGAGATTGACATCGACGGCGTGAAGCTGCGCCTTTCATACCGCAACTCGCCCGACGACCCCGCTACGGACGGCGTGACCTGCACGGTGCGCAAGAGCGAAAGCACCGCGCTCGCGAAATGGCGTCACGACTGGCTCGTGCCGGGACTGCTCGCCAAGAAGGTCTCGTACATGCTACTGTGCCTGCCCAATTCGCTGCAGAGGCTTCTCAGGCCAATCGACGACAGCCTCGCCATCCTCATGGACCTCCTCGACCCGGCTGAAGACATTTCGCTCGAAACGGCGATACGCCGCGCAGTTGAGAAGCGGTGGGGCTTCCGCATTCCGAAGGACGCATGGGCCGACGTGAGGCTGCCGCCGTACCTGAAGGCGCGGTTCGTAATCCTGGACGACGACGGCAAGATCGTACACGACTCGCGAGAGCTGCCGGCCATCGAACGGCCGAAGGCCCCGCCGCCGCCCAAGACCGCCGAAGTGAAGCTCGACCCGGTACTGCGCAAGATCGTGAAGGACGCCCTTGACGAAGAGCGCCGCTTCGACCTTCTCATGAGCACCGGCGCATATCCCGAGCACACGGTGGACGCGATACTCACGCAGCTTGCGTGGATGATGTTCGAAGGATTCCCGGCGATCGTGCCGAGGGATATCCTCATGCGGTACCCACGCTACATCAAGGCTATCGAAGTGCGGCTTGAAAGAGCCAGAAACTCGCCGTCTTCGGACAGAACGAAGGAGGCGAGGTTCGCGCCGTACTGGCAGAGGTACAGGGAGGCGCTGAAGGACAAAGACGAATACGACCCTCGCGCCCTTTCGCGCTACCGCTGGCTTCTCGAAGAGTACCGGCTGCAGATATTCGCGCCCGAGCTGCGGACCTTCGAGCCCGTAAGCCCGAAACGTCTGGACGAGATACTGCCGGAGCCGGTCAGTCGCGGACGGCGGGGTTGAGGTAGACGGGCGTGGGCTCGGGCGCAAGAAGAGACGGGTTCGCCTCCGCGAAGGCCCGCAATCCCTCTGAAGAAGGAGACATCCCGCCCGCGTAGCAGGCGCCGAACGTCTCTTCGAAAAAGGCGCCAAGCCTTTCGGAGTCTGGCGAAACGACCAGAAAGCCGTCCTCTTTGCCGAACACGTCCCTGACGGCGCGTCCAAGCGATCCGCGCTCGACCTGGAACGTGTCGTGCAGCATCTTGTAGCCGTCGAACGGGGCGATCCAGCACATGCCGCGACGCGCGTCGCCGACGACGGCAAGAAGCCCTGGACGACCCGAAGCCGCGAAGAACTGCGCGGCGACCGCACATGGCGACGGCAGCCCCATCACCTCGCAGCCCGAGCCTACGGAATAGCCCTGGGCGAATGCTATGGCCGCCCGTATGCCCGCGAAGCTGCCAGGGCCCGTGCCGACCACGATGCGTCCGACCCCGTCGAGATCAAGGGCCTCGGTCCATGCGCCGTTTCGTCCGCTCGTCGCGGACCTTTCGATATAGAGTGTCTTCATGTCGCCTCCGCCGTGCGTCCGCTACCTGCCCGCCCTGTAGAACTGCTCGTTGCCATATGGAAAGTCGCTGGGCACATAGTGGCCGACACGCGGTCCGACGAGCGTGTACGCCTTGCCGCAGTTTGTGAATATCCACGGACAGTCCTCCATGACTATCTGCTGGCACTTCACGTAGTCCTCCCTCTCGTATGCCGCGTCGAACTCGGGGTTCTCGTAGCTGGAGTGGTTCGCGCCAGGAGAGCGGTTCGGTCCGTAGAATAGCTGAAGGAAATTCTGGGCGTCGGGATAGTCGCCGACCCAACCCATGCGATACATCTGCACGCGCCCCTCGTTCACGGCGGTCATGAACGCATCCCAGGTCATGTAGGCGAGCTCCAGCTTGATGCCTATCTTCTCGTAGAACGCAGCCATCAGCTCGCCCGCCTCTCTGCTCGACTGGTCCGGACGGCCTATCGACAGCGTAAGCACGAGCCGGCGTCCGGTCTTGGGATCCACCCCTCCAGGATATCCGGCCTCGGCGACGAGGCGCCGCGCCTTGTCGAGATCGAAGTCGTAGGGGAAAGGCGTTTCAAGCCGGCCCTCCACACCTGGCGGCACGGGGCCGTTGCATTTCTCTATCCTATGGCCGTAGAATTCGTCCCAGGCAGGAAAGTCGAAGGCGCAGTTGAGGGCCTGGCGAAGCTTTTTGTTGGGGCCGAGAACAGGGTCGCGCATGTTCACGCCGACGTAGAAGACCTGGAGCGTCGGCATCGAGTAAAGCCTCGCGCCCGTCTTCGCAAGCTCTGGCACGAGCCGTCCGTCAGGGCCTGTGATGGCGTCGAGCGTGTCGCGCGAGAGGTTCGCAAGCAGATCGACCTCGCCTCTAAGGAACATCAGCCACTGAGTGCTCACGTCGTCTATGACGAGATACCTGACTTCGTCGAATCCGCCTTGCGAGGGATGTCTGCGAACGAACGACATCTCGTGGTTCTTGCGCCACTTCGCAAGTCTGAACTCGCCCGTCCCCTCTCCGCCGGAAGGGACGACCGCGCACGACGGCATCGCCATGAGCCACGAGAAATACCTGACGCGCCGGCGCAGACGCACCTCGACCGTCTTCGAGTCTACGGCGGACATCGACTCGACGTCCTTTACGATCCATCCGTTTGGGCTCGTCGGGTCGCGAAGGCGCTCAAGCGAGCTCACGACATCCTCTGCACGCCTCTCGACGCCATCGCCGGACGACTTTCCCGAGCGCACCCTGAACACATACCTAAGGCCGTTCTCGCTGATTTCCGGAAGCTCGCAGTACCCGGGCGCAAGCCTGTAGGGGCGCGCCTCGTAGTCTATGGAAAGAGGGGCCTCGAAGACGAGCCCTATCGCATGGGCGTCGTAGACGGACTGGCCGCGCACCGGGTCCATCGACGAGACCCGTTCAAGAGGACGCGAGAACGTCGCGGCGCAAAGGCAGGCTGCCGCGAGCACCGTCATCTCTGCCGCACCTCCAGCCTCACGTCCAGCTTGGCCGGAGCGCCAGGAAGCGCCGCAAGCTTCGCCTTTATGGACCTGAGCCTCGGACGGACAGCAAACAGCTGCGGAGCGCTCTGCACGTAGACGTATACCACGCCGTCCTCGTATCTGCCGGGTCTGGCGCGCAATCCGGGGAAAAGCGTCGCCCACTTGTCCGCAAGAGAGTCGAAAAACTCGCTCTTCTCGGTAGTGAGGTCCTTGATCGCCGCGTCAAGCGCCTTCCCGAACGTCGAGAAGCGCCCGCGCTCGTTCAGTCCGTACGCCTTTCCGTAGAGGTTCCTATCGTCCATATGACGCTCTCCGGCGTCACTTGGCCTTCATCTGGAGCCATGCCTCGATGAACGGCTGGATGTTGCCGTCCATGACGCCGTCGACGTCGCTCGTCTCGTACTCGGTGCGGAGGTCCTTGACCATCGTGTACGGACAGAACACGTAGGAGCGTATCTGGCTGCCCCAGCCGTTCTCGCTCTTCGCGCCGTAGAAGCGGTCCATCTCCGCCTTCTTCTGGTCTTCGTAGTATTCGTAGAGCTGGGCCTTGAGCATGTTCATCGCCTTCTCCCTGTTCATGTGCTGGGAGCGCTCCTTCTGGCAGGCGACGACGATGCCGGTCGGCAGGTGGGTCAGGCGCACCGCCGAGTCGGTCTTGTTGACGTGCTGGCCGCCGGCGCCGCCTGAGCGGTATGTGTCGACGCGCAGGTCTTCGTCCTTGATCTCGACGTCTATGTCGTCGTTGATCTCGGCGACGGTCTCCATCGAGGCAAACGAGGTCTGGCGGCGTTTGTTCGCGTCGAATGGCGAGATTCGCACAAGCCGGTGGATGCCGCGCTCGGCCTTGAGCATGCCGAAGGCGTACGGGCCCTCGACGCGGAAGTACACGTCCTTGTAGCCCGCCTCTTCACCAGGCTGGATGTCATATTCCTCGACCTTCCATCCCTGCGACTCCGCGTAGCGCTGGTACATTCGGTACAGCATCGCGACCCAGTCGCAGGCCTCCGTGCCGCCCTGCCCGGCATGAAGCTTAACAAACACGTTGCACTGGTCGAACTTGCCGCCGAGAAGCGACTGAAGCCGCAGCTTGCTGAAATGGACGTCGGCCTTCGAACACTCCGCCAGCGCGTCCTTCAGAGCCGCCTGCTGGGCCTCGCCCTCCTCCATCTCAGCAAGATCCAGCATGACGCCTGCGTCCTCGACGGTCTTTTCGAGAAGCCCGAAGGGAACGACGTACGCCCTCTCGGCGTTCGTCGCCGCGATCACCTCGCGCGCCTTGGACTGATTGCTCCAGAAGTCTCCCGCCGCCTGGGCCGCCTCAAGCTCGGCGAGCTTTGTTCGCCGCTCCGCAATCCTTATGTAGTCGGCCATCTCGCCGACCTTCTTGCCGAGATCGGCAATCCTCTGCCGCACCTCCTCGGCCTCCAGCATCTTAACCTTGTTCTCTTCCGCCATAACGCCGCATATTATACCAAAAATCAGAGGCTTCTGGCACAGGCGGATTCAACTGCGGAGGCCGCCTACACCTCGTCTCAATCTACATTTCGTGAGGGAAAATGGTCGGACCGACGAGATTTGAACTCGTGACCTTTTGCACCCCAAGCAAACGCGCTACCAGGCTGCGCTACGGTCCGACATGGCCCACGGCCAACTTCCAGATTTGGTAGCGGGGGCTGGATTTGAACCAACGACCTTCAGGTTATGAGCCTGACGAGCTACCAGGCTGCTCCACCCCGCAATCTGGGTTTTCTCGACCGGGCGGGGCTGGCGGGAGTCGAACCCACAACCCTCAGATTCGTAGTCTGATGCTCTATCCAGTTGAGCTACAGCCCCAATCTCGAACACGGTGCGTAGTATATCATAATCGGCGCCAACGCACAAGGGGGTATTTTACTTTATGCTCATATTTGGCCCCATAGCGTGGCTACGCCGCATCTCTACGCTTAGACAAGCTCCTTCGCGGGCTCGGGCTTCTTCGCCTTTTCTTCCTCTTCCTTCGATTCGCGCTCGCCCTCTTCAAGACCCTTCTTGAACTCGTTCTTCGCCTTGCCCAGAGAATGAGCAAGCTCGGGTATCTTCTTCGCGCCGCCGAAGAGCACAAACGCCACCACAAGGCAGAGAACGAGCTGCCAGGGGCCAATGTTCTGCAGGAATCCGAAAACCATGTTGTTCTACCTCCTTAAACGATTCGTTCCTTATATGATACCGAAATCTCGGCTGTTTGGCAAGTGCCATCGTGGCCGTCACCTTGAGCCGACAAGCCGCCAGTCTTTCGCCCCGACCTTCGCACCCGCGCATTCGACCTCGCTGTCCGTGTAGTTGACGACAAGGGACTCACCGTTCGAGAATCCTGTGCGGAACACGCCCGGTGCCACCTCGTCGTGCCGACAAGGCACAGCTCGGCGTCGCCGACGCCCTGTCGCTTAAGCTCGCGCACTATGTCCTTGACGCGGTCGAACGTGACGGCCGCCCTGACCTCCGGCTCGCTTTCGGGCGACTGGTGCGGAACGGGACTCGGGACGGGCTTCCACGCCTGGCGGATGCGGACTTCCGGCGCCATGATTGCCTTTTCAAGGACCTTGCTCTCGGCGAAGCGCTCGCGGAAAGGCCTGACGACACCTCGATCGAGCTGGCGTTTGCGGTATATCTTCGCGAGGTCGGCGTAGGAGGTGCCGGCGGGCCGCAGATGGTAGTCAATCACAAGATCCTCGTACGGGCGGCGGCAGAGCTCCTCCTCGAGCGTGGCCGCAACCGTGTATTCGCCCTTTTCGACCAGGACCGTCTCGCGGACATAATACTTGAGCGAGCCTACGACCGCAAGGCAGGCGACGCGAGGGGTTGACCAGCCGAACATCGGCATGGACATCCTTTCGCTCCCAGCGAAGAAACGCCCTTCGTCGCGATCGTATTCGCCGTAGAAGCCATAGGGCGAGAACCAATAGCCGCTTTCGCCCTTCCGGGCATGCGCGAACTCGGGGACGATGTCGAGCCGCTTCGCATTCACCGCCCGTATTCTCTCGCGGCCAAGCTCAAGCCTGACGCCGTCTTCGAACGGCACAAGCTCCTGCGTGTCGGCGGCTACGCTGCCGTCCGGCAGAACCCTCCTCAGAACCGCGACCGCGGCAAGCGCGACTATGGACATTGTCATTGCTATTCTCCCGGTTTTCCGCCGAGATTACACCACAAAACCTCAGCTCCGGAGGAAATCTTCGCGAAAGAACTTTCGCAACCAATGTGAAACGC
>JAEEZC010000113.1 GCA_016288465.1 Verrucomicrobiota bacterium | reverse complement strand
GCCGCCGTTCATCGTGAACGTGCCGCCGTACACGTACACGCCGCCGCCGCGGGAAGCAGACGTGTTGCCGGAGATTGCGCCGCCGGCCATCGTGAACGTGCCGTTGTACACGTACACGCCGCCGCCGTGGTTGGCGTAGCCGCCGGTTATGGTGCCCACGACTTCGGCGCTGTTGGTAAGCACGAGGTTGCCGCCGGATGTGATTGTGATGACGCTGAACTTGCCGTTGGCGTCGAGCGTGTGGCCGTTGAGGTCGAGCGTGACGGCGTTCGCGACCGTCAGCGTCGCGTCGTAGTCCGCCGCTGTCACGTCGTCCGTGAGCGTGACCGTGCCGCCCGCATTCAGGAGTGACTGCAAAGCTTTCCATGGCGTGACCGTCGCGTCCGGGACCGGCGTGGCGGAGAGTTGCGGGAGGGAGTCCGTGCCGACGGTCTGGTACCAGGGCTGGGTGCCGTCCGTGACGCCGCCGTTGAGGGCGTAGCAGGCGGCTCCGTCGGTGAAGGCGGCACCGGGATCCGGGAAGAGCGTGTTCTCGACGGTGCCGGCGTTCGAGCCGACGCTGCCGTCAAAGTAGTTGCGGTTGCTGTGGACGCCGACGCAGTTGCGCACCGTGCCGGCGTTCGCGCCGCAGACGGCTCCATGCACGACGTTGGCGCCGTCGTTGTCGTAGCGCGCGTAGAAGAGGCAGCTCTCGATCGTGCCGGAGACGGCGTTCGTGCCCACGATGCCGCCGACGGTCATGTTGTTCCAGTCGTTGTCCAGGGTTCGGGTGTTGGAGGCGAGGGAGTCCTCGACGCGGCAGGCGCGGACCGTCCCCGCGTTTTCGCCGCAGACGCCGCCCATGGCGGAACCGGCGCCGTTCACGTTGCCCGAGGACGCCGTGACCTTGCCGAAGGCGGAGCAGAAGGTTAGAGTGCCGAGGTTGCGTCCGCACACGGCGCCGAGGAGCGCGGGCGGGGAGGAGCTGGAGACCGTGACGTTGGTGAGGACGAGGTTGGTGACGACGCCATGGGCGGCGACGAGTCCGAATAGGCCCATGCGGCCGGCGGCGTCGGGCGTGGTGATCGAGAGTCCGGAGAGGACGTGGCCGCGTCCGTCGAAGGTGCCCATGAAGCCGGCGCTGCCGCCCATCGGGACGAATCCGCCGACGGCGGAGAGGTCGATGTCGCAGGCGAGCGCGGCGGAGGACTGCGGGTAGGTTTCGAGACGGTCGGCGAACCAAATAAGGTGCGCGAGCGTGGAGAGCTGGTAGACGAGGCCCTCGCGTGGCGGAGCGGAGAGTGCGTCGACGGAGCGTCCGCTGACTGTGATGTTCCCCGGCCATGAGAAGGAGTTGCCGGTGATTCCCTGGACCGTGCCGGAGAGGCCGGTGATCTGGAGCGGCGTGCCGGCGGAGGCGGTCACGGGGCCGGCGAACGTGAGGACGTTCGCGCCGGATCCGGCGACGTATGAAAGAGTGCCCCAGGTCGTGGAGAGGGTCGGCGCGCCGGAGACGGTCACGATCTCGCTGAACGGCAGCGAGACGGACACGGTAGTGCCCTTGCAGACGGGGGCCGGGGTGACGGCGATGAGGCTTGCGTTGATGAGCGAGGGGGTGGACGGGACGGCCTGGATGCGCGCGACGACGGACTTCACCTTCCAGTCGTCGTTGTCGCCCCCGGAGGCGGTGAAGCGGATGCCGAGAGTGGAAAGCGAGGCGGGGACGACGAGTCGTCCGTCGGCGGCGCGACAGTTCGCGTTGAAGCGCTGCTTGACGAGGTTGCCGACGTCGTTGCCCTGGCCGCTCCACGGCAGGGTGGCGCCGGAGCCGTCGTCGGTGGAGACGACGGGGAAGGTGTAGCCCTTGAAGTTCGTGTCTTTGGTGCCGTGCCTGTGCTCGAAGCCGGCCATGTAGTGGGAATACCGGACGATGCCGGGGTCGCCGCCGCCGACGTCGTCCTTGCTCGGCGAGTCGCAGCTCGAGGGCTGGTTCATGAGAATCTGGATGTACTGGTAGCCGTCGTCGACCTCCGCCGCCTGGAGGTCGACGAGCATGCGCAGGCTCGCGCCGCTGGCCGCGAGGTAGTCCTGCGGCGCGGCGGAGGCGAAGTAGCTGGCGAGCGGCACGGCGTGGTAGGCCTGCGCGAAGCCGGTGTCGTGCACGGTGATCTCGTCGCTCAAGACGGTCACGGACTTTACGTTGTAGGACGCCTCCGAGACGGACTTGGAAGCGTCGTAGGAGATCGTGCGGTCGGCGGAGGCGAGCGGGAAACCGCTGTCGTCCACGACCTCGAAGCGGTACGTGCGCGAGCTGCCGTTCACGATGCCGACCCGGTAGGAGAGGAAGAGAGGGTTGGATATGTCCGCGGCGGCGCGTTCCGAGATCTGGACGGTCTTCGTCCGCTCGCCGACGGCGAAGGAGAGCCTGTCGGCGGCGTCCCTGAAGTGCATGCCCGCGAGCGCGGTCTGCGACACGGTGCGGAAGTTCACGCGCTCGGCGTCGTTCGTGTCCGAGCGCGTGACAGTGAACGTATTGTTCGAGCTAGAGACCGTAAACGTCGAAGCCGTCGCCCCGAGCGCCGTCATTGCCATCATTGCCGCAACCAGCCATTTTCTGCTCATATCCGCCTTTCCTGATGACGCCGCCTGGCATGGAGGCTACCATGCCGGCAAATGAAAAAATCACTCCAAATTCGCGCTTTGTGTGTAGTATATCAAATTAGTGGGCTCCGAGTGAACAAAAGAAGGTTTAAATGAAGGTTAAAAGGTTAAAAGATTAAAAGATTAAAGGGTTAAAATGAAGATTATAAGGTTAAAGGGTTAAAAGGTTAAAAATCTTTACCCTTGTCAATCCACCTCAATCCCACACTCACAACTCTCAACTCACAACTTTCAACTCACACCCCTTCCTCTTCCCTGTTCCCTGAATCGCCCCGTCCCTTCCGTCCCTTCTGTCCCTTAATTCCCTCTGCGCTGGCCAGATCTAAGGCGCTGCAGGAGCGGCGCCGCGGAAACGAGCGACAAAGACGCCTCCATTTCCAGTTCGGGAAGCAGGGCGAGGGACGAGTCGAGAGCGCAGCGAAAAGACGGAACCGCGGTTCGGCTTGTTGAGGCAAATGGGGCATTGCGTCCCCGTCACATATTGCAATATGTGACGGAGGCGGTGTCGACCAAGTAGTCACTGCTCCAAAGGAAACTGTTACCGCTTCGACGAGCTCGCCAGACGCAAAAACGCTCTGGACACGCTTGACGATTAGTGACAACAGGTTGCCGGCGTCTTTTAGACCGGATTAGCCGTCTTGTTTCACCCTCCTGGCGGGACGAAATACGCCCCGCTTTTGCTTCGGCGTCGATTTAGCGCGAACTCGCCCGACGCCCCTTCACGCGCAGCTTTCACACCCTCGGCGCAGTCCGCGATCCGCGGCGGTTTGAGACCGGAAGACGGCTCTGCCGACGGCGTTGCCATGGCGGACTGAACACGCGCCACGACTCCGCTCACGACGGCTTTTACCATGTCGCTCAACGCGGCGATTTGCGCGTCGAAGTCGGCGTTTCCGCACTGTTTGGGCTCGTCGGCCACAGGCTCGCCCTGCGCCGTCTCAGCCGCATTCCGCATGGTCTCGAGCGCGATGAGGCGCTCTTCGTAGTTGCGCTCCTGCACCGCGTGGAGGATCATGACGAACATCGCGCGGGACGTGACGCCGACCGCCGCGAGCCTCGTCGCGCCCCAGTCATACGCGGCACTGCGCGTGACCCGGCCGTTCAGCGAGCTTCGCACGACAGAGCTGCACTTGGGGGGTCAAAAGGGTCAGAGCTTATTGATACAGTTCTATTGATACAGTGGGTCAAAAGGGTCAGAGCTTATTGATACAGTTCTATTGATACAGTAACTCATGCTAGCTTTTACTCCTGCCTCTACGCGGGGTCAAAAGGGTCAGAGCTTATTGATACAGTTCTATTGATACAGTAACTCATGCTAGCTTTTACTCCTGCCTCTACGCGGGTCAAAAGGGTCAGAGCTTATTGATACAGTTCTATTGATACAGTAACTCATGCTAGCTTTTACTCCTGCCTCTA
Source organism: Verrucomicrobiota bacterium (assembly GCA_016288465.1). GTDB lineage: Bacteria > Verrucomicrobiota > Kiritimatiellia > RFP12 > UBA1067 > UBA1067. Next base: position 2 of record JAEEZC010000113.1, on the reverse strand, counting down.
CG
>JAEEZC010000112.1 GCA_016288465.1 Verrucomicrobiota bacterium | reverse complement strand
GCCTTGCCAAGACGGTCGCCGATGTTGAGCGAATAGTCGGTGTTGAGCAGCCATTCGAACCCAAGGGAGTTCAGATCTTCCTGCGAGACTTCGACGAAACGGGTCTCGATTTCGATGAGCTGCGGCTGGCCGCCCAGCTCGTCAAGCACCTTTTCGAACTCGGCGAGATTCTCACGCGTGTTACGGACATACAGCTTGCCAAGGGCCTTGATATGCTTGATCGAGGAACCCTCAGGCCACTTGACGCCCATCTCCTCGAAGAACGCCTTCCAGTCCTGGCCTTCGCCTTCCTCTTCACTCTCGTTGGCGCGCCGACGATTGTTGTTGTTCGCTCCGAACCCGCCCATCGTCTTTATTTCCTCAGACGCGTTGCTGACGCGCTCGACGAACGCCTCAGGGACGTTGTACTTGCGGGAGAGAAGCTCTGCCGTGGACATGTCGCTGGGCATGACCATGACGACTGGGCCGCGCACGATGAACTTATAACCCACGGAGTCGCACACGAGCTTCATGGCCTCGTAGAAGGTTATGTCGCTGGCCGTGATCGTCTGAATGGGCTCAAGACCGTTGGCCGGAGCGCCAGAATCGTCGCCCGCGCTCGCGGAGAAATCGTCAGAGTCATTGCTGGCCTGCTGCTTGATCGCCCCAAGCGGCGTACGCAACACGAAGTTGAAGCCACGCCTCTCAGCAGGGATGTCTGGACGATCGTAGTCCTTCGACGCCTGGCGGAAGAATTCGACAGCGTCGATAATCGTTGCCGGCGGCTTGAACGAGATGTTGGGCAGACGCATCTCCTTCATGCGGCGCTCAATGTCCTGCTCCTGCGTGCGCTCGGGGTCATCACCCGTTGAGATCTTTGAGGTCTCAGCCGACTGCGTGTTCAACTGCGACGCGTTCACGGCGTAGACAGGACGCCACGCCTCGTCCACATCGGCGATCATACCGTCGCGGGAAGCCTTGCGCTCGCGGCGGAGAATCCACTGCCGCTTCGTCTGTATCTCGTTGCGAAGACGTATCGCGGATTCGTTGTACGGATCGTTGACGAGAACGATTTCGCACTCCTCAAGCGCCTTCTCCATCTCGCGAAGGGCGAGATACTGGCGGCTCCGGCGCAGATGCCTGCGAATCTGCTCGCGCTGGGTCTTGTAGTCCTCGTCGTTCTTGCGATGCATGATTTCGGAGACATCCTTCGTCTCAACGACCGCAGCCCCCTCTGCCGCCCAACGCTCAAGCACGGCATGCGCCTTGGGATGCCGCATGTCAAGCGCCTTGGTCATGAGCCTTGTCGCGCGCTCACGACGGCCAATCTTGTCCTCCTGCATGGCGGCACGGTAAAGGCCCTCGGCCATGCCCTGCTCGCACTCCCTGCGGAGGGGCCTCATCGACTCGCGGTCGTTGATGAGCTTCGCCGCAATACCGTAGTGGCGCACAGCCTCGGTATACTCCTCGGCCGACATGCTCGCACGGGCTTCGGCTATCTCGCGCTTGGCCTGCGCGTCAAGCGCAGAGCGACGGACCTTCTCGGTCGTGACGATGTTCGCGAGAAGCTCCGCCTCGGGGCTCGGCGCCTCCTTCTTCGCAGGCGCGGCTTCGGATGCAGTAGCAGATTCGGCTGCGGGAGCAGACTCCGCGACAGGGGCCTCCTCGGCCTTCACCGTCGCGGCTGGCTCTTCAGCCGCAGGGGCCTCCTCGACCTTCCCCGCAGACTCAGCCGCAGGCTCTTCAGCCTTCTCGGCCTCGGCACTCTCCGCAACAGGCTCCTCCTGCGTCTCTGTTTCGGTCTCGGCGCTTTCAGCTGCCGGTTCCTCTGCGGCAGGTGCCTCGGGCTGCTCTGCAGCAGGCGTCTCGGCAACAGGCTCCTCCGAAGTGGACTCTTCAGCCGCAGGCGCCTCCGGCGCAGGCTCGGCCGCGACCTCGCTGGGCTTCACCGGCTCCGGGGCTTCGGCCGCGAAAGCGGGCACCTCCTCCTTCACTGGCGCGGCTTGCGCTTCGGTCTTCGCTGGCGCCTCGGCGGCCGGCGTGACCTCTGATTCGAGTGCTTTCAAGAGATCGTCGAGATCGTCCTGAGCATAGTCTGACTGGCAAAGGCCAACGCCTACCACGGCTGCACCGAGGGCGACGAATTTCTGAATCTGTGTCATATCGACCGTCTTCTCCTTACAATGTCGAGGAAAATTATACTAAATATTGTGATATCATTCAAGGGCCTTGAGAACTTGTTTTTTCTTCGTTGCACAGTTCTCCATCGTCACTTCGGCACCCTTGCCAACCGTTTTTATCCCACAAACACGATACTTTTCACCGTTCAGATCGACCTCCGAACCAGTGATTACATCGAATGTCTTCGTGCCCACGCGCTCATAGACGAGCGTCGCCTGCACGTCGACCGGCGATAGCTTCGCGGCCTTGCGGCTCTGCACCACAAGGGCGACAGACTTGCCGTCGAGCTTGCGCTCTACAGTCGCGACCGACACGTCTACCGCCCTCGTCATGCCCGCTCCGCCAGGAATGGCGCGCTTCTCTTCCTTCTTCTCGTAACGCTTGAGAACATAGCCCGAAGGCGCCTTCGCGGTCGCTCCGACCTCCTCGCCGATGACTGCAGTGAAGGTGCGGCCCATGCGGCCGTAGTCGTCCTTCTGCTTCGGGTCGAAGAACTCGCAACGCCACCCGCTGGGTATCTGCGTCGCCTTTGTGAAGACGAAGGGCACATACGTCTCCTTGAGCGGCAGCTGCAGACTGAGCGAAGCGAAGTAGTCGGGGTGCTCCGACGCATTGGTCGGGTCGGTTTTCGCTTCGAACTCCTCTTTGTTGGTGAAGCCGTCGCCGTCCTTGTCGGAATCGTCAAGGGCGATGCCGTACTGCTTCTTCCACGCCTCGGCCCTAAGCGCCGCTTCAGTGGCGTCATTGACGTCGGAAAGCGACTCACCGCATGAGGGGCACGCCTTGAGGCTACCGGGTATCACCTTGCCGCACTTGCACTTGACGCGCTTCTCGCTGGCGAGAAAGCTCTCCTGCTTGCCGTCAATCTCAGAGATGGTCAGCGGATTGAGCGTCGCGGCCTTGGTCCTTGCGAAGGCCGTCATGTCCTCCTTCACAACGCCGGTCTTCTCCGGCTTCTTGCGCTCGACCTCGCGAACCGCGCTCTGCGCAGCCTCTTCCGCGTCCGATCCAAGCGACAGGGCAAAGAACACACCCGCGCCAAGAAGCGCCACGACACCCGCGCCCGCCACAAACCAGTCATAGTGGCGGACGATGAAGTTCTCGTTGCCGGCCCTGGAAATCATTTCTTCTCCTCCTCTTCCTTGTCCCCTTCCTTCTTCTCCCCTTCGAGGGACTTGAAGTCATAGACCGTTACGGTCAGCTTGACCTCGAAAGGCGGATCCGCCATCGGGTCGGTTATCGTCTTGAACTTGGGCTTGTCGGCGTCTTCGGCCTCAGCCACCACCTGCTGGGAGCGCCTTCCTCGTCTGCCACGGCGGCCGCCGGCGGACTGCGAGTCGTCCTTCTTCTCGGCGCCAAACGCCTCAGCTATCACGTCCTTGTCGTGACGGAACGAGAAATCGTCGACCGTCATGAAACGCTGGCTCTTCTCGAGAGCATTGAGCGTCTTGACAAACGCGGCAGGGCGCATCTGGCACGTCACCAGATACGTGTACGAGTCAGGCTGCACTCCGACGGGTGCGTCGGACTTCGCCTGCTGCCGTTTGCCGCTGCGACCCTTGCGAGCGCGGGGCTGTTCTTCGCCTTCGCCCTTGGCGGCGCCAGCCGCCCCCGGCGCCTTTATCTCGATCGCCGTCACCCGCGACACTCCGTTGGAGGCAAGCGTCTCGATGATCGTCGCGACGTCGTCCCACTTGCGCTGAAGTGTCTTGAGTTCGTCGCGCTCCGGCATCTTGCCCTCGGCGATGTACGGCTTGAACGGGCCGAACTCGAAGTTCGCCTCGACAATCTTCTCGGGCGAGTCCTCAGGCAACAAGGTAAGGCGACGCGCGTCGCCGACAATGAACTCCTTGAACGCCGCGTCGGTCGTCTCGGTCACGGCCCTGTCGCCTGCAGAGGCGAGGGCGAACGCCTCGTCCCGCCACGCAGTCACGGTCTCGCGCGACTCCTTGAGCTGCTTGAGGCTCTCGTCACAAGGATAGACGCTCTTGCGGGAGAGCTTGTCGGCCTTCGCCTGAACGGTTTCGAGACCGTCGTTGCCGTCCTCGTCGCCCTCTATCGCGGCGGTCTTAGCCGAAATCTCGCACCAAGCGAAGAACCCGGCGCCCAGAACCGCCACCAGAATGATGCCGCCCAACGCGGCCAGAATGACCTTTGTGTTCTTCATTTGAATTTCACCTCCACGGTGAACTGTTCAACGGCGCCTCCCGCGCCGACGGACGACATGTCGGATATCTTGACAGACTTCGCATCAACCACGTGCTTGCTCTTGAGCTTGTCCACAAACGTTTCGCTCGCCGTCTTGCCCCCAGCTGCGGATTTTGCGTTGTCCTTCCAGTACCGCACCGTAATGCGCTCTCCGTCCCATGCGGATATCCACATGCCCGGATTGAGCGACGTGCGGACTGCGACTACGCGCTGCACCGCCTTGGATCTGCTTGCGAGCAGTCCGCGCAGAGACTCGGCGTCGGCTCTGGCCACCTCAAGCTCTCCCTGCGCCGCGGCGACTTTCTTGTCGAGCGACTCAAGCTTGCTCACCTTGGCCTGCACCGCGTCACGCTGAGCCTCCAGAACTTCAGTCTCGTTGCCGAAGCCAAGCGCCACCAGCACGAGCGCCAGCACAAGCCCAGCGCCGCCGGCCGCCAAAAATGGTATCTTCGCCCTGGACTCGCGCGCCGCGACGAGCGACGGCGGCAGAAGGTTGATCTCAAAGCGCGCTTCGCCCGCAATCTGGGCCGCAAGGCCAGCCGTCGCCGCGAGATACGCGGAATCTGTCTCAAGCGCCGCGCGGTCGACCCCGGCGCCGACGGCGATCCGGTCGAACGGGTTGAAGTACTCGACTTCGATGCCAAGCGCGTCCTGGAAGAAGGCGTCAATCTGCGGCAGCAGCGCCGTGCCGCCTGTCAGATACAGCTTCACGGGCGCGCTGCCCTGCTGCTGGCTGCGGTAGAAGTTGACCGAACGCGATATCTCGGCGTTGATGCGCGTCATGACGACGCGGCACGCCTTCGACACGCGGTCCGCGACGCTGTCCTCGTCTTCGACGACTCCGCCGAGGGCCACGTAGCCCTTCTCGTTGCGGAGGTTCTCGGCCTCGTCCATCGAACAGCCGCAGGCCGTCGCGATTTCCTTGGTGACCGCCTTGCCGCCGATCGGAATGAGCCTCGTGTAGACCTTGCCGCCTTCGGTTATGATCAGAGACGTCGTCTTAGAGGCGATCCACAGAGTTATCACGCACGCCTCGGACGATTCGGGATGGACGTACCTGACGGCATTGGTAAGCGAACCCTGCGCAGAGTCGACAAGCACAGGCGTGAAACCGACCGCGGAGACGGCCGACGTCAGCGCCTCGACCTGGTCGGTCTTGGCCGCAACAATCATCACAGACTTGTCGCCGTTCTCCGTGTCTCCGATCACCTGCCTGTCGCAGATCATCTCGTCGATCGGGAAAGGTATGCCCTGCTCGATCTCATAACGGACCATCTGCTCGAACTTCTCGGCACCGCCTGCCATCGGCACAGCCGCGAACTTCGTGAAGACGCTCTGCCCGGGGATGCCAAGCGCCACCGGCCCGGGCCTTATGCCCGTGTCCCGGATGAGCCCGAGAAGCGCGGGGGCAAGTATGGTCTCTGCCGTCGTGAAGTCGAGCGGCGCCTCGAGATACGTTATGCCGTAGCGCGTCAGGGCGAGCTCGCCCTTGCCGCGCTGCTCGTACTCCGCGAGCTCGACGGCTATCGTCCCGATGTTGAGTGTAAGAATTCTCTTAGCCATAAAAAACCTGCAGCTGTGTCAGGGTCCGCACGCGGCGCGTCACTGGACTGTCGCCTCGTAGTCGTTCGGATTAACCAATCCCCAGATTGTCTTGGCGCGGTCCACAAGCCCCTGGCGACGCTCGATCATGGGCTTTCCGTCGCCGCCCGTGGCGTTCATTATGTTCTGGTCCTCCCAGAACTTCTTGTGAGGGGCAATGCCCTTGATCTCGCTCCAGCAGTCGCCGGCGAGCTCTTCGCCGTTCTGGTTCGAAATCTCGAGGCCAATTGCCTTGGGCTCTCCGTAGCGCTCAAGATAGCTGGGCGGCAGCACCACGCTGGCGGCGTGGGAGCCCATCGGGATGTTGAAGTAGGTCGTCGTGCAGTTGAAGTAGCTGTAAAGGGCGAGCTTCTCCTTGTTGCCCTTGTTCTCCGTCGCGCTCTTCGTGTCGAGAAGGACGTGCCAGGTGAACGTAAGCTGATCAAGGAACTTCGACGTCTCGCTTCCGAACGTGGCGTACTTCGCTTCGAGCACGATCCACTTGCGCGGCTTCTTGTAGCACTGGCCGATAAGCGACGCGCCCTGAAGCGACGGCGCGTTCAGGCAGGCCTGCTGGCCGAGCCGCGGCTCCTGCTCGATAAGCACCTTCGCCGCCTTGCCGGTCGTCGGCTCGTCATCCGTCGCCGCAGGCGCCGGGGCGCCCCTCCTCGTCTTCGGCGCGGCCACGGCAACTGCCGCCGCAAGAACCGTTGCGGTCATCATCGCAAGCTTCATATTCATGTCTGTATCCTTCCTTTCCGTGTTTTAGGTTTGAAACCGATTCACAGGACCTTCATCTTCGGAAGGTCCTGTATGTCCACAAGGCCGACCACCCGGCCGTCGCGCGAACAGACCGGCAGATCGTCTATCCGCCGCCGTTCGAATATCTTGAGGAGCTCCGCCGCATACGCGTCTTCATAGACGAACTGCGGCGAGGCCGTCATTACATCTCTAACCGGCGCCGCAAGCGCCGCATTGCTGTCGGCGGCCTTCGAGATTACGCGCCTGAAGTCGCCGTCGGTGAATATGCCCGCCAGCCGGCCGTCTCCGTCAACTACAACCGCGGCGCCGCCCTTCGCCGCCGTCATCGCCATCACCGTCGCCATCACCGCCGCGTCGGGCGAGACCCTTGCGAACCTCTCGCCCGTGCGCATGATGTCGGACACCCTCATCACAAGCGCGCGCCCGATAGCGCCCGCCGGATGGTTCATCGCGTAGTCCTCGATCTTGAACTTCTGCGCGTCCACCATGACCATCGCCAGAGCGTCGCCCATGGCCAGGGTGGCCGTCACGGAGTTTGTCGGCGCCATGCCGAACGGGCACGCCTCGCGTCCGCAGGGTATCTCGACATGTATGTCGCTGGCCTTCGCGAGGCTCGAGTCAGAGTTTCCCGTGAGCGCTATAACCTTGAGCCCGTGCCGCCTTACTGCAGGCACAAGCCGCAGAACCTCCTCCGACTCGCCGCTGAACGAGATGGCGATCAGGATGTCGCGCGCCGACACCATCCCGAGGTCGCCGTGCATCGCCTGCACGGGATTCAGGACTATTGAACGCGTTCCCGTCGACGAGAATATGGCGCTCATCTTCTCGGCGACGTGAAGGTTCTTGCCCACGCCCGAGACGACCACAATCCCCTCGCGCGCGACGCAGTCGAGCATCATCTCGACCGCCTGGGTGAACGAGCCGCCCAGAGAGGCGCGCGTGCGCTTGAGGCCCTCGATCTCAACATCGAAGACCTCGCGCGCGCGGCTGAGCATCTCGTTGGCGGTCATTTTCCCGTTTCCTCCCCCAGGCGCCTCTTCAGAGCGCCTTCTTGGACTGCGCCTGCAGAAGCGTCACGCAGATCGTGCCCACTATGTCCTCGGCGGAGCATCCGCGCGAAAGGTCGTTCATCGCCTTCGCAAGCCCCTGGAGGTTGGGCCCTATCGCGTCCGCGCCGCCAAGGCGCTGCGCGATCTTGTAGCCGATGTTTCCGGCATTGAGATCCGGGAAGATGAAGACGTTCGCATCGCCCTGCACCGCGCCGTCCTTGTTCTTCTGCCGCCCGACCGACGGCACGATCGCCGCATCGAACTGCAGCTCGCCGTCCATCCTGATTCCGGCCTCCTCGAAGCGCGGCCTCGCGAGTTCCACGGCCTTCTGCACCTTCTCGACGAGAGGACCGCCCGCGGAGCCCTTTGACGAAAACGAGAGATACGCGACCTTTGGCTCCTTGCCCGTAAGATCCTTGTACGTGCGCGCCGTGGCAAGCCCGATGTCCACCAGCTGCTCCGCAGTCGGATCGGGTATCACGGCGCAGTCGCCGAACGCGAGCACGCCGTCGCCGGAGGCCGTCGGCTCCCTGAGATCGAGTATGAAGCAGCTGGAGGCTGTCTTCACGCCCTTTTGCGTGCCCAATGTGTGGAACGCCGCGCGCAGCATGTCTCCGGTCGACGCTATCGAACCGGCCACAAGACCGTCCACGCGGCCGAGCTTCACCATCATTCCCCCGAAGTAGATGCGCTTCGTCCTCAGCGTCTTCTCGGCGCCGGCGAGATCGATGATCTTCTGCTTTTCGGCGGGCTTCTTCGACTCCTTCGCGTTCCAGGCCTCCAAATAGGCCTTTTCGAGCTCGGCGTCGCCCTGGGTGTAGTCGATGGTCTTGATGCCGCGCTCGGCAAGCGAAAGACCGGCCTTGGCCTCGGCGTCCGAAATCTCCGCCGCGGTGCCCAGCACCACGGGCGTGCAGATCTTCCTGTCAACACAGGCGCAGGCCGCCGTAACGACACGCGGGTCCATGCCCTCCGGCAGAACGACCGTTCCGTTCAGCTTCGAGGCCTTTTCGATAATCTCTTTTATAGCGTTCATTTCTTTCCCTTAATCCGCAAGCACCTTCACCGTGTCGCGCGCAATCATCAGCTCCTCGTTCGTCGGAAGCACCACCACCGGGATCTTCGAGCCCTTCGCGCTTATGACCTTGGTTTCGCCGCGCACCTTGTTCGCCTTCGCGTCAAGCTTCACGCCAAGCGCGCCCAGACGCCCGATTATGCGCTCGCGCACCTCGGACGAGTTCTCGCCGATGCCGCCGGTCATGACGATCGCGTCAGCGCCGCCGACTACCGTATTGTACGCGCCGATGTAAAGCGCAACGCGGTAGGCGAGCATCTCGAGCGCGAGCTCCGCGCCCCTGTCGCCCTTCGCGGCCTTTGCGCAGACGTCACGGCAGTCGCTGGAGCCGGCAAGGGCCAGAAGCCCCGACTTCTTATTGAGAATCGTGTCCATCTCGGCGGGAGTCCGCTTCTCGGCCTCCATGATGGAAAGCACGGCCGCCGCGTCGATGTCGCCGCAGCGGGTGCCCATCACAAGGCCCGCAAGAGGAGTTAGGCCCATCGTCGTGTCCACGACGCCGCCGTTCCTTATGGCCGCAAGCGAGCTGCCGTTGCCAAGGTGGCAGGTGACGAGGTTCACCTTCGAGACGGGCTTCTTGAGGAACGCCGCCGCCGCCTGCGTGACGAACTTGTGCGACGTGCCGTGGAAGCCGTACTTGCGGATGCCCATCTTCTTGTAGTACTTCGGGTCGATGGCGTACATCGCCGCGCAGTCGGGCATGGTCGCGATGTGGAACGCCGTGTCGAAGACGCCGACGTTCGGCACTCCCTTGAATATCTTGGCGCAGGCGTCTATGCCGCCGAGATTGGCCGGCATGTGCAGGGGGCCGAACTTGACGAGCTTCCGCGCCTTGGCCATGTTGGCCTTGTTCATAAGCGCAGAATCCTTGAAGACCTCGCCTCCGTGCAGGATGCGGTGGCCGATGGCGTCAATGCCCTTCGCCGCGTCGCCGAGTTCGGCGACGACCTTGGCGAGGGCCTCGGCGTGGTCCTTCGGCCCGCCGCACCCGATTCTCTCCACAAGGCCCTTCGCGAGACGGGTCTCCGTCTCCATGTCGAAGAGCTGGTACTTGAGGCTCGACGAGCCCGAGTTTACGACGAGAACCTTCCTGACCTTCTTTTTCATTCCCTTGCTAGACCTCTTGCCTTTCGCTGTTTATTCCGAGACCTCGACCTTGTAGAAGCCGTTGGACATGTCTTCGTTCACATCCACGGTGACCGTGGTGTCGAGCGAGTTGGAGACTTCCACAGGGTAGTCGTTGACCCAGATCCAATCCTTGTCGACGAGCGACCCCTTGGTGTAGACGCTGAGCGTCACCGTGGACGTCTTCGGCAGACTGTAGACCGGCGCGAGCAGGGCGCCCGCCGGCGAATCCTCGACATTTGCCGCGACGGAGATCTCCACCTGCCTGTTGGCGGCCTTGATGCCCGTCACCTTCAGCGAGCCCTTCGTCACCTTCCTCTCGACAGCCTCGCGTATGGCCGCAATCGTGTCGGTCGCGGCGTCGGAGCCAAGGTCGAGCAGG
>JAEEZC010000111.1 GCA_016288465.1 Verrucomicrobiota bacterium | reverse complement strand
CGCCCCTCTATGCCCCGCCATGCTTTCCGCGCCGCAAATCGACTCCGACGCTTCTCTTCGGCTTCACGCAACATGACACGCTGGCCGCATGGAGTTTTGAGATTAACGAGACTTAACAGCAAGGGCTCGCTTGCGCTGCGGCTCACCTGTTTGTAGGACAGGGCTTCGGCGGCCGGGTCGCCCCTTCCGTCGCCTGTCTTCCTAACTGACTGTCGATTTCTTGTCAGTGCGAACTCCTTCCATTTCGCAAGTTGCTATCGAGCTTTACTTGGCGCACCATGACAAATCCACTCCCTATTGTGCCGACGAACGCAGCAAAACGCCACCGCCGCGAATCATGTCGAGGTTGAAGTCCTTGCCGACCGCCGACCACGTTTCCGTCTTGGAGTCGAAGAGATCCACGTCGAACGGCGCGGCAACGTGCAATGCGCGGTCTTTCCTGTAGTCGCAGTTGACAACCATCAGGTACGTGCGCGGCGCACTTCCGCGGCACCTGTCCTCGAAGCGCGTGACGAGCGTCGTGTCTTCAAGCCGCTGTAGTTCCCTTATCTCCGTACGGGGCGTCTCTGGCGTAATCTTGAGAAGAGCCTGCGCCCCGAACGGCGTAGTACCCGTCGCATGCACACCCTGCATGAACGCGCCCTTGAAGGCGAGTCCGCCGAGAACCCTGGAAAACGCGACGAACTCGCGGTTGATCTTCTTCACGCCCTCGAACTTCTCGCCTGTCGTGCCGTCCAGGGACGCGATCGTCCCGTCGTGGCGACGTCGGCAATAGACGTACCAGTAAAGTCCGTTCGCACCGTATGCCGCAGTCGTGTGCGCGAGATAGCGCATCTCATCCACGTTGGGGATGCGCGGCGACTTCGGCGAGGCCAGGTTGCCAGGGACCCACGTGCAGGCCTGAAGCCCGTTCCAGAACGGCACGCCTCGCGCGGCGGCGGCCTGCTGGATCAGTCCGAGATTCAGGAAGTACTTCCTTGAGTCGCCGTTGACCTTGAACTGGTAGTGGTCGTACGTGATTAACTCCGGCTGGTAGATGTCGCAGAAGAGCCGCACATGCTCCCAATACGAGGCGATCTTGTCGCCCGGAAAGCCCATGAGAGGGAGCTCTCCCGCCTTGCCGCCGACGCCCAGCTGCCTGTGGCTGGCATATGTCGGCAGGAGGTTGTGCCACATTGCGTGGGCGGGATCAAGCGAATTGACGAACTCCCTGACCCGTGCAAGTTCGGGGAACAGCTCGGCCGACGCCTCGTCATAGTGTTCGTAGATGTACAGCGCGGGATGGTCCTTTACGCGGTTTACCCTCTCCGCAAGCGCGTCCCTCTGCGCCTGATCGTCAAGGTCGACCTTCGCCCATTCCGTTCCCGGGTCAATGCAGTAGATTGCGCGAAGTTCATGCCTCGCGGCAATGTCGAGGTCTTCCGGCCTGCGCGCCCATATGGTGTTGAACCCGCCCTCCTTCAGCTGCGCAGCCCAGGCATCGGTCATCGCGACGCTGTTCGTCCCTGGACACCCCGGACCGAACCAGTACGTAGTCACAGGCTCGCCGTGCTCCCAGGCGGCGGCAATCTTGGCCTTCCCCGTCGACGCGGGGTAGTGCGGCACGGTATAGCCGCCCTTCCCCGTCCTGCGCCAGATGTCGAGTTGCTTCTCGGCGTGATATATCCGCACAAGCTCGTCGAAATACGGCCGCGCCGATTCAGGCGCCTCCTCGCGTCTGTTGAATATCTCGCGGTCGATGAGCGTCCGCAGCAAGACAAGCCGCCAGCGCCACGAACCGCGCAGGCCCGGCAGCATCGCGGAATCCATCCTCTCTGCAATCGCACACGCTTCCGAAGCCCGTCTGCGGTACGCGGACATTTCCTCGCCGTCTTCGGGAACGTCGTCAAAGCGCACGTGCGAGTGGTTGCCAGGGAACTTGTGGTTCGCCTCCAGAATGTCGCAGAGCCGCACGAAGTCCTCCGAATCGGCGCCAGCGAACCAGTACGACGCATAGGAGCGCAGAATGTCGCCCGTGTCCGTCTCTGGATTGACGTACAGCCCGACTACAACCTCTTTGTTGACGTCCTCGTAAAGTCCCTCCGAATAGCACATGAAGCCTCCGGACACCGGCTCCGCCTGGCGGAAGAGACGCGAGAAGCGCCTGGGCATCATCGTAGCGCCGTAGCCGCCCCAGACGGCCCTCCCCCACATGCTGATCTCGGGGAATGTCAGCACGGGTATGTTCCTCGGCACTGGATGTTCGAGCGGGTAGCGGGGAAAGTCCGTGTGCGAATCGACGAGTATGTAGTCCACGCCGCCGCGCCTTTCGAGCCAGCTGTACAGACCTGGCCAGTCTTCATCGGCATAGACCCATGTGCTGACCACCGTTTTCGCGCCGGGATGCGCAGCCTTGTTGACCGCGTCTAGTCGTTCGATGAGTCTTGGAAAGCCATTCCCGCCCCACGGCCTGCACTTTGCGCAGTTGCAGCCCCCCTCGTCGAAAGGCCAGTACATGAAGGCGTCGATCTTCATGCCTGCCGTCTCGGACAGCTGACGTCGGCGATAGTCACACAGGTACTCCGTCCCGCCCGGCTTCGCGGGGCACACGTTGAAGCCAAGGTTGCCGCGACCCTTGATGACGTTCGGTTCGGCGCGCAGCTCCTCAGGCGTGTCGAGCGGAGCCTGGTTGCTGCCGCCGCTCGACATGAATGTGCAGTCAAGAGCATGAACCCGGTCGAGCGCCTTTGCGGACACCTCCAGGAAACGGCGCATTTCGTCGGCCGTATCCACGGCGCGGTCCGCCGTCGGGTAGGCTATCTGGAAATCAAACCCATTGTACCCGGCGAGAACCAGATCGTCGATGTACCCGCACATCTCGTCCGCTGTGGCATGGTGGTACCAGTTCTGGAAGTGCCGCGCAAGATACGCCATCCGGAATCCCTTCGCGGGCTTGAACGAGAACTCGCCGTCTTCAAGCGAAAACGTTTCGCGTCCGTACCTGATTCGTCGCAGGAGCGCTCCTGCACCCTGCACGATGCCGACAAACCGACCAGCTGTCACGGTCGCGGCGGAGCCCTTCACGGCTATGACCGCGTTCTCGCCCTGAATCGACGGGTTTAAGACGAACCTCACGGTCAGGCCGCCGCCCCTCCCGGATGGCGGCGTGCGCTTTTCGATACGGTCCACCACAAGATCGGACACAAAGCGCTTGTCCGATGGCAGCGCGGACGTGTCGCATCTGACGCCCGAAAAAACACCGCCAGTACACGGCGCAACCGTCAACGTCGCTACGACAAGGAAAGCATGCTCTGCGCACTTCAGCTTCAGCACATCCAGTTCCCTACTTGATGGAAATTACCAGCCCCTGCGGCGTGAACTCGACGAGCGCCTCGGCAGGGTCGCCGAGAACCCGCTCGTTGAACACGGTATAGACCGGGCGCACCGAATACGTGCGGGTATAAGGCCTCTTGCCGATCCACTCGACCGAGAGCGTCTCGCCCGTCTCGCCGTCGATCTTCACGCCGTCAACATACCATTCGTAGCTCTGCGCGCCGGCCGCAAGGCACCTGAGGGTCGCCGGGGCGTCGCCCTTCGCAAGCTTCGCCGGCTCGGGCGCGATCTGAAACGCCTCGCCCTTCAGCGTCGCGCCGCTCACCTTGCCGCCCGCAAGCGGCAGGAATTCGTTCGCGTGCGTCTCGTAGAGTCCGGCGATGCCGTTTCTTACGCACGGCATGTAGTTGCGCACCTCTTTGCCCGCCTCCGATATCCTGAAGTTGTAGAGCCGCATCATGGCGGGGTTGCCGTTTCCGTCATATCTTCCGCCGATATAGAGCGTTCTGGTGCAATCCGTCGCCGTGCGCACCCCCGCAAGGCTTCCCGACCCGAGCACCGTCTCGCCGTTCTTTATCGACCATGTCCCGGCAAAACCGTCCAGCTTTATCTGCCGCCGTTCGTTGTTGTTCGCCTTGACCCCTGTCGATGTGAAAGAACCGTGAGTCGTTCCTTTTATCACATAGTCGCATAGTGAATAGGCGAAACCCGCCGCATTGACATAGAGACGAGCCCACACGCCGTTGCCGCTGGTCGCGCTCACATAGCCGCGCTGCTCGAAGAGGAACTGCTGCGGCGAAACCTGCGTGGTCAAGAGCGACATGTCGATTTCGATGGCGGTATCTTTTGTGACGGTGTATTCGGTGTTGATGGCGTGTCCCACCGTTCCGTCGAATTCGAGATACGCCTCGTCAGATCCGTCCGTGCACCGGATTGCGCCGCCGGCCGAAGCGGGTGTGATGTTCGTCGTCGCTCCGCTCCAGTATGTCACGGGATAAAGCGCGACGCCGCTCGTCGCCTCGACAAGCGCCGGGACGCCGTTCGTCACCGTCGGGATGTAGTTCTTGACGAGTTCATCGTTTTCGTAGTACTTTAGTCCGTAGATTTTCAGCGACGAGAAGCGCGTGCAGTCGTTGCGGCAGCCGATGACCATGTCGCTGAGCGTTGTCGCGAACGAACCGTCGGTCGTGACCGTCACATTTGTCCATCCCGCCGTGATGAAGCCGAGCGAAGAGGCGGACATCACGAACGTCCTGCGCTTGTCCGCCGCCCTGGTCGATACGAGATCCTGCACGCCGCCGGCGCTTGCGTAGAACTTCTGCGTACCATTGTAGGTGTATCCGTAGCCGCTGTTGGCCAAGGTGTAGAGTTCCATCATACTGGTGCCGGATGTGGAGCTTAAGGTGGTGTAGTCCGCACACGCCGAGAAGATGTACGGATTGGAATTGTGGCTGACCGCCTGCGCGAAGTCGAATTCGATGCGCGTATCGGGCCCGACGGGATATCCGGTCTTGATGTAGTGGCTCGCGTTCGCGACGCCGTTTCCGAGCGCGTTGTCGAGAAGGAGATACGGATCGTCTGACTCTTCCACCCCGCCGCCGCCGGCCGTGAAGAGTGAAACATCCTCACCCGTCACGAACACCCCGGTCACCTCGTCGCGCAACCCCGCGACGCCGACGCGCGAGCGCGGCAGGAAGTTCCTGACGAGCACCCCGTCGTCGTATATCCTCATTCCGTAGAGTTTCATCTTAGCCGGGCCGCTCCATGTCGTCTGCGAGATGTTCGTATAAACGCACGACTGCGCACGGTTCTGTCCGAAGATGCCGACCGGGTATTTGCCCGTCGTCTCAGGGAAATTGTTCGTCAGCGTGAATCCCTTCGCGAACACACCGTCCGTCAGTATCTGGCAATGGTCAACCGGCAAAGTGAAGTCGATAATCGCGACGTGGCGCTCCGTGTCCACATCAAAGACGTTCAGCGCACTGCGCGCCCCGCCCGCCGTCGTGCAGTCGAACGAGATGCGGCCCGACCCAATGTAGCACAAGCAGCGTTCGGAGTTCGCACCGTCGCGGTAACCGAAGAGGGTCTGGCTGTTCGAGGTGTCCGTCAGCGCGAAATCAACTTCTATGCGCGTCGTCGGGGTGACGCACCAGCCGCTGTTCATAAATAACGTGCCCGGCGATTCGACATACGCCTCGCTCTTCTCAAGATAAAGCTTCGTGACCGAGAAATTCGCCAAGTCGGAGGCGCTCGTATACGATGCCGCGATTTGCGTCGCGTCATCCATCAATTCGCGCGGATCGGGACATGAAAGGAGGTTCACGCCCTCTTGCGACACCGTGACCGACACCACGCGGGCGTAAAGTCCGTTTTCGCCCACCGGCTGCGCCAGCTGCACACGATATGATCGCGTCCGCGTTCCGTCCCACTGGTTGAAGACAGAGAGTTGGTGGACATACGGTCCTTTCGGCAATGCACCCACGGCGGCCGCTGCCGTCGCCGACGTATAGATTCTGTTGGATGTACACAGGAAATAGGTCTGCTGCGCCCCGTTGTGCGCAGTTATGCCCGCAAGCGACCATGTCCCCGCAAGAGGCCCCGCATGATCCATAATCTTTACATAGGAGGCGGAATTGAGCGACACGTCAATCTGTGTCATCGCACCAAAGCCCGTCAAGGCCGCGAGACAAACCGCGGAGAGAAGCGCTAAACTACCCCCCGTTGGTTTTTTGATGATTTCGTGCAGTTTCATTGCTTCTCTCCTTTTTGTTTCGTGTTTGTTTTACATGATGGGAATTCGTTCACTCGCCCAGTCTTATGACGCGCTCCTTGACAAGCTCCTTCGGCTCTCCGATCTCGACCTTGGGCGCGTGGGCGAGAAGATAGTCTTCAGCCTCCTTGCACCAGAGTCCCTTGTTCGCCGAGCAGATGCGGTCGAGTTCGGCGAAGAACGGATCGCTCTTCCCCTTCTCCGCGAAATCGGCGATGGCGGTCATCGGCATGTTGACGTGCGTATAGACGAGCCGCTTGCCGCCAGGGACCTTCAACATGTCGAAAGTCGCCTCCGCCGCGGAGTCAAGCCCGCCGACGTGCGTAATCATCACCTCCGGATGCAGATAGCCCTTGCCAATCCAATCGACCGAGTCCGCCATGTCCTTCACGTCTCCGCCGGAGTTGGCTACGACGTGGTGCATGAGGTAGTGGACGTTGTAGAAGTTGAAGCTGGCCATCAGGTGCTGGTCGGTGGGGCCAGCGAAAAAGTTGAGGCAGCCGCCGAAGCCAAGGAGATCGGAGCATTGCGTAATGAGCGCTGGAACCGCCGCGAAGAGGAATATGTCGTCGTAGCCGCCGCCCGTCGAAGTCGGATTGTCGGCGCGTGCGTCGTCCACGAGGTTGAAGCTCTTTAGCAGCTTCACCGGGTCTTCGACATCTTTCGTGTTGACGAATATGACTTCCACTCCGTTCAACACCCCCTTCGCAACCACAGCACTCCCACACTCCCACACTCCCTCACTCCCACACTCCCGCACTCCAAACATCCTTGCCGCACGCGCAAGCCGCGCGTCGTCGATGTCGGTGACGACAAGGCGCCGCGGACGCTTCTCCGGGCCGTGGCAGGCGATGTCGATGCATCCAAGGCCCATCGCGCCGCAACCGGCCATGAGGAGCATCGTCCCCTTGTCGACGATTCCGACCTCTAGGTCGTGCGAGCAGAAGGCGTTGTGGTAGTTCGTGCGGAAGCCTGAGACGATGCACGATATCGGCTCCGCAAGCGAGCACTTGAAGAACGCGTCGCCGTCATACGGCAGAAGACAGCCCATCTCCATCACGATGGAGGGGAGGTACACGTGAGTCGTCTCGCCGCCGATCGTGTGCCAGGCGTAGCCGACGGTCTCCAGCTCGTGGCCGGGGATGTTCAGGGAAGGCTGGAGTCCCACGTGCTGGCCCACGTGGAACTGGTTCTTCCACTTCTCGCCCACCTCGCGCACGATGCCCGAAACCTCGTGGCCGAACATCGTCGGGCGCGTCGCGATGTCGCGCGGCACTCGCTTGTGCCCCGTGCCGAGCGTCACGCCCTTGTAGTCGCTGAGGCAGATCGTGTTCGTGACAATCTCTACGACGATCCCCTCATCGCCCGCAGGCTCGAGCTCGATGTCCTCGAGCAGGGCGTCCTTCGCTCCATAGAGTCTCCATGCCTTAGCTTTCATGCCTGAATTATAGCAATTCCCCTGCCATACAGACAATTGCATTTTGAATATCAGTTCTTGCATTATTCAGCGAGGATATAGTATAATTGCGGGCACCATGAAGAAGAACGTACTGGTGATGATATCCCCTTTCAGCGCAATGCGCGTCGCAGGCGTTGCGCGGTATGCTCGCGAGCACGGCTGGCACCTGATGATACAGGACCGCCTCGGACACCGCCCTCTTGCGTGGAACGGCGACGGCGTAGTCGCCGCGCTGCGCTCCGATGCGACTTCCGTTGCAACCATCCTGAAGATAAAGAGGCGCGGCATCCCGGTTGTGGACATCACCATGAGCCGCCCCGACATCAATGTTCCGCGCGTCACAAGCGACCATGTCGGCATAGGCAGGCTCGCCGCCGAGCATTTCGCGGAGAGGAACTTCAGGAACATCGTCTGGTTTTCCACTGGATGGGGCAACGTCCACGCATTGCGATACGGCGGCCTTGCGGAGAAGACCCCCGCCGCAAGGTGGATCGCCGAGGAATCGCTCCCAAAGGCAAGGCGAAACGACTGGGCCGCGTTCATGCGATGGATCGGCCGAAAGCTCAAGGAAGCGCCAAAGCCTCTCGCGGCGCTCACATACGACGAAGCGGACGCCGCGCGGCTCCTTGACGCGGCGGAACGGGTAGGCGTCTCCGTCCCCGAGGAGCTGGCCATCCTCTCCATAGGCAACGACCCGATAATCTGCGAAAACCAGTCCGTGCCGCTTTCGTCTATCGACCAGAACCTTGAGACGGGCGGCTACGAGGCCGCAGCCCTCCTGGACCGGCTGATGAACGGGGAGGCGGCCCCGAAGGCGCCGGTGCTGATTCCGCCGAACGGAATATGCCTGCGTCGATCCACCGACATCATCGCATCAAGCGACCCTGTCGTCAAGAAGACGCTCGACTACATCGCCGCGAACCTGGCAAGGCCTTTCGGCGCGGCGCAGATAGCCGACGCGCTCGGGATCAGCCGAAACATCCTCGACAAGCGCTTCCACGCAGACCTCAACCGGTCGATAGGGACGGAGATCATGCGCCAGCGAATCGCGCTCGTCAAGCTCCTGCTGCGCAATACGGACAAGACGATGGCAGAAATCGCAAAATGCGCGGGCTTCTGCACGCCGTCTCATCTCTCTAACACATTCCGCGCCGCGACTGGCTCTACTCTGCGCGCGTGGCGCGCGGGATGCGCATAATCAAGATCGTCAGAAACTGAAGCGCATGCCCATGCCGCCAAGCGTCCACTCGGAGCGCGAGCAACGGTATGAGCTCTCGTTTGCCGCGCTCCGTGGAAAGGCCGTGGGGACATCCGCCGCGCGGTTGTGCGCGGACTAGCAAAGGTTAGGGCTGTTTCTCTGCCCTTTGGGTTACGCCACCAACCAAACGCTGGAGCGTCAGTGCTACTTGGGCCGTCGTGCCGGTGGCGGCAATCCATCGCGTTACATCCTTTGTCAGTCGGATTTTCGCGGAGACGCATGCTTCCGTCTTGACCCGGCGTCTCCTGAAATCGCTGTTATGGATGAAATAGTCATATCCCTTGGACGTGCCCATGTAAAGAACGTTGTTCACCTTGTTGTCTGCGCATTCCTCAACCATCGACACAAGCTTATTCATGCTAACCGTTTCGAACAGCACACCGTCGTACTTCTTGCGCAGTTCAAAGGGCAGACTATTCTTTTGCGCTTTCTGCAGCCTTTCCTCGCATCTGGCGCACATGGCGTCCCACGACTTTTCGCTATTGTCAAGATGAAGGAGAAGTCCAACTGCAATAGCCGACATCGTGAAGATCACGATTTTGATGTCATGGAATAACGTCTGCCGAGAGGTTCGAATTTTCATGAGAACTCCATCCTGTGCATTGTCAGCGTCTTTCAACCCCGAGGAATTCTGCCAGGGCAACAGACGCCTTCACTGGATTGGTAGAAACGAGCTGCCAGCGAGACGCATCGTCCGTGAACGGCATTCGGGTCGCCATGGCTACACATTGAGGTTCAATGCGCACACGATGAGAGCAGAAATCGCTGTTGTGAATGAAACAGTCGCATCGGTTTGTCGTTCCCACATAGATCACGTTGTTGACCACGTTCGAAGAACACCGTTCCACGGACTTGATGAACGCAGGACGCGACAGTTTATCAAACGAAGCCCCTTCATATTGCATGGCGAACTCCAGCAAATAACAGTTTACCTCCGCTTTCACTGTTCGGCTGAAGAACACACCCCATCTAGTTTTCCATAAAGCCTCACACCAATCTGCGTAGAATGAAAATGCGAATATGAACAACATTGCCGACACCCCAGCAAGTTTAGCATCGTGACAAAATGCTTTCCACGTATAACGTCGCTTCATTTCTTCCGACTGTCCATTCATTTAGACTGTTCCCTAAACTTCCTAAATATAGACGGTTCCCTAAACACTATGTTGAACATGGGTTTCACCCTCACATCGTACAGGACTACGGTAACATTCCCGCCAAAGAAATTTGTAAGTTCTGAGCGTAGGTCTTCGCCTAGTTTCCCTAATCCGGACTCGCACGTCGCGAACTCTACGGTCATTTTATCACATGATAGGCTTTTCACTGTGTCAAGCAAGCTAAACACGTCTCGTGGGAAGGATGGAACATCTCGGCTCCCCTTGAAATAGCTTCCGGCAAGGCTATTAACTCCATCTTCTCCAAACCCGGCCACCCCCTCAGAGCCATGCCCTGCCAGAACAATTTTCTTTATGCAGTTGCACTTTCCCCTGCCGGATTTGTTGTATGGTTTGACTCGATTTTTAATGTCAGCAATGGCCTCATTCACTGATATTCTGCTGGGAGTTGGCCAGTTGACCAACCGCTCAAGAAAGTTCGTGTCCTGCGCGAAATCATAGCGCAATGTCAGCCCTTTCCTGCCGAGAGCATC
Source organism: Verrucomicrobiota bacterium (assembly GCA_016288465.1). Classification (GTDB taxonomy): domain Bacteria; phylum Verrucomicrobiota; class Kiritimatiellia; order RFP12; family UBA1067; genus UBA1067. The sequence goes on along the minus strand of JAEEZC010000111.1, from coordinate 3,002 downwards.
TATGCCGATTACAGGAGCGTTGCTGATGAAGCCGTACAAGTTTCGACCTCCTGCTTCCTCAATCGGATCCCTATTGAGCCAGCGCATGATGGACGGGTGGTAGAAGCGGTAGCCGTAGTAGTAGAGACCGGTCTCGGTATCGTAGTATTTTGTCGAGAAGCGGTGGCGGAAGACGTGTGCGAGCGGGCCGGACTTGGCGATTGTCTTGCCGAAAGCGTCATATGCGTATTCGGCGACGACACTGCCGTTGGAACCACAGTAGCGCATCACGTTGCCGTTGTTGTCGTAGAACGGAACGTAAGGAACGCCATCAACGGTGAGGAACAGCAATCCACCGACGCCGCCCGCGCCCTGCATCGTCCCTGAAAGGTCCTTGCCCCAGAAATAGCGGATCGTGGAGGTTTCGCCGTTCACGTAGGCATTTCGTTCTTCTATGAGATTCCAGTCGTCGTAGAAGAAAGTCGTAGTTGCGCTTGGCGTCACCTTCTTCACGCGGCGGGATTTTGCGTCGTAGAAGTTCGTCACGAGCAAGACACCGTTCGAGGATACGGTCTTGAGCCTGTTCGCGGAATCGTACGCAAACGAGAACACGCCGTCGGAAAGAAGGTTGCCGTCATCGTCATGAGGGAACTCCGTGTACTGGTTGAGGCAGTTCGCCGTCCAGCTTGTCTCGTTCCCGATATAATCGTAGTCATATTCCGCAGAATTCCCCGCGACCAACGCAGCCGAAACCTCGCTTCTTTCGTTGTAATCGAAAGCGTCTGCATTGCGGCTGACAGGCCGACTTAGCGCGTCATAAGAATACACGAGATTGCCGCCAACCGAGTTCGCGATGCCAGTGACAAGCGAACGCCTGAATGCGTCGCGAACAAGGCTGCGCGTAAACGCAACACCGTTGGAAAGCGAAAAAGTCACGCCGTCGGCAGTGGCAGTCAAGCGGCATGCGCGCGCGGCAAAACGCGAATGCATCCGGCTTCCGCCGCTGCGTCCACGCCCAAACCTTGCCTTTCCATCACGCACACGTCTCACAGTGCATATTATACCATACCCGCGCCGATGCAATCCGATCCACAGAGGCAGTTGCAAAACCGAGCAGGATAAAACGTCCCCCTGGCTTTTATCTCGCTTTTCGAGAATTATTTCCGCGCCGGAGGAACAGAGCCGTCGTCTGATGCGTCTACAGTCGACCTGGGCTCGGCGTTCTTCTTCTCTCCACGGAAATTGGGAGGCATCTCCGTATACTTTTTAAGTTCGTCAAATCGACGCAGAATGTCGGTCTTCTGTTCTTCGGACAGTCCCTCGCTGAGCTTAGGAAAATGAAAGTCGCGTATCACGCGAACCCACATTTTCAAGTCTCCCTTTAAGCCTCGCAAATAGCTCCCCTTCTTTGCATCCGCCCACTTCCAGTACTGATAGTCAACACTTGGCAGACTACCTTCTACTGCCGTTATCTCATCCGTGTATTTCTTGAAGAACAGGAACAGCTTATCCCAATCTTCAAACGAATCCTTCCTCAAGCCCTGAGAGAAAGTGAACACCTGACCAGCCATGTAGAACAATGCGCAATACCAGTTCTGCCTTGAATAATAATCTGTTGCCGTCGCATCATGCGACATAGCCATTTCAAACAACTGATCATATAGCCTTAAAGCCTCAGTATTATCCTGAATTTTTCGTATTTCCCAGCACAACTTATTCGCCGCGCTTTCCGTGGCACTAACTGTCATGTTGGAGCAGACCAACAAACGTTCAAATTCAGCTATGAATTGTTCTTTTCTTGAGACCGCTTTTCCGAACGGCTCCGCACTATCACACTTAGGCGGAGGCTCTTCCTTGACCTTAGCCACGGCAACGTCGGTCGCTGTGGCGGCATGTTCCTCTTCTTTCCTACATGATGTTGAAGTGCACACAATGACGGCACATACAAATGCGAGTCCAAGAATTCTACCATCAAACACTTTCATTCCATTTCTCCTCAATATGCTGGTGTCGGTTGTACAACGTCGCCATTCAGACGAAAGACGTCGTTAGTTCCGCGCACGGCTGTGTGCTGGAATTTAGATACCGACAATGTTCCGCTTGCGTCAATATGAAACTCCTGGTTGTATGGCGTTGCAAGCGGCTTGGCGGGCGAATCGCCAGGTTTTCTGTCCTTCTCCGCCCATCCCCAGCTAATATTCCAAACAATATCGCCATTACGCCAGGCCCCCTCGTTGAGATTGAATGTCACTGTTCCGTCCTGCTTCTCATGAGGCATTTCGTCGCCTCCCCACGCACGATCAACATCCCAGTAATTTTCATAGTCGATATTGCCCCAGCGACCGGCCCACATTTCTTCCGTGTGGTACCAGATTTTTGCGAAGTATGGGTTTTCGAAATACCCAGTGTGGCTACCCTGAGTCGACGGTATTTCCTCCATGGCAATTCCAGAAAAGCTAACAGTCTCGGGAAGCACATATATTCGAAGATTCATGCCTATTCCTCCCGCACGATTCTCTGGAACGCCAAAACTCATCGCAATGGGCGAACGAGCCTCCATAGCGCTTGGCTCTACAATATCAAGGTTGACATTATAGCTGGCAGAGCCAGCGGAATAACTAAGAGTGCTTCCGTCCGACACAAGCGGGCACACGTAATAGGGCCCATCCCAATCTTTAAGCTCACCCCCTCCTGTTTCGTGCCACGTTCCAACGTCTGGATATGCACGACAATGAACAGCCTCTTTGACTCCCAGCAGATGCCTATGCGGAAATCCCTCTTTGTCCGCCCAGGGTGTCAGCTCCAGCTCCACCACCGTCATCTGCGCGGATTGCGCGTAGACGTCGCCGGAAAGGTTTTCGGCAAAATGCACATCGGCGTGTATGTCGCCTTCGGACGCGCTGTGCGTCTGCGGCGCGTAGGTCGCCTCCCACCTGCGCGACTCGCCGGGCGACAGCTCGACGGACGTCTCCGGAGGCTCATTCCCGCTCACCAGCGTCAGCTTGTCGAAGTTGGCCTTCGTG
>JAEEZC010000110.1 GCA_016288465.1 Verrucomicrobiota bacterium | reverse complement strand
CGCGAGTGCTTCGGTCTGGAAGGCAAGCCGATCACCAAGATATTCCTGCCGCAGACGGGCGTGGACACTGCGAAAAAGTAGAAAGAAGGGACGAGAGATGACTACTAGACGTGCATTCATAGGTGTTGCGGCCGCTGGTGCCGCGGCGTTTCCAATAGGGACATGGGCGGCGAAGACGTCGGCGCCAAATATGACGTTCGGAGTGCTTAGCGAGCTTACAATCAGGGAGAAGTATCCGGAAAACCAGGAGAAGCTTGAAGGGGTGCTGCGATTCTTCAGGCAGAAGAAGGTGGATGCGGTGGCCGTTCTTGGCGACATAATGTACTCGGGCCAGATTTCCGAGCTGGTCAGCTTTGCCGACTCCTGGAACAAGATATTTCCTGGCGGACGCGGCAAGGGCGGGTCGAAGGTGGAGCTTCTGGTCGTCACTGGCGACCATGACGCATACGGCTGGACTGGCAGGTGGGACAAAATTCCCAAGGAAAGGCAGGAGGCGCTGCGCTTCAACTATGGGGATAATGCGGCGAAGACCTGGAAAAGCCTATTCAACCAGGAATGGGAGCTCGCCTGGAAGAAGGAGATCAAGGGCTACACGTTCATCGGCGGCCAGGACGCGCAGTTCAATCCGAAGTTGGAGGATTTCATCTCCAACGCCGCCCCGTCGCTCGATAAAAACAAGCCGTTTTTCGTCCTCACCCACAAATTCCCGGCAGTTCCAGGATGCGGTTTCGAGTACATTGGCACGGGCTCCGGGCCGCTGACGAGAACGCTCTATCCATTTCCGAACGCCGTCTCGATCAACGCCCACTCCCACATCGCGCTCTCCAACGAGCGAGCAGTGTGGCAAGGGGCGTTCACGTCCATAAGCGCCGGCAGTTTGATTGATTCCGCCGCGGAGTTCTCGTACGACAACATGTCGTCGGTCTGGCATCCGACCAGCAAGAAGCACGTCATGGACATCGACAACAATGTCAAGGGCCAGGGCGGTGTGCTGCTTGTTCAGGTGTACGACGATCATCTCAACGTGCAGCGGCTGCATGTGCCGAGCGAATGCAAGCAGCTTCTCGGGCCGGCATGGAAGATTCCCCTGCCGGCGCAGCTCGGAGGCCCGTTCGACCACGACAAGAGAAAGGCGGCGCGGCGCCCTCCGCAGTTCCCGTTTTCCGCCAAGCTGGACGTGGAGTTCTTCCCGGACGGGCATCCGAATCTCGGTCCGTCGTTCAAGGGCAAGCCCTGCTACTGCGTGACTATCCCGTTTGCCAAGACGACCAAGGCGCAGCGTTCTGGCGAGGTGTGCAGGGTGTTCGACTACGTGGTCACGGCGAAGACGGCGGGGAAGGACCCTGTCGTGCGCAAGGTGGTCGCCGAGGGCGCGACGCTGCCCGAGAGCATGTCGAACATGCCGACGAAGTGCCTCTTCGCCGCGAGCGAGCTTGCGGAAGGGCAGCAGATCAAGTTCAGCGCGGTTCCCCGCGAGTGCTTCGGGCTGGAGGGCAAGGCGATCACCAAGATATTCCTGCCGCAGTCCGGTGCTGACACGGGCAAGAGAAGGTAGGAGAAGGGAGATCCGGGAGATGACGACGAGACGTGCGTTCATAGGCGGCGCGGCGGCCGGAGCCGCGACGCTCCCGGAGAGCATGGCGAACTTGCCCGGCAAGTGCCTCTTTCTCGCGAAGGAGCCGCCGGAGAAGAAGGCACTGAGTTTTTCCGTTGTGCCGCAGGTCTGCTTCGGGCTCGAGGGCAAGCCGATAGCGAAGACTTTCTCGCCATGATGGCGAATGCATTTGTTGTCAAACACGTATGGAGGTCACGGAGTGAAGAAAGATAATGGTTTCGCCGGGAAGAACATCACGGCAAGGGATTTCCTCAAGGGGCTCGGACTTTGCGGAGCCACTGCGGCCGCAGGCGTCGCGTTCGGCGACGAGTACGTGCCTGACTACAGCAAACTGCCGGCGGGCAGCTGCGGCGATCCCGAGAACACATGGTTCGGAAAGCACATCTTCCCTCTTGAGCACACGATGCAGGACGGGCCGAGCTGCTTTGTCAGGAACGGCAGGGTGTGCGAGCCGGCGAAGGAGCTGCCCGTGTTCCACACGACTGACGTCGTGGTCGTAGGCGGCGGGCCTGCCGGCTTCGCGGCCGCGGTCGCGGCCGCAAGTGCTGGCGTCAAGGTCGCGCTTGTCGAGCGCTACGGCTCTCTCGGCGGTCTCTTCACCAACGGCATGGTGCTCGTCATGCTCGCGACGAGCCGCAAGACCGCGTCCGGCGGATGGGAGCTGGCGACACGCGGCGTATGCGAGGATTTCATGAAGCGCGCCGGCAAGTACGGCATGGAGTTCTCGTCACAGCCGGAGAGCACGTGCCCCAAGGGAATGTGGCGGCCGACAGTCGATCCGGAATGCGCCAAGGTCCTCATGGACGAGATGGTCGCCGAGTCGAAGATCGACATGTTCTTCCACTGCTGGGGCGTCGACGTGGTTCAGGAAGGCGACAAGGTCGTCGGCGTCGTGTTCGAGTCGAAGGAGGGCCGTCATGCGATTCTCGCGAAGCAGGTCGTAGACTGCACCGGCGACGCGGACATGCTCTTCAAGGCCGGCGGCGACTACAACCAGGTGACCGCGCCCATATCCACCGTTTTCCGCTGGGGCAACATGGACACGATCAATCCCCCCGCCGATTCGAAGGCGAAGTTCAGGCGTCGCGGCAACGAAGGCAACCCCGACGCATGCTGGGGCGCCGCTTCGCTGGAGACGGGCAACGGCATTTCTGTCCGCGACCTTTCGCGCATAGAGGTGCAGCAGCGCCGCAAGAACTGGGATGCGGTCATGCAGATGCGCTCAACGCCTGGCTGGGAGCACGTGTACACGACGAACTCCGCGTCGCAGATCGGCGTTCGTCAGTCGCGCCTCATAGCGGCTGAGTTCGTCATCGGTCGCAAGGAAATCCACGAGGGTCTGGACTTCGAGGATGTCATCGGCTGGTGCGGGCAGGACGGTCCCCATGCTGCGTTCCCGGTCTGCTACCGCCAGATTCTGCCCAAGAAGATCGAAAACCTGCTTTGCGCAGGCCGCTGCCTCGGCAAGGGCGACACCATAGACACGTTCAGGCTCATCTGCCCCTGCTTCGTGACCGGCCAGGCGGCTGGCG
>JAEEZC010000109.1 GCA_016288465.1 Verrucomicrobiota bacterium | reverse complement strand
TTCTCGCCGCGCCTGACGCCGAGCGCCATCAGCCCCTTCGCGACGTAGTCCACCTCCTCGGAGAACTCGAACCACGTCAGACGGTAGTCGCGGTCGGCGTACACCACCGCGTCGTTCTCGCCGCACCTCGCGACCGTCTGGTCGAGAAGCTGCCCGAGCGTGTACTCCCTCGTCACGGGCAGGTTGTGCCACGGCACGCCGGTCGACACGCTCTGCGTGAACGGCGCCTCCCTCGGCGCCGTGCCCATCGGATCTGTCAGCTTGAAGCTCATGTTGACCTGATATTATACCAAAAAGTCGCCTAGTTTGGGTGAATCTGCGAAATGCGGCGTCATTCCGGCGGACGCCCGCTACCTCGTCGAGTCCCGCACGACAAGAGGTGCCGAAAGAAGTATCCGCCTCGCGGGAAGCGACGGCTCGCGCATTCTCTCCCGCAGCGTCTTGTAGGCGACGAGAGCGAGATCGTCGCACGGCTGGCGGACGGTTGTCAGAGGCGGCGTCGCCGAGACTGCGCAGCGCACGTCGTCGAACCCGGCCAGACGAATGTCCTTGGGCACCGAAAGCCCGAACGCCGCAAGCGTGTTGCGCAGCTGGGCGGCGACGTAGTCCGACTCGCAGACAACGGCGTCCGGACGGCCCCTTCCCGAAAAGACATGCGCCAGAGTCCTGGCGTCGGACGGCTCCGCGACGATCACGCCGCCGGACCACGCCTTGCGACCGACCGCGCTCATCACGCCGTCCAGCCTGTCGCGTATGACCGACGCGCACTTCGGGCGCATGAGAAAGCCGATCCGCTTCGCCCCCCTTTCCACGAGATGCGCGCCGAGGGCGCGGCCGGCGGAGAGGTTGTCTATGCCGACGAAGTCGTGAGGCGCGTCCGTGCCGAGGATGTCGCGGTCCAGCAGCACGACCGGTATGTCGGCCTCGGCGAACAGGTCGAGGATGCGCCTCGTCACGCGCTCGGGCGACTCGAGGAAGGCTAGCGGCTGGAAAACGACGCCTGCGACGCCCTGCGCGACGAACATGCGCGCGACGTCGCACGCCTCGCGCGCCCGACGGCTTGGCTGGGGCGACGATATGTCGCCTAGGACGACCGAGTAGCCGTCCTTCTGGGCGAACCGCGTAAGCGACTGGCATATCGAGGGGAATATCTCGCCGAAGGAAAGGCTGGGGAAGATGAAGCCCAGTCTGCCGGACTCCCTCCACGCCACGCTCGTGGCGAAGGTGCCGCAGCCGCGCTTGCGCCACACGAGGCCGCGCTTGCGAAGCTCGTCCATGGCGCGGACGGCGGTTATGCGCGAGACGCCGAACCTGCGTATCAGCGCCTCCTCCGAAGGCAGCGCCACGCCCTGAGGATACGCTCCGCCGCGGATGTCGCGCTGGAGCGTCTCGAATATCTCGGCCCACTTGAGCCGTTTCTCGGGAGTCTTCGAACGGGGCATAGGCGAGGCGTCTCCTTTCTTTTTGCGGCTTCAGCGCCAGTCGCGCGGCGTCTTGCCCGTCGCGAGGCGGAACTGCGTCGCGAAGTTCTGGGCCGACGAGTAGCCAAGCTTGCCCGCGAGGGCGGCGATGGAAACCTTGCCGCGCTTCAGCTCGCGCTTGGCGAGGTCGATGCGGCACGCGTTTCTGAAGGCGAGCGGAGGCAGGCCGGTCATGCGCTTGAACTGGACGATCAGGTTGCTGGGCGAAAGGGCAAGGCGGGAGACGAGCTCGTCGATCGACAGCGGCTTCACGGGATCCGCCCGAATCTCCTCCACGACCTGCGCAAGCTTGCTGCCGGCCTTCGTCTCGGGCGCTTCCGCCGATGCGTCCAGCACGGCCACCAGCAGATCCAGGACGGCAAGACGCAGGCGGAGAGTCCGCTGAGGCGTGCCGCGAGGCTCTGCGTCGTACACGCCGAACACGCGCTGGAACGCCAGACGTATGCGGTCGCCGCCGGGGAAGAGCCTTCGCGGCATCGCCATGAGCGAAGACGTCAGCCAGCGCGCCTCCTTTTGCGGAAGGGAGAGCAGAGGGAAGTTCCCCTTCGGGATGCGGAAGAAGAGCCAGTACATCAGCAGGCCCTTTGGGAAGACTCTGAGATGATGGCTTTCGTTCGGACGCGAAACGAACACCATTCCCGGATAGAACGGGTACTCGACGCCCATGCTGTCGAACACCAGCTCGCCTCTCTGGCAGTAGGATATCTCTATGACCTCTTCGTGCACGTGCTCTTCGCTCGTCACATGCCCCGGGAACGCCTTCAGATGAGTGCGCCCGAGCACTGGTATGCACCGCACGCCGTCAGGCTCGAGATCCAGGACGCGGAAGTCCGGAGTGTCGCTGTATTCGAACGGAAGCTTTAGCGGCGGACGTGTCATGAGCCGGCCACCTCCTGCCCCGAAAGAGCCTCCTCCTGTCCGGAAAGGAACTCGCGCGCAAGCGAAAGGCTGTCGACCGACTCGAAGCCGCCGACCGCCTCGGCCAGCTCCGAGCGGCTTATGGTGTACTCCTCGCCGCCCTTTTTATGGGTGAAGACGAGCTCGAAGTCGCCGGCGAAGCCGAAAAGCGAAAGCACCGCCGCCGCGAGATCGCCCATCGGCGGAACGTCGATGTTGTCCGCGCGGAACGAACACCTTAGCGTGGTGCCGCGCCCCTTTTCGCTTTCGAGCGACACGCTGCCGCCGCACGCCTCGCACGTCTGCTTCACGAACGGAAGCCCCATTCCGACCTTGCGGGCGTCGTGCTTGCCGGGCTCGGTGAAAAAAGGATCGAACGCGCGCGCGCACGTCCCCGCGTCCATGCCCTTGCCGTCGTCGGCGATCACCAGCGATATCTCGCCGCCGGCCTCCACGACGTCCACCTTCACATGCGATGCGCGCGCCTCGATGGAATTCGCAGCGGCGTCGGCCACGATGTCGGCAAGGCTGGCGTGCACGGCTACACCTCCCTGGGAAGAACCCAGCTGACGCTGCGGCAGCCGGGCCTGAACATTGCCCGCGCCGCCCCCTGCACGTCCGCAGCGGTCACGGACCTTATGCCGTCTATCTGCTCGCGGGGAGAAACGAGCCGCCCGAAGGAGAGCATCGTATGCCCGTAGTAGAACAGCTTCGACGTAACCTTCTCGTGCGACAGCCGGAAATTCCCGACAAGGAACTCCTTGGTCCGCTTCAGCTCCGCCGCGGGGACCTGCCTCTCTCGCACTCGGTCGAGCTCCCTGTCTATAGTGGCAAGGGCGACGTCCTTGGACGCGGCGTCAAGCCCGGCGGTTATGGAGAACATTCCCGCGTCGCTGAAGAACTGCATGCGGGACGAGATATCGTAGCTCAGGCCGCGCTTCTCGCGAAGCTCCTGGAACAGGCGGCTCATCATGCCTCGCCCAAGCACTGCGTCGAGGACGCTCGCGGCATACTTGCGGCTGTCCCCTATGCCGAAAGTGCGGTAGCCTAGTGCGAGCTGGGCCTGGCTCACGTCCTTGCGGACGGTCTGCTCGTGCACGGGCCTGAGTTCGCACGGCGGCACTTCGACCGCCCGCGCGACGCGGCGCCCCGCCCTGAACGTCCCCAGCGCGCCGCGGACCAGGCTTTCGGCGCGGGCGTCGTCGAACGCCCCCGCCAGCACGGCGACAGTGTTCTCGGGACGGTAGCAAGACGAGATATACCTCCTAAGGCGCTCCGGGACAAGCGGCGCAAGCGTCTTCGGCGTTCCGGCGACGGGCAGTCCGAGCGGAGAGCCGGGAAAGAGATTCCGCTGAAGGTTCTCCATCGCGACGGCGTCCGGCTCATCGGAGTACATCCGTATCTCCTCGATCACGACCTTCTTCTCGCGGTCGAACTCGTCGTCGGGAATCGTCGCGTTGAGGTACATGTCGGCAAGTATGTCGACGGCATCGCGGAGGCATTCGCTGGGAAGGTGCGCGAAATAGCATGTGCCCTCTTCGCTCGTGCAGGCGTTGACGTTGCCGCCACGCCCCTCGATCGCGCGGGTTATGTCGGCGGGACCGCGCGACTTCGTGCCCTTGAAGAGCATGTGCTCTATGAGGTGCGATATGCCGCCGACGCCTTTCGGCTCGTGGCGCGAGCCCGACGCGACGAAAAGGCCGAACGCGACGGACTCTGCCTCGCACGGAACGAAAACGGCCCTCAGACCGTTTTCGAACGTGACGCAGCGCGGCGCCCGCGCTGCGGACGTGGAAGAAGCGGACATTCGGCCTAGCGAGACACAGGAGGCTGCGGAGGCAGCGCGACGGCGGGGGTCGTCACCACGGTCGGCTGCGGTTGCACGACAACCGGCGCGGGCTGCACCACGACTGGCGCAGGCTGCACCACGACTGGCGCGGGCTGAGCGACGACTGGAGCCGGCTGCACGACGACGGGAGCCGTCAGCACCGCACCCGGAGGCGTGGAGTAGTAGTTGCCGTTGTAGCAGTAGGTGCGGCCGTCGTAGTAGTAGCCCTCGCCGTAGTAGTAGACACCGTTGACGGTGTAGGCCCACGGGGCGGCGACCCAGCGCCAGCCGAAGAGGGCTCCTGCCAGAATCGGCGGCAACGCGGGACGCGCCCAGAAACGGGCGCCAACGGGCCTTCCCGCATGGAAGCCGTGGTGATGAGGCGGTGGCACGAAGGCGCCGTGACGGTAGCCGTGGTGATTGTGGTGGTGCGGCGGCGGCGGCGCGGGCCTGTGCGGCATGTGATGGCCGGGGCCTCCCCTTCCAGGGCCTCCGTGGTGAGGAGCGGCGAACGACGCTGCAGGCAGCAGCGCAGCCGCGGCGATTAGGACAGTCACGAGTCTGTTCATGGTGAGGTCTCCTTGTTTTTAGGTTGTCAATTGCATTTGTGGGCGCAGCCGGCGCAGCCATGCGCGCAGGAGCACGGCATGGACGGATCCTCGCCCGTCCAGCAGTAGGTGCACAGCCTGTCCTTCGGCAGGCCTATCGCGCGGACGAGATCGTCAACCGTCTGGAACTTCAGCGACGTAAGGTTGAGTTTTTCGCGTATGTAGTCCACCATCGCCTTGTACGGCTCGCCCTCAGGGTCGGCGTACTTCGCAATGTCGGCGCCCTCGCCCTCGTGCCCGCAGATGTAGCGCCGCGTGATGAGGTCGAACTCGCTCTTGGACCGCGAGAAGTTGATGAAGCGGCAGGGATACAGCAGCGGAGGGCACGCGATGCGCACGTGAGTCTCGCGGCAGCCCTCGCCGTAGAGCCGGTCGGCCTGCTTGCCGAGCTGTGTGCCGCGCACGATCGAGTCGTCGCAGAAGACAAGCCGGCGGTCCTTGATGAGGCCAGGTATCGGTATGAGCTTCATCGACGCGACGCGCTCGCGCTGCTTCTGGTCGGACGGCATGAAGCTCCGCGCCCATGTCGGAGTGTACTTGACAAAGGGCCTGCAGTACTTTATCGCCTTCTCGTGCGCGTAGCCCAGCGCGTGCGAAATGCCGGAGTCCGGTATGCCGCATGCTGCGTCGGCCTCGATGTCCTCGTCGCGCTTGGCGAGGGCGGAGCCGCAGCGGTAGCGCGCCATCTCGACGTTGCGGCCCTCGTACGAAGAGGCCGGATAGCCGTAATAAACCCAGAGGAACGAGCAGATCGCCATCTTGTCGCCGGGCTCCAGCACCGTCGTGATGCCGTCGGGCTCCATCTCGACCATCTCGCCCGGACCGATGTCGCGGACGTAGTCGTAGCCGAGGTTGGGCAGAGCGCAAGACTCCATCAGAGCGATTGTCGAGCCGCCCTTGCGACCGATCACGATCGGCGTGCGCCCGTACTTGTCGCGCGCGGCGTAGAGGCGGCCGTCTTCCGTCATTATCAGCATCGAGCAGCTGCCCTTGATCTTGCTCTGCACGTAGCGCACGCCCTCTATGACGGAGTTCTGCGTCGCTATGAGCGCCGAGACAACTTCCGTCGGCCCGACCATGCCGCTCGTCGTCGAATACTGCAGCTGGGCGGAGTTCGTCCTGAACAGCTCTTTCTTGATCTCCTCGAGGTTGGCGATCAGACCGACCGTGACGATGGCGAACGTGCCAAGGCGCGAGCACATGACAAGCGGCTGCGGATCGGTGTCGGATATCACGCCAAGGCCGACCTGGCCCCTCAGGTGGGCGAGATCGTGCTCGAACTTCGACCTGAAGGGCGAGTTCTGGATGTTGTGAATCGTCCTTTGGAACCCGTCCGGCCCCAAAACGGCCATTCCGCCGCGGTGGGTGCCGAGGTGGGAATGATAGTCCGTGCCAAAGAAGAGATCGCTGACGCAATCGCTCTCAGATATGACCCCGCAGAAACCGCCCATTGTTAGCTCCTTGTCTTAGCGCTTAAATTATACCACATTAGTCAACCCTCAGAGCCCGTCCTGCTTGCGAGGAAGGACCAGCCCGGCCAGAAGCGCCAGCGCGAGCGGCACGGCCACGAAGTCCAGAAGAACGACCCTGGCCGTCTCGCCAGGCTCCACGCACTCGTCGGAGGCGAGCCTGCCGAGCGGCTGCAGCGCGGCCACGGGACGCGTCACCTCGGCGGCGAAGCGCGTCAGCACGAGGCCGATCCGGTCGGCCACGCTCGTCTCCAGCTCGTCGGGATACTGCTCGATGACGCTCGGGCTTATCTCGCCCACCACGAGCGTGACGATGGCGACGAACAGCGCCACCGGCCGGCCGAGGCTTGCGCCAAGGAAGACTCCGAACGCGACGGCTATCGCCAGAATCGAAACCAGCTCCAGATAAGCCCTCGCCAGATTCCACGCGAAGCTGTCGGCCGGCACGAGCAGGTCGATGTCCTTGCGCGGCCTCAGCATCAGCGCGGACGAGCCCTTGTTCGAGAAGGAAAGCCCGTCGGCCGCGCCGGCGACGCCCGCTTCCGCCGCGCGGCGGGACAGAGGAACCGTCACGACTGCCTTGGTTATGTTGCTCACCACGCCGGACAGCGGACCGATGCGCAGCTCGCCGCGCACGTCCTGTCGAACGTCGAACTGGTTGGTGAACCTGATGCGGACGGCCAGGCCCTTCGCCTCGGCCGCAGTCCCGGCGGACGCGAAGCGCCATGTCACGGTGTCGTTGGTCGCAATGGTCTGGTAGTGGTCGACGGCCCGGTTCTCCAGCAGCCGCAGCACCACGCTCTTCTTGGCCTTCTTAACGGCGGCCGGAGTCTCGGGATCGGCCATGTACGCGTCGTACATGTCGCGGGCCTCATCGCGCGGGGACGGCAGGCGGGGCTTCAGCACATGGCTGCACTGCCGGCCCAGCACGCCGTCGCCGACGCCGGGAGCGAAAGGCATCAGAATGCAGCAGAGCGCCAGAACCGACGCGCCGGAGAGCGTCAGCGCCGCCGTCTTCGCCAGCGCCACCAGCATGTGATTCACGGGGCGGACCATCGTGAGCTGCAGACGCTTCGCCGCGCGCTCGCGCGCCAGCGAGCCAGTCGCCGCGGCCAGCAGCGAAACCAGAAGAATCGCAAACGCCCCGCCAAGCGAATAGCGAACGAACATCTCCCTCGCGCCGTCCGCGGTGCCGTCCCCCTTCGCAATGAAAGGCGCCGCGAACATCCACGCGACACTCGCCACCGCAAGCATCACAAGCGTCTTCGATCGGACCAAAGACACGATCTCGAGCCAGAAGACCTTCGCGAAGCCAATCATCGCCGTCACCCCAGAAACGGCGCCAGGCGGAACTCGCTTGCGTCGCCGACCTTCGCCAGGAAGAAGTCCTCAAGGCTCGTCCCTAGCTCCGAGACCCTGCCCTCCGCGACGGACTTGCCGTGGTCCAGTATCATGACGCGGTCGCAGATGTCCTCGGCGTCCGCAAGCAGATGCGAGGTGGTGAGCACGGTCATGCCGTTCGCGGCAAGCGCCTTGACAAGAGTCTTCACCTCCTTCGTCGAGACAGGGTCGAGCCCCGACGTAGGCTCGTCCAGCACAAGCAGCTCCGGACGGCCGACAAGCGCAGACGCCAGCGAAACGCGGCGGGCCATGCCCTTGGAGAACCCGCCTACAGGGCGCCCCGCGACATCGGCAAGCCCCACCATCTCCAGGAGCTGCGTCGTGCGCTCCTTCGCCTCCGCGGACTTCAGCCCGCACAATCCGGCATAGTAGCGCAGAGTCTCCTTCGCCGTCAGGAACGGGTGCAGGTAGCTCAGTTCAGGCAGATAGCCGAGCTTCCTGCGGGCCTCGATCGCGCGCGGCGGCAGTCCGAAGAGCCTGACGTCTCCGGCGCTGGGCGAGAGCAGACCCAGAATCATCTTGATCGTGGTGGACTTGCCGGACCCGTTCGGCCCCAGAAGGCCGAACACCTCGCCCTTCCTGACCGAGAGGGACAGTCCGTCAACCGCCTTGACGGTCGGTCTCAGCCAGAAGTCGCGGAACGTCTTCTCCACCGACTCGAGCCGAACTATGTCTTCGCTGTCATTCATTAAAACCAGGCCTCCGGAACTCGGCTGCTACCCAATGTCGCGGACAAACCGGCAGCCGAGAAGCAGAAACGCCCCCGCCGCAGGAATCGCCGCCAAAGTCGCAAGACCGACATAGGACCACGGCACCGAACCGCCGTGAGAAAGCGCCTCGGCCATGTAGTAGTTGCCGACAAAAGGAAGCGTCGCCGCGAAGACAAGTCCCGTCAGCGAGGCCGCAGCATTCGCCGCGAAGCGCACCGAGAAGGCCGACGCCGCCGACGCCAGAAGCGCCGCGTACACGGCAAGAAGCACGACGGCTGGAGCAAGCCGGGCAAGTGCGCCCGTGCCGATCAAAAAGGAGAACGTCGCAGCCGACGCGATCGCCAGCATAAGCGCCGACGCCATGGACGTCAGGACGAACCGGAAGCGCCAGAAGCGGTTCAAGGCGGCACCGACAAGAAGCGGCACCACAGCCACGGCCACGCCGGACGCAAGGCACGGGCCCCAGACCGTCGCAATCTCGCCTGTCCGCGCCGCTATCCGCCCCGCGACCGTAGCGCCGATGACAATCGTCACTGCCGCCCCAAACACGGTGAGCGCAAAGACGAGATACGCCGCAAACAGTCCCGCGGCCTTGGCAAGAAAGAAGCCCGACCTGGAAACCGGATGGGCTAGAGCCATCTCGAACGTGCCCGTCTCCAGTTCGCGGCGGAACGCCCGTATCGCGCCGAACACCGCAAGCGCACTGCCGCATGTGAAAATCGCCGAAAGCCCGGCGTCTCGCGCCATCCGCGAAGCCTCGCCGAACTGATGGTAGTGGAAGGCAGGCGCGAAGACGGCAAGAACGAGGGCGGTAAGCGCCAGAAGAAGAGTCAACGGCTCGGAAAGCACTTCCAGAGCCGTCGCCTTTACGACCGACGCAGGGCCTTTAAGACTCAAGAGAGGCCCCCGTGTCTCACTTCCCGCTGAAGTTCTCGAAGAGCATCCACGTGAGAGCCAGCATCGCCAGGCAGGCCGCGACCTGAGTGATCAGGGCGAGGACGGCCATGACGCCGGTCTTCTCCTCCGCCACGGGCATCGGCGGAATGTCGGGAATGTCCGCGATCTCGCCTTCAGCGCCAGCGGCCTGGTTGGCGTTCGCAGGGGCGGGCTTCTTGAGATTGAACTTTCCGGAAGGACGAACCGCCGTGCCAGGCCTCGTGATCTTGAGCGTCTTGCGCTGGGTGACCGTGGAGGAAGGCGCAGCGGCCGGCGCGGCCGGAGCTGCGGCGGCTGCCGCCGGAGCTTCGGGCCTCTTCTGCGGCGAAAGCGCCTGAGACGTGGCACCGGCCGGAAGGTTGATCGGGCGCTTGATGCGGATCGTCTTCATCGGCGCGCTCGACTCCTTCACGGGAGAGACGCCCATCGCGTCCGAAAGCGAGATTCGCGCCGTCTTGTGCTTCGCGGCCTCCTTCTGCGCAGGCGACGTCGCAGCCATGTCGGAGACGATGCCGGTCTTGCGCAGAATCGCCTGCTGCGGAATCTGCTGCGTGACGCCCTTGAGCTTCTGGGTCACGGTCTTCAGCGCGTCAAGGGGTTTCACCTCGGCGACCGTCGTGGCCTTGACGTCTTCGCGCGACACGGCCTTGACTTCGACGGTGGGCAGCTTGGCGATGCCCTGCGAGTCGACGCCGACCGGCTTTGCGAGCGGCGCGGCGGAAACGGTGGAGCCGGGCTTGCGGATGACAGGCTTGAGCGCGACTGTCGCGCCGGTCTTCGGCACGAGCTTCACGGTCGGCGTCGAGCCCGTCTTCATGAGAACCGTCGGAGCCGTCTTCGTCGAGACGCCCGGCGCCGGCCTCAGCGATGCCGTCGGGTTCTTCTTGATGGATGCCGTCGGGTTTCCGGCCTTCGGAGGCAGCCTGAGCCCCGGCTTCAGCGCCGCGGCCGTGCCGCCGGGCACCGGCTTACGCACCGCCGCGATAGGCGACTTGGGCGCCGCGGGCTTGGCTGCGAGAGGATTAACCTTCGGAGGCTCCGCCGCCGCGACGGGCTTCATGTCAACGGGTTTCATTTCGACTTCATCTGCCATTGCCGACTCCCAACCTTGGTCTTTGTTCAAATTTAAGCCAGTTCGACAGGCGGTCAGACCGCCATCACCTCGGACTCCTTGGCCTTGAGCTCGGCGTCAATCCGCGCTATGCCGTCGTCAGTCGCCTTCTGGATCTTCTCCAGCGCCGACTTCAGGTCGTCCTCGGAAATCTTCTTGTCCTTCTCCAGCTTCTTCGCGGCGTCGTTCGCGTCGCGGCGCACGTTGCGCATCGCAACCTTCTGCGCCTCGGCCTGGGTCTTCGCGACCTTCACGATCTCCTTGCGGCGCTCCTCGTTGAGCTCCGGCACCGTGATGCGAAGCACCTTGCCGTCGGTCTGCGGAGTGACGCCGATGTTCGCGGCGAGAATCGCCTTGTTCATCGCGTCGAGAACCGTCGGATCGAACGGGGTGATCTTGATCTGCCGCGGCTCCGGCGTGGAGATCGTGCCGAGATTCTTGATCGGCGTAGGGCACCCGTAGTAGTCGACCCTGATCTGGTCGACCATCGCAGGCGAAGCCTTGCCAGTGCGAAGGCCAGCGAACTGGGCCTTCAGCGTGTCGAAGCTCTTGCCGATCTTGGCCGTCGCGTCGTTCAGAACCTCTGCTACCGTTTCCATACTTGTCTTTATCCGCCTTTCCTTAAGTAAAAAATTGACTATTCCCGGTCTCAGCCCTTCTCGCTCACAAGAGTGCCGACCGGCTCGCCGTTCACGACGCGCTCCAGCGCGTCCTCGTCAAAGAAGTCGAACACGACAATCGGGATGCCGTTGTCCATGCACAGGGCGAACGCCGCGGAATCCATGACCTTCAGGCGCTTCTCGATCGCCGTCTCGTACTTGAGGGAGCCGTACTTCTTGGCCTTGGGGTCCTTCTTCGGGTCGGCCGTGTAGACTCCGTCGACCTTAGTCGCCTTCAGAAGCGCGTCCGCGCCGATTTCGCTCGCCTTGAGCGCCGCGGCGGTGTCGGTCGAAAAGTACGGATTGCCCGTGCCGCCGCCGAATATGACGACCCGCCCCTTCTCGAAATGCCTGAGCGCACGGCGCTGGATGAACGGCTCCGCCAGCTTCGGCATGTCGATCGCCGTCATGACGCGCGTCGGCACACCGATCGACTCAAGGGCGTTCATCATCGCAAGCGCGTTGATTATCGTCGCAAGCATGCCCATGGAGTCGCCTGTCACGCGGTTCACCCCGCGCCCCGCGCCCGCAAGGCCTCTGAAGATGTTGCCGCCGCCGAGGACAATGCCGACCTCGACGCCGAGAGAGTGTATCCGCTTCACGCGCTCGGCCATGAACGCAAGATTCCCTGGGTCGATGCACTCGCCCGTCTTCTTGTTGCCGAGAACTTCGCCGGACAGCTTCAGCAGTATCCGGCGGTACCTTAGTTTGCGCGAAGATTTTCTCACGCCCGAAATTTTACCATTTCGGCACAAAAAATGCAATGCCCCCAACCCTTTTTCCGAAAAAAGTGACAGGAAGACAGGCGCAAATCTGACGATATGCGAGAGAATCACACGGCTTACCGCGCAAGAACATCATATATGACGCGGCACTTTTATCTGGACTGCACATCTGCCGCGACGGACCGGGCTACGCGCATGGGCGCACGAGGGACGCAAGCGCGGCAGGTTTGCCGCGCTTGAATGACGACGGTCTATGCCGGCAATGCCGGGAACAAGTCCGATGTGGGCATACCTCTAGCCACTTTATTCACGTTTCTCATTTTCTAAAGGCTTGACCGGAACTCTCGGCTCTCGCCCCAGTCTCCTGAATCGTCTCCTCGGTGACCGGAACAATGACTTTATCGACTTTTGTGCTCCAGTAATCGCAGACCAACACCCCATTATCCGGCACGTCCACATTCCAATAAAGGATGCGATTCAGGGTTGCTTTACGGGCAGATTCCGTGTAACCTGCACGGGAGTGAAAACCACCTACCCGAAAGCAACGAAGACACTATACCCCGTAATCTGTCAGATTGTCAACGTCATGGCATAAGACTTCAGACTTCGGACATCAGACTTCTGAACCTTCTTAAGTCCGAAGTCAGAAGTCCGAAGTCAATCAAGCCGGCGGGGACAAGCCCCCTTGGCCTCATCGCCATAACTGCCTAAATCTTGCGAAAAGGCAGTCATAACGCGTCAAAAGGCAATAACGGGAACAGACCCCATCAGTTTGCCGCGGAGGCGGCGGCGAAAACATACGTTGGAAATTTCGAAAACATACGTTGGAAATTTCCGTTTCCAACGTTGGAAATTTCCGTTTCCAACGTAATTTAAGGCCCTTGGAACTGGCGATATTTCGCTTGTGGCGGTCACGCGGCCTGCGCAAAGGGACGATAGGGGGGAAATCAGGGGAGGGGCCGCACTCCGGGCGGCCCGTAGACAAGCACGGTTTGTCCAACGCAGAGGCGCAGAGGTGAAAGACCCAGAGGCCAGCCCCCTGG
>JAEEZC010000108.1 GCA_016288465.1 Verrucomicrobiota bacterium | reverse complement strand
GGTGGCGTAAGTTCCACGAATGCGGAATTGGCGGCTCGGGGCTGGTGCTTCGAGAACGGGGCGGCCTTCGGCGCACATGGTGGCGTCAAGTCCGTTACGGCGGAATGCGACGAGAACGGCCGGCTCCTTTGGTACGCGGTCTCGTTGGCCGACGGCCTGGCGATTGTCGCGCCCGACACCGAGATCGAGCCGGTGATTGCGTTCCTGCCGGGGCTTTCGGGGACTGTCCCCGAGGGCAATCCGATCAGGGCGATCCTGAAGAAGGATCTCGCCGGTCGTATCGACGCAGTCTCGAAAGCGGCTTCCCTGAACGCCGTGCCCAGCGGCATGAAAGCCGCTTCCGGCAGCAGTGGCGGGATGTCCGCGAAATGGCAGAAGCTGGAGCGTCTCGGCATGCTCAAGGCCCTTCCTGGCGGGGGTGAATCACCGGCCAAGGTGGTGCGGCTTCTGGATGGGTGGTCCTCGGCCGACACGACGACGTCCGGCGGGAAGACGGTTCAGACGTTGCGTTTCTGGGATCAGGAAGACTCGGAGGAATACTTCACCGACGGCAAGGTGTTCAACCTGCACACGCCGAGCAACAGCCCATGCGGATGCGTGGCGACTGCCGGCGCTTCCGTGTTGCATTTTTTCCGTGTGCCGTCCGGCAAGGTCATCTCGAGGGAATGCGAATACGGGGATACTGCCAGTGCCGCGGAGCCGGTCATGCTCCAGACTAAGGGCGGCTCCTACGACTGGAGCGTCGTTGATGCTCTGACGCTCGAAAGGGGCACGCCGATCGCGCTTTCTTCCGGGGCGCGCGATCTTCTGGCTCGCGTCGCCTACGACTGCGGCGTCGGGTGCGAAATGATCTACTCTCAGTCGGCGTCTTTGTCGGGTACGTTCAAACTCGGCAAAAGCTTCAGGGATGTCTTTTCCGTGAGCAACGCTCAGGTTGTGACGAAGAACGGCGGTTCGTATGGCAAAGGCTTGTCGTCTGATATCGGCAACTATCCGGCGCTCATCTACAACCAGATCAGGGGCGGCGCGCCAGTGGTCCTCGGCATAGACGGGCATGAGGTCGTCGCATGCGGCTACGGCCTCGACGCGGACGAGGCGGAGTACACGTATGTGTTTGTCGGATGGGGCGGCTCTGGCGATGCGTGGTACGCTCTGCCCAACATCGACACGAAGGCCACCGGCGAAGGGAACACGTACCAGTCCAAGTTTGTTGACGAGATCCTGACGGCAATTGCGCCGTACGACGACAAATTCGTCCCCGTGGTGGGCCGCTGTGTCGACGCGTCGGGAAATCCCGCGCCCGGAACCGTGACGTTTGGCGGCGGCGAAACTGTCGAAACGGATGCCGACGGCTACTGGGGCGTCCGCGTCTCTCCGTCGTCTCCCCGCTGGTTCCTGGACACAAGAGGCGACAGGCACACGTATGCGATCGGCGCGACTGCCAAGGCGACTTCCGTGCAGGCCAAGAAGTCGGCAACGTTTGCCGCCGATTTGCCGGCCGTGCAGAACATAGTCGTCCGAGAGCCTTCCGCCGTTGTCTACGACGGAGCGACCGAGGTCTCCACGCATGGCACGCTTGACGGGGCCCTTGCGGCGGCGGCGAACTGCGCGGCGCCTGTAATTTCGCTGATCGGCCCGTCGTGCCTTCTCGAAGACGCCGAAATCGGCTTCAACTGCGAGATTCGGGGCAACGGGTACCCCGTCGAGGCCGGCGATGCGGCGCTTTCGGTCGCATCCGGCGCGCGCGTTCTCTTCGACAGCGTCTCGTTTGCGACGACCGCATCGCCCGCCGTCACGGTAGCCGCCGGCGGCGTGATGGCCGTTTCAGGAGATGTCGGGACCGGCATCGTCTCGGTTTCGGACGGAACCGGCTTCGAGCTTGCGGGAGCGATCACGTCCCCGATCGCCGTGTCGTCGCCTGGCAACGTGTTCGGAACTTATTCGTGCCCGGCTTCCACCGCAGCCTCCTGTGCAGCGCTGCTGCTCAATGCGGCGGACGACGAACTGGGCGGCGAGGCCTCCAACGGCCAGCTTAAGTGGGGCGCGGTCGCGGTCCCCGACGCCGCGGCGACGCTGCGCCTGATTCAGGGCGGCCAGAGCACCAACTACCGCTCGTTCCGCACGCTGATGAAGTTCGTCACCGGAAATGCGTCGATCGCCGTGCTCAGGGAGTGCCCGCTCGACGAGGCGGTGCCGGTCGGCAGAAGCCTGGTTCTGTACGGCGCGGCGCCTGGCGCAAAGGTCGTCGCGTCTGGCGCCGGGTCGTTCGTGATAGAGGGCGGCTCCATGGTCGTGTCGAACCTTCTCTTCACCGGCGAGACCACGGACGCCATCTTCCACGTCGGCAGCTACGTTCGCGGCGCTTCCGGCGATCTGACGCTCACGACCGGAGCGGTGGCCCAGGGCGTCACAGGCCGGAACGCCAACTGGGGCGGCGTGATCGTCGTCGAGAAGGGCATTGCCAGGGTGAAGACCGGGGCGGCGATTCGCGACTGCTCGGCTCTGGGCAGAAGCTCATACGGCGGCGGCGCCTACGCTTTCTACGAAGGTTCGACGATCGCCGTCGCGGGCGGCGTGATAACGGGATGCTCCGCGATGAAGGGCGGCGGCGGCGTTGCGGCGGCGTATAGCGCAAAGGTGCAGCTCTCTGGCCCGACGCGCGTGTTCGGCAATACCGTCGGCGGAACCGTCTCGGTAAAGACGAACGACGTGGACTCCGTGGAGCTGGTCGAGGTCGTGGGGGCTCTGACCGCCGGCGCAGGCACGGTGGGCGTGCGCGTCAGCGGCAGCGATTCCTCCGGCAGCGGCGAGGACGATGCGTTTGCCACGTATTCGCAGTCGATGTCTTCGGCGCAGGCGGCGCAGTCGGCCAGGGCGTTCTTCAACACGACGGACGCATCCCTCGCGGCGACGGTCGGCACGTCCGGCAGGCAGCTCCTCTGGATGGCTGCGGCTGAGGAGGTTCCGGAGGCCGAGGCGGTCGCGCGCCTCGTCTACGCGGACGGCACAAAGCGCTTCTACGCCTCGGTCAACGACGCGTTCTCGGCGATCACTGGCGACTGCGCGGTCGAGCTTCTTGAGGACGGCTGCGAGCTCACCGGCGACGTCGTCGCGGACTGTGCCGTTACGCTGCGCACCGTTCCGACGGCAGGCGCGGCGTATACGCTTCACCGTGCCGAAGGTCGCATCATGGTCTCGCCTACAGGTAGCCTTTCCATCTCGAATGTCGCGATCTCCGGCTCGATGTCCGACGAAGTCGGCGCGGGACGGCTTCTCGAAGTTGACGGCGGCTCGCTTACGCTGATGTCCGGCGCGGCCGTCCGCTACGTGTTCGGCAGCGTCTCCCGTGCTGATTCCGCCGTGGTCGTCTACAACAGGGGCTCCTTCGAAATGCGGGCTGGCGCATCGGTGGAGAACTGCTTCAACGGCTATGTGGACTCCGGCGCAGGCTACAACTCAGGAGCCGGCGGCGGCGTGCTGATCGACGGCGTCTCGTCCGCCAGGTTCCTTGGCGGCTCGGTGACCGGCTGCGCCGCCACGTTCGGCGGCGGCGTCTGCGTCTGCAACGAGTCCGTCGCGTACGTCTCCGGCGAGTTCTCCGTCACCGGCAACTTCAAGGCCGGCACCGAGTCGGCGAGCGACTTCTTGGTCGAGGACCTCTCGCGGCTGTATCTCGATGCGCCTCTGACGGGCGCCTCGGAAATCGGCGCGATAAGCGGCTTTAGGACCGACACCAACCTGGTCGCATGCGTCGAGGGCTGGCGGAGCTGGAACTTCACGGTGCTCACGAACAGCGCGGCGAAGTTCTTCAAGGACGAGCGCCCGATCGTGCGCGGCTTCGTCGTGACGAACGCCTCCGACACCGCGCTTGTCGTCTGGTCGACCGCCATCGCGAAGGACGGCTCCTACGAGTCCGTCGAGGGCGAGCAGTTCTTCGCCGCCGGCACTCCGCCCGAGATTCCGGAGGAAAGCCATGAAGACGAGTACGCCAACCCCGAGCCCATCGCCTTCTCCGCGATAGAAGGGAGCGCCGACCGCAAGAGCTGGACCCTCCGCCTCACCAACGCGGTGCAGTGGTGCGAGTACACCATCTACGCCGTGGACTCTCTGGAGGGCGGCTTCCCGCTCAACGCGGCGTCGCCGGTGACGAATTTCCAGTGGAAGAGCTCCGACAAGGAGATCGAAGTCGTGGTTCCTGCCGGTGGAACGCAGCGTTTCTGGCGCGCGACGGCGGCGCCGGGCGTAGTTGGGGAGTAACGGTTTATGGCAAAAGAGGCTAAGACAGGGAACACCGCGCTCGACGCGGTGATGAGTCAGATTCGCAAAGAGTTCGGCGAGATGTCCATCATGCGTCTCGGCGACCGTGAGATAGAGCAGATACCGGTGATTTCGACCGGCGCGCTCTCGCTGGACCTCGCGCTCGGCGTCGGCGGCCTGCCCAGAGGCAGAATCGTCGAGTGCTACGGGCAGGAGTCGTCCGGCAAGACGACGCTGGCGCTGCACGTCGTGGCGAACGCCCAGAAGAGCGGCGGCGTCGCGGCGTTCATCGACGCCGAGCACGCCCTCGACCCGGGCTACGCGCGCAAGATAGGCGTCAATCTCGACGACCTGATCGTCTCCCAGCCCAATTCGGGCGAAGAGGCGCTGACGATCTGCGAGCAGCTCGCGAAGTCCGGCGCGCTCGACGTAATCGTCGTCGACTCCGTCGCCGCGCTCACGCCTCAGGCCGAGATCGACGGCAACATGGGCGACAGCCACGTCGGCCTGCAGGCCCGTCTCATGAGCCAGGCGATGCGCAAGCTCACGGCCGTCGTCGCCCAGACCAAGACGCTCATCATCTTCACAAACCAGGTGCGCGAGAAGATCGGCGTGATGTTCGGCAACCCCGAGACCACGCCTGGCGGCAAGGCCCTCAAGTTCTACGCAAGCTGCCGCCTCCAGGTCCAGCGCATCGGCGCCATCAAGAACACTGCGGGCCTCGTCGTCGGCAACAGGACGCGCGTTAAGGTCGTGAAGAACAAGGTCGCGCCGCCTTTCACCGAAGCCGAGTTCGACATCCTCTACGCCTGCGGAATCTCCTGGGAAGGGTCCGTCCTTGACGCCGCGCTCGCCCGCGGCATCGTCGAGAAGCGCGGCAGCTGGCTCTCGTTCGGCGACTCCCAGCTCGCGCAGGGCTCGCTCGCGACGATCGACTACCTCAAGTCCAACCCCGAAGTGACCGAGAAGATCGTCGCCCTCATCCGCGAAACCCCCGTCAACCCGGCGCTCGTAAAGAAGAAATAACGCAGTGAAGGCGGTCGTCGTCCTCTCCGGCGGACAGGATTCCGCAACATGCCTCGCGCTGGCCGTAAGGCGTTATGGCGCGGACGAAGTGGCTGCCGTCACCTTCGAGTACGGGCAGCGCCACGCTCTCGAGACTCGCTTCGCCCGTCGACTGGTCAGGCGCATCCCCGCGATCGTCGAGGGCCGTCCGGACGCGCGCGTCCAGCACAAGGTCGTGAAGCTCGGCTTCTACGGCAGCCTCACCACGAACGCGCTGATGGACCCCTCCGTCAAGATCGGGCGGAAGCCTGGCGCAAAGTGCCCGAACACCGTGGTCGAGGGGCGCAACGCCGTGTTCCTGACTCTTGCGGCGGTCTGGGCCAAGACGCTCGGCGCGACCGAGCTGTACACCGGCGTGAGCGAGGCGGACTATTCGGGCTATCCCGACTGCCGCGGCGTCTTCATCAGGGCGCAGCAGAAGGCAATCCGCCTGGCGCTGGACTATCCGATCAGGATCGTTACGCCTTTCGCGCATCGGTCAAAGGCTTACGAATGGGCTCTTGCCGCGAAGCTCGGCATCCTTGACGTCGTCCGCAAGGAGACCGTCACCTGCTACAACGGAATCCCCGGCGACGGATGCGGAGAGTGCCCCGCCTGCCGTCTGCGCGCCCGTGGATACGGCGAATGGATGTCATCTACGAAGACGACGCGCTGATTGTCGTCGACAAGCCGGCTGGCCGCATAGTCCATCCCGCGCCTGGCCACGAGTCCGGCGCGCTTACCGATGAGCTCGTCGCCTCGCGCCCTTCGATGCGCGGCGTGGGCTCCGCCTCAAGGCCGGGAGTGGTCCACAGGCTGGACATCGACACGTCGGGCGTCATCGTCTTCGCAAAGACGCAGGCGGCCTACCTGAACCTGCGGCGGCAGTTCGAGTCCCATCGCGGCATACGCAAGACGTATCTTGCCGTCTGCCACGGCTCGCCCAGTCCCGCGAAAGGCGAGCTCCGCACCCGCATCGACCGCCATTGCCGGGTCGTCCCGGCGGAAGGGCACGTCGGCGATCTTGCGGTGACGCGCTACGAGACTCTCGGACGCCGCGGCGGACTTTCCCTTGTCCGGTTCGACATCGAGACCGGGCGCATGCACCAGATCCGCGTCCATGCAAAGGCGCTTGGCGCGCCAATCGCCGGCGATTCGCTCTATGGCGACGCCGAGGCGGACCGGCACATGCGCCGGCGGCCCGCCAGAACTCTTCTGCACGCGGCGGAGCTTTCATTTCTGCATCCGTCCACCGGGCGCCGCGTGACCTTCTCCGCGCCGCCCCCAGCCGACATCGTCTACGCTCTCTGACGCCCGCTCCGTAAAACCCTTCTCGAATCGTAACCGCCGCCGCAAGCGAAATCTCGCCAGCTCCAAGGGCCTTTGAAGGAGAAATGTCCGCTCGTACAGGGAAGGGCGCTTGCTCGTACAGTCGGAATCAAACCGCCGTACAGTCGGAACCCGTACAGGGGGAATCGCCAATCCCTGCAGGGGAAATCCCCAAGGGGAAGTGCGCCCCTGCTCAGCCGTTGCCGCGCTCAGGCCGCGCGTTCTGCATGACCCTTGCGCTTACGCGCGACCACAAAAGCCGGCGATGCGCCGTATCGTCTTGCGACGATATTCGCCATGAGCGCCGCG
>JAEEZC010000107.1 GCA_016288465.1 Verrucomicrobiota bacterium | reverse complement strand
CCCTCGCCGTCGGCGGGGGACGTTAACGAACGAGCAGCCAGCCGATTTTCGGCGGACATTTTGAAGACCCAGACAGTAGCAACAGAATCGCTGAACGTTGCGTCTTCATCACCGAACCGCACCCAACCAGCAACAACCACTCACTTTCCTAGCGGGGGATTATAGCAAAATCAAGGAAATTGCAAGCAACTGGTTTTAACTAGTTTTTCAAAAAATGTTCAAGGCGTTTTCACACGTGCATTCCTCGCCTTGCATCACGAGGACGCGCTGTTTTCCGTCAGCATCGCAAGCACAAACGATATCCTCGCCTCCATCCTCCGCTTGATCTTGCTGACCGTGTTTGCGGGAATCCCCAGCCTCTTCGCCACGTCCTTGACGGCAAGGCTCCGCGACGAGAGCAGAGCCCACGCCTCGCGGCTCTGGTCGGAAAGCGCCGACTCCTCCATGACCCTGCGTTCCGCCGCCATGCGGCACGCGACAAGCCACTTCGCGTCCATCCACTCACCCGGGTCGCTCTCGAAGGCGACTTCCTCGGCGGCTTCCAGCTCGACCTGCCGCGCGCGCCGACGCGCGCTCTCGCGATAGCGGTCGATGAGCAGCCGACGCGCAAGCGTCGAGAGATACGTGCGGAACTTCCCCTTCGACGAATCGTAGGCGCCGAAGCGGAGTATCCCCACGAGCTTCACGAACACGTCCTGCACGGCCTCGTCCGTGTCGGCGTCGGATATCCCAGGGGAGAGAAGCCGCACCAGGTGGTGGACAACCGGACCGTACATGTCCACGAACCTGGCCCAGGCGGCGTCGTCAACGCCGCTCCGGACCTCCCGGAGCGTCCGCAACAGGGTTACGGACGTCTCCGGGTAGCTCCATTCGTTTCTTGTGGATTCAACACTCATCTGTCATTGCCTGCGGTCGGCTCCGCGATTCCGGTCGGGGTGAGATAGGCGAGCGGAGGATTGGGATTTCCCTCCGTCGCGTCGAACGGCTTCTCATAGAGGGTGGCGTACGTAAGCTTATCCGCATCTATCGTCTTCGCCATGCCGCTCTTGTAGACCACGACGACGGTCTTGTCGTCCAACATCGACTTTGCGGCTCCCGACGCCGGGCCGATCGGAAGAAGCTTGTCGGCATCCGTCTTGCCGTCCCACTTGCGCAGCAGCAGCGCGGGATTGAAGTTCGCCGTGACGAGGACCGGCACGTTGGCGGGCATCTTGTCCGGCACATTCGCCGCGATGCACCAGTCCAGCTTTTCGGCGGCGATTGCGCTGTTGACGACGACATCCTTTCCGAGGTCGTCAAAGCCCTCTTCCAGATACGGCATCCAATTCTCAGTGCCCTGGTTCTTCACATCGAAAAGCGCAGCGAAGTAGTCTGCGGCCGACTTAAAGCCGAGTCCGGCGATGTCTTCCTCGTCTGCGCCAGTCCCGGGCACCGTGCGGGGCCATACGGAGAACCCAATCCCGAGGTCGCTCCGCTCAAGATTGGCCTTCTGAAACTTAATGGCGAGTCGCTTGCCTTCGAACAGAGCGCGAGACACATTCCCGAAGTGGTCTTGGAGACGCTTGGCGTCGGCCATCGCCGCCGTGGCATGAGCCTTGTTCTGTTCGTAATTGGCCCTTAGAATCTTCGCCGTATCCGGGAAGATGCACACGACGCCGCCATCCACTTTGAATTCCAAGCCGGCCGACGCCGTGACGGTCTTCACCGCGTCGTAGAAGCTTATTTCGCCCGTGCTGATGGCAGGCATTTCCGGCATGGGGATGCGCTGCCCTTCGATTTTACCCAGGAGCTCCCCTACAAAGTCAAGGGACTTCCTCGTGCTCTTGACAACGAGCTCGCCTCGTCCCCTGTCGAAGCTGACATCACTGCCCTCTGGCCAACCTTGTAAGGACGCAAAGGGCTTGAGCCAGTCCTTTGCAAAAACACGGCAGAGGCTCTCGTCGCCGACGCCCATCGTGGCGAACCTCTCCCTTAGCGCCTGCGCAGGGAACCTGCGTGTCTCGAACGCGTCCTCAGGCCCCTTGTCTTCGGGCACCGGGATCGCCACGCCCTTGACATAGAGCTTGAAGCCCTTCTCGTCTTCCGGCGTTTCCGCGGAATCGCATTTCCTGCCAAGCTCCCGAAGCGTGTCGACGGCATCCGCAAACGTCGTGTCTGCCTTTATGTCCAGCGACGGGACGACGATGGTCTTCATCCTGGCGATCGTAGCCGCAGTTTCGTCCGACACGTGCGTTGTAGACGAAAGCCTGGCGCGCTCGGCCTCCAGCCTGTAGCGGAACGACTTCGCCGTCGCGTCGTCGGCCTTCGCAAGCGACTTGTCGAGAATCGCCTTTTCGGCCGCGCCGTCGAATCCCTTGATCTCGTCGGCGAGCCTCGCAAGGGCGTTCGCCGCCGTGACCGCGTCGCCGGCGCGGACAGCGGCCGCGAACGCGGTCTGCAGGCATGCGTAGCGACGCGCCTCGTCCGTGAACTTGCGGGAATGCGCAAGCATGAGCGACGCAAGCTCGCCGTCGGAAAGCTTTCCGTCCTTCCACGCGGCGATCTGCGCCTTGAGCGACTTGCGGACCTCTTGGTTCGCCTTCGCGATTTCGTCCCTTGTCGGCATCGCCGCCGCCGTGCATGCGGCAAGCGCGACCATTGCAATCAGTTTCAGTTTCATATTCGTTTTCTCCTTTCAGTCGGGGGCGACCACCGCCCCCTCTGTCGCTATAAACGATATGACTTTTGAAAAAAGGACACTGGGGCGGTCACGGAACGAAAAATATATCCTCCTCCTGTCTTTCGTCCGACGCGCTTCCCGGCGGACGGAGGAGCCACCACGCGGCGGCGGCGACAATCGCCGCGGCGACGACAGCCGCAGCAAGCGCCAGCGCGAGCTTCCTGCGTGGGCTGCGGCGCGGGACCGGAAGGAACCTGCTGCCCGGATCGTCTGCCAGCAGGGCGGGGAAGATGCCGCTCCACACTGGATCGCAGCCGTCCAGCAACTCTAGGGCGTCGGAGTCCGGCTCGTACCACACGCCCGTCAGCAGGCGGAAGAGCGTGACCCCCAGCGCATAGATGTCGGAGGCCGGCGTGGCCGGCAACCCGGCGCGCACTTCCGGCGCGAGGTAGTTCGCGGTACCGAACACGATGCGGGCCGCGGACGAAGCGTCCGTGACCATCGTTGGCTCGACGGCCAGCTCCCTGCGGAGCGAGTCGTCGCTTATGCGCGACACTCCGAAATCGGCGAGGACTGCATGTCCGCTTGCGTCGACGAGTATGTTGGAGGGCTTCACGTCCCTGTGAACCACGCCGGCGGAATGGATGTACGAAAGCGCGTCCGCGAGTTCCGTATACCAGGCGACGAGCTGTGCCTCGGTGACCTTGTGTTCCTTGTGGAGGGAAGAGAGCGTATGCGGCTCTCCGTCCGCGCCTACCACGAGGTCCATCATGATGTACGGCGCCTTGGTCGCCTCGTCGACATTGCAGTCGTAGACCCTCACGAGGCGCGGATGGTCGAGGCGGGCGAGAAGTCGCCCTTCTGCGAGGAAGCGCTTGCGGAGGAGCTCGGCTCGTTCGCCGTCGGCGTTGAACACCTTGACGGCGCGCCGCATGCCGAGCGCAGTATGCTCGGCTTCGTAGACCTCCGCCATGCCGCCCCTTCCGAGGAGGCGCACTATGCGGCATCCGCCTATTACGTCACCCGCTTCAATACTCATGACAGGCCTATTATAGCAAAAACCATGATTCAGGGTGAAGCTGGTTTTAACTGTTTTCCGAAGGAAAGCACAGGATTATCAAGTCCTCCAGGTCGTTGATATCGTCTTGCCCTTGGTGCCGAGGCTGCTTACGGGTCGGACGGCTATAATCAGCTTCTTGCCCGCCGGAAGCTCCGACTTTGGAACGCCCAGCGTCGTGATGCCGTGGTCGGGTTCGTGGCCAACGCCAAGGTTGCAGCCTGACCAGTAGATGTTCTTGAAAAGCCTGTCTTTCGGGTCGTCGCCCACGACCACGACATCGTAGGCGTATGGACGCGACGCAGGGTTGCCGTCCGCACACGGAATCGTCACGCGCATGACGGGGACAGCAGGCGCATTCTTGGCGTCCTTTTCCCGATAGACAACCAACTCGCCGTTATCCTTTGAGACCACACGCGACATCGCAGACGCGACCGCGAGCTTTGCGCCCTTGGGAAACTCCGGCGCTCCAAGAGCCTTTGCCAATTCATCCCGCTTGAAGGGATGAGGCTTGTACTGCTCAAGCGGCAGCACCCAGTCTGGGCCGAGCTTGCCTCCCTTGCCGACTTCGTGCCGCTCGAACACGACCACGTCGTCATAGACGTTGACGATCATCGCCTGCCGCGACGGGTTCTTGCACTCCTGCCATGCCTTGCCGTCAGGCACGACGCTCTCCCTTACGCCATCCCCCTTCGTGACGCGCTCGTTGCCGTCCAGCGCATTGCTGCCGTCCATTCGGCAAGCCCCGACCTGTATGTTCGGAAAGAAGCCGCCGAAGGAGTCATAGTAGATGGTCTTGTAGTCGGCGTTAGACTGGTGCCAGTGTCCGAAGAACGCGACTGCGTTTGGAAACGCCCTGAGCGCATGGTTGCACTGGAAGTGGTGACGCCCGTGCGAGAGAATGAAGAACGGCTTGGTCCCCTTGAGGGAGTATTCATCGGCCTTGTCGTTTACGAACTCCGCGAGCTTCATCTCGTCCGTTTCCCAATGGCGACCGAAGAAATGGTAGCCCTTCACCTCCTTGTGCCAGACCTCCTCGTACTTCTCGCCCCAGACCGACTCCCAGTGCCTCGGCAGGTCGCCGCACAAGACATGCTTGGCGCGTTCAACGGGATCCTTCCAGATGTGCGGCGCCCACGCGCCCGCACCTGCCGCCACGTTTCCGTACAACTCGTGGTTGCCGACGACAAGAAGCTTCTCGACCGTGCGCCCATCCCGCGCCTTGCCTCGCGGGAAGAACTTCTCGAATATGTCACGATGGTACTGCACCTCTACATTCTTGCCTCGATGTGCCGCGTCGCCGAGATGCATGAATGCGTCAATGTCACGCTCGCGGAATAGCTTCATCGCGTTCGTGACGTAGGTGAGCGGGAATCCGCCGTGCGGTGTCACGCCGTCCCAGCCGGACTGCAAATGCGTGTCGCTCAATATGCCGAAGACGAGATTCGGCTTTGTCTTCGGCTTGAATCCGGCGGGAGCCGCGAAAAGCCCGCCGGGGAGCGCCAGGAAACCGAGCGTCATAAGCGTCTCTTTGACAAACTCGCGCCTTGTCATCCCCTTCACGCAGCCCTCCGGGTGGATTTTGAATGTTGCCAATTTGGAAGTGTTGCCAATACCAATGTTGCCAATTTCCAATTGGTATTGGTTATTGGCAACATTGGCAACACTGGCAACATTCTACAGACTTACCTGAAGATCACCATCAGGCCGCCGGGCAGGATGTTTAGGACGAGTTTGGTGACGGTCGTTTCGTCCTCCGTCTCTTCAACCGTCTTCACCTCGT
>JAEEZC010000106.1 GCA_016288465.1 Verrucomicrobiota bacterium | reverse complement strand
GGCGAACCCGCCGCCGGTCTGATAGAGGGACTCAAGGCTCTCCAGCTGCCATTCCGACGCTTCGGCCGTGTCAACGGGGAACGGAGTGAGCGTGACAATGTCCCACTTTTCACCGGCAAGGAGCGTGGAGGTCGATGCCGCAGCAAGCAAAAGCACAGATAAGAGATTGGTTCTTTTCATGGCGTTCCTCCCGTCATTCGGCGCCTATCGGGTACACACGGCAGCGGACCTTCGTCCCGGAAGGGAGCTTCGCCTTGGGACTGTTCGACGCATGCGGCACAACGCGGATCGGCTCGCCCTTGTGGACTAGAACCGACATGCCGGGCATGATGTCGGAGTTAACGGTCGAGAAGAACGCCACGCAGTTGCCTTCGGCAGCGCCGAAGTCGAACATGCCGTCATCCCCTACGGTCCTAGTGCCCATGTCGACAGGATCGCCTCTGCCGAAGAACCGTGCGATCCCCTTGACCTGAGTCGTTTTCCACGGATGGGAAAGACGGACGTTCATCGAAACTGGCGTCGTCACCTCCGGAAGCGAAACGCCGCCGGACAGCGAAAGCGTCCGGACATTGAGCGCATCCGCCTCGACCTCGTCCGTCTCGGCGGTTCTGATTGCCGGTGAATCGGCAAGCCGCTCCGCAACAGCAGACTTGGACGCGGCTGGACTCGCAAGCAGCGCTTGCCTAGGATATTGCTCCTTGCCTCCGTTGACTGAGACGCCTATCCAGTTCACACGTCCTGCGTCTATAAGCTCCGCAAGGCCCTCGCCGCGAAGCGCCACTTGGAAGCGCCCTTGCGCGTCAAGCCCGACGTCGCTCTTCTCCATCGTCCAGACCGGCGACGCATCGCCTCGCTTGACGTAAAGGCGGAACGACATCGCAACGGTCTGTTCGCCCGGATTCTGTGCGCCCTTGAGCAAGCGTCCTCTATATGTTACCTGCACGTCTTCGTATGCAGAAGCGGATGCGGCGACAAGAGCGACTGCGAAAGACAACACGCTGATTCTCGACTTCATGATGATTTGCCCTCCCTCAGTAGCGACCGATCCTTACGAACCGCAGTTTGATTCCTATCATCGAGCTGTACCTCGATTCAGAGTAGTAGGAAACTGTCTCGCCGGCTCCTATGGCTTTGACGGCATAGCTCGCCATCTCACCCTGCCGGCAAGGAATGGACATGATGCGGCTCACGGTTCCTCCAGCCGTGCCAATCTCCGCATTGTCAAGAACCTTGACATTGCCTATCGTCAGAGTAACACAAGGGATCGGGCATTTCAGTCCGACTTCCGACTTGAGCTCGGCAACGAGAAAACCATCCGTGTCAAACGGCATGAGCGAAGCAGACCTCTCGGTTGTCCTCGAATCCACCACCCGCAAAAAAGGCCAACGCGTCGAAACGTGCGTCGTCGTCTCTAGCACATGCTGTGCAGGGAAGCTGTCATAATCCAGATTCATGGTGTTCGACTGCGCATCGAAAAGACCCAGCATGTCTTCGTTTGAGTCGAACGTCACCCCTGTAAGCCTGACAGACGACGCCTGAACGTTCGTTCCGCTCACGGCGCCTCCCGCCTGGACGACGCACTCCTGCACCGTGACATCGCCGGAGACTTCAAGACGCTCTATCCGGGCCGTGCCGGAAATCGCGATCTCACTGTCGTTCGTGACAATTGCAACCTCGTCGGCAACAAGCGCAAACGGCACCGGCGCAACACGGAACCGCGGCGATATCTCGTTCGCGCCATCTGGCTTCACGCCCACCCAGAACGTATCGGGCAACGACGCCGGAGAGTTCGTCGAAATCACGAAGTAGCCCTCGGAGTCCGTCTTGAATGGCACTCCTTCAAGCGTCACATCGGCGTCCGCCGCGTCTACCGAGCCGTAGAATCTGACCGCGCAGGTCGTGTCCGCATTCTTGACGGACGTTCCACGCGTCTCCCAGCGGCCCTCGTAGCTGAAATCCGCCGCAGAAAGCGCGGCGCATGCCGACATAGCTGCAAGAACGGTGATATATGCATTGACCTTCATGTCTGCGGCCCTTTCGTTTTCAGAAGAACGGACTGTAGTTTGGGCCCAGGAACTGTTGGGTCACTATGTAGTAGTCCTGCAGGGCCGAGGTGTTCTGACCCTGCTGCAGCGGAACTGAGAACATTCCCAATCCTGAGCCGCCATTGCCCAGAAAGAGCATGTCTGCGCCGACATGCGTCTTGAAGTTGCCGTCACCTACGTCGTCAACGTTGTTCCAGCAGCTGAACGTGCTTGTGAACACGACCGTGCCGCCTGGCACTCCGAGCGTGACGTTGGGGTCGGTGAGCGTGTTCCCAAGGGTCGCTACGCTTCCGACAAACGACTTCTTGATGACGAGATTCCCGCGGACCGTCGCCGTGTCGGCGACGACGGTCTTGGCCGAGATCTTCGGCGCGACTGCCTTGGCCGCGCTCTTGGCGACGACCGCGCGTTCCGCGCGGTGCACGCTGCCGAGGCGCTTGCGCGGCAGGAGCTCGCTGTAGCCGAAGGGCGTCACGGATATCCAGACGTCTCCGTCGCCGCAGGCGCCTACCGCGTCGGCCAGCCTCTCGTATTCCGCGCGCGGCAGAGGCGAGCCTATCTCGTCGGAGAGCTCTACGTAGAATGTGCCGTCGCCGTTGAAGCGCACCGGAGCGTAGCGCCCCCAGACAGGCGTCGTCTCGCCTGGCTCGGCATTGCGGTAGAGTCTGAACTCCATCGCCCTCGGCAGTTTTGCGCTGACGGTCGCGCCTCCGACCGGCACGAGCTTGCCGTGATAGGCGAGCGCCATGTCAGCGCGCGCCGCGGCGGCCGCAAGCACGGCAGTCGCCGCGCAGGCCGCAAGTCTGGTGAATGTCTTTTTCATTGTCACTGCCTCTCCACTTTTGAGACCGGAAGAATACGCTTCAGCGCGAATGTCCCTCGCATTCTGATGTCGCCCGTGCCCGAAAGCCCGCCGAGCGTCCACGTGCATATGCCGTAAGTCACCTCGTTCGGGTCGTACGCGAAGGTCGACTCGCCCGACTCCGTGCGCCACGCGAGCGCAAGGCGGTTCGTGACCGCGAAGCCGGTCGCATGGTCCGGATGCCACGCATGGCGGAACGGATTGTCCCTCGCGTCCGCCGCGACCGTCCAGTCGAACTGGAGCATCTCGCCGAAAGCGCCGCTAGTCGCGTCAAGCGAGCGGTGCGCGACGTCGGGGAACACCGCCGAAATTCTCCTTGCGGAATATCCTGACGGGACTCCGACCGCGTCGGGCATGAGCTTTACGTCGCGGGATCCGTCCTCGGCCTGCTCGTCTGCAGTCACGACCGCCACGCGCTGCATCAGATGCGC
>JAEEZC010000105.1 GCA_016288465.1 Verrucomicrobiota bacterium | reverse complement strand
TCCCTCGGCGCGAAGAAGAACATCGTAGGCGATCTCGCGCGGAATGCAGATTACGCCGTCGATGTCGCCCATGATGATGTCGCCGGGACGAACCGTCACCTTGCCGATCCTGACAGGCACCTGATAGTGCGTTATCATGCAGCGTCCAAGCGAGCCGTTCGACACGCGGTACTTGTAGAACACCGGGAACTTCTGCTCGAGTATCTGCTTCGTGTCGCGGATGCCTCCCGCGATCACCGCGCCGCGGATTCCTTTCGTGATCGCCGTTGCCGTCATGACGCCGCCCCAAAGCGACGCCTCGACGTCGTCCGATGTGTCCCACACCACGACGCCGTTCGGCTTGAAGTCGTCGAGCATCTGGGCGCGGAAGGTCATCTCGCCCTCGATCATGACGTTCGGCGCGGACTTCACGGTGAACGCCTCGCCGCAGACGACCATCTCGTCTCGGAGCGGCATGATCTCGTGCGGAAGGTTCTGGTCCAGTAGCGTCAGTTCGCGCATTACGTCGTTGACGCAGCCCGTGTAGAGCTTCTCGAAGCGTTCGCACAGTTCCTTGACGGGAATCGGGAACTCGTTGGACGGTATCGACTGGCGCTTTGCGATGAGCTTGTCGAGTTTCATAAGGCCTGCTTCCTTGGCCTTTGTGCGCATGTCTGCTAGTGATGGCATTTTTTACTGCTCCTTGTCTTTGTTGAAGAAAACCGTTTTTGCGATGAGAATCGCAATTGCGCCGGCGAGGGCGACTATGGAGAGCGAGGCCATTCCCGTACTCATGGAGAAGTGCGTCGATGTCCAGCCGAGCATTGCAGGCCCCACAGCGCCGATGACCGCTCCGCCGCACCCGAAAACGCCTACGGCGGCAGCTCGGTATCGCGGCTTCACAACCTCGAAGAGCGAAGCGTAGAAGTTGGAATCGTAAACGCCAGCCGCGAAGCCGACGATGCCAGTGCCAAGGATGCAGAGCGACGCGTTCGGCGCGTATGCAGAAATCAGGAAGCCAGGTATGCAAAGGACGAGCCCCAGGATGTTCATGTCGAAGCGCACCTTCGCGTTGCGCACGGCAATACGGTCGGAAATGCGACCTGCTAGAGCGACGCCGGCGGTAGAGCCGAGGCAGAACCAGAATACCGCGTGGAACGCAGCCTCGCGGAGGGTAACCGTCTCGCCGAACGAACGGCGCAGATAATCGACTATCCACAGATTGAAGGCGTACTTTGCATAGAGGTATGCGCCCACTCCTGCCATCAGCAGCAACGCAGACGGCTTGCCGACGAATGCGACCAGCGCCTCGCGAAGCGTGGCCTTCTCGTCGCCGCCGGACGCGTTCTGCGGCTGGGGAGTGTTCTGCATCGCGAACGAGATTACGACCGCCCACGCAGCACCTGCCGCGCCGAAGAGCCAGAACGCCCTGCGCCATCCGCCTTCGCCAAGGCTCGCCATCCATCCGGAAGCGCAGCTGCACACGACAATCCCAAGATAGAAGACGATCTGGTATATCGAAAATGCGGTTGCACGCGTCTCGACGTGGAACTGCCCTATAAGCGACGAATTTGACGGCGGCATCAGCGCCTGCCCCGCCGCATTGATGACGCCGTAGGCGACAAGCAGTGCGCCAAGCGACGCGGCGAATCCGGAGCAGAATATGCCTACAGAAAAAAGCGCGGCACCGCAGACTATCATCCACTTGCGGCTGAGGAAGTCCGCGAGGAACCCGCCCAACGGCAGGACAAGGCCGAAGACTAGCGTGAACGCGCTCCCCACGAGGCCGAAATCGGTATCGGTAAACGCGGTGCCGGACGTGGCGAAGTCCGCCTTGATCTGCGGAAGGACGGTGTTGTATATCTGGCGCGTGCCCTGCGCAAGGAAATACGTCGCCGATATGAAGGCGAGAAGCCGCCACTTGTAGTCCAGCTTCCTCATATCATCCGGGGAGCGAGAGTCCGCCGTCAACCATTATCGTCGCGCCAGTGATGTAGCGTCCCGCGTCGGACGCGAGAAGCAGCGCCGCGCCAGCCGCGTCCTCCGGCATCGCGTAGTCGTGCATGGGAATCGCCGCAGTCACCTTTGAACCGTAAACCGGGTCGGCAAGACACTCCTTGTTGCGGTCTGTGTAGAACACGCCCGGGCAAAGGTTGTTGACGGTTATTTCCTCCGCCGCCACCTGCCGCGCGATATTACGCACAAGGTTCTCCTGCGCGGACTTCGTCGCCGCGTAAACGCACATGTCGGGATGCGGACGCCGCTCGTTCACCGAGCCTACTGTTATCAGCCTTCCCCACTTCTGCGCCTTCATCTTCGGGTAGCACCGCTGGAACATCCTCAGCGTCGCAAGGAAGTTTATCTGGATTTCCTTTTGCGCCTCGTCCATCGGAAACCCCGTCCACGGAATCTTCGCCTGCAAAGATGCGTTCGCCACAAGAATGTCGGGCATCGAACCTTCGGCATCCAGTCTGTCGAAGAACGACTCGATGGCCACTGGGTCTGAAAGGTCGCAGACCTTCGTGTTGTGGCGTATCACCTTCGCGCCGTATTCCTCGAACGCGTCCCCGATGGCCTTGCCGATGCCGCGCGTCGATCCGGTGACGAGGGCGATTTTTCCCGTTAAATCAAACTTCTCCTTTAGCATGCCGTTTCCTTTCCGCGTGTACAGGATGTCTTCACTCGACCTCGACGAACTTGCTGCGATTCTTGCCCTCGGCGTCTTTCCACGAAAGGCGGTAGCGCCCCTTGAAGCCGCGGAACGCGATCTTGCCGCCAGATGCCTTTGCGGTCGACTTGGTCTTCCATTCGCGGTTGATGAGGTCGTCGAGCGCTTCGTATGCGGGCTTGTGCTTCAAGTCGGTCGTGAAAAGCCCGGAGACAAGCGGCTCGCCCTTGACGCCGCCGCCGTCAACCGTGTTCCACCAGGTGATGCCCATTGTCTTTGGATGGGAGAACCACGCGCGGTAGATGTTACGCGTCAGGACCGCCTGTATCATGCGGCTACGGTCGTCGGCGCCAGGCGATGTTATCGTCACCTCGGAGACATGAAGCGGACGGCCGGTCTTCGCCATCATGTCAAGACGGTTGCGGATGTCGGCCGGTGTCGATATCCAGCTGATACCAGTTTCTCCGAGCGCGAGACGCATGCAGTCGTTCG
>JAEEZC010000104.1 GCA_016288465.1 Verrucomicrobiota bacterium | reverse complement strand
GGCGTCATCTCGAAGAGGACCTTCTCGATCGCCTTGTAGCCGTCGCGCGCGATGTAGTCCTCGATCTTCTCGGGGTCGATCACGCCGCAGTTGCGGAGAACGATGCGGTACTGCTTCTGGTAGAATGGGATGTTCGCCTCGGCGACGAGCTTCTTCGCCTGCTCGGGGTCATAGCAAAGACGCTGAACGACGCGGCCCTTCACGAGGTGCTCGGCGACGATCTCCTTGACGTCCGCGGCCTTGACCTGGACGTAGAAAG
Source organism: Verrucomicrobiota bacterium (assembly GCA_016288465.1). Classification (GTDB taxonomy): domain Bacteria; phylum Verrucomicrobiota; class Kiritimatiellia; order RFP12; family UBA1067; genus UBA1067. The sequence goes on along the minus strand of JAEEZC010000104.1, from coordinate 5,243 downwards.
TGCCCTGCGGAAGTATCTTGACTATGGGACCCTGCTCGCAGAAGCCGAGGCAGCCAGTCGTCACGACCTGGACCTTCTCCTTGAGGCCGGCGGCCTCCAGCTCCTTCGCGAAGGCCTCGACGATCTTGTCGCCGCCGCCCGAGCAGCACGCCGTGCCGCCGCAGACCAAAACGTATGATTCGTATGCCATTGCCGTGACTCCTTAAGCGTTCTTCACGATGTCGACAGAGGGCTTGTCGAGAATCTTGCCCTCGATGAGCTCGCGGCCCACGATGTGCTTCTCGACTATGTCCTTGGCCGTCGCGGCGTCCACGTGGCCGTAGATGACCGTCGGCATGCCGGGAACGACGACTTCGACAGTCGGCTCGGAGTGGCAGAGGCCCATGCAGCCGGTCTGCCTCACCAGCACGTTCGAAAGGCCCTTGGCCGTGAGCGTGTCGATAAGCGCCGTGAACGTGTCCTTCGCGCCGGCGGCGATGCCGCACGTGCCCATGCCGACGATTACCTGGACGTCCTTGTTGGACGAGTCGCGCATGTCGAGCGCCTTCTGCTTCTCCTCGCGCATCTTGCGCAGGTCGGCGAGCGTAAGCTTAGCCATTTCAATTCTCCCTTAACCGAGTTTGCGATACTGAGCGATGATGCCTTCGACGTTCTTCGTCTCAAGCTTGCCGTGCACTTCGCCGTTGACGACGGCGACGGGCGCGAGACCGCAGCAGCCGAGGCAGCGCACCGCCTCGACGGAGAAGAGGCCGTCGGGCGTCGTCGCGTTGAGGCCGACGCCGAGCTGGCGCTCGAACTCCTTGATGATGTCGTCGCCGCCGCGCAGGTAGCACGCCGTGCCGAGGCAGACCTGCACATTATACTTGCCGGCCTTCTGAAGCCTGAAGAAGTTGTAGAACGTCACCACGCCGTATATCTTCGCCAGAGGCACGTCAAGCATCTGGGAGATGTCAAGCGCGATGTTCCGCGGGATGTACCCGTACGTCTGCTGCACGCGGTGCAGCACCATGATGAGGTTTCCCGGCTTCGACTTCCATTCGTCGACAAACGCCTTCAATTCAGGCGTCATCGTCTCGAGTTTTTCGCTCATGTTCGTCTATGTCCTTACGTGAGGTGCAAAATCATTTTTACCTAACGAGTATAATTATATCTAATTGCTCCCCTGTTAGGCAAGGGTAACTTTAACCTCGGCAAGTCGCTCGGCGCAAAGGCGGAACCCTGCGGAATATGATATAATCATGGCCGCACGGACTACTGGACAATGGACGAAAAGACAAAGAGACTGCTTGCAAAATACGCAGAACGGTACGAAACCGCGGCATTTCTGCAAGGTGACCCCTCCTGGTTCATGCACCAGGTCGAAGGCGACGGGAACCGTGAGGCCACGGCGTTCGTGGCGGCCGCGCTGAGCTTCGGCAGCCGTAGCCAGTTCATGCCGAGAATCCAGTGGATCGTCGAACGGGCGGAAGGCAACGTCGACAGGTGGATTCGCAGCGGCGCTTTCGAACGCGACATTCCGTCGGACTGCGGCGACTGCTTCTACAGATTCTACACGGCATCGGCCATGAACGCCTTCCTGCGCAGCTTCCGCTCCGTCATGAAGGACGCGGGCTCCCTCGGCGAATTCCTGAAGCCGACGGCCTCCGGCGGCGGCATTGCCGCCGTAAAGGCGATATGCGCGCGCTTCGCCTCTGCGGACAAGACGCAGGTTGTGCCGAAGGACGCGAAATCCGCCTGCAAGCGAATCTGCATGTTTCTGCGATGGATGGCGAGAGACGGCTCGCCCGTAGACCTCGGCCTCTGGTCGGATTTCCTCGACCGCAGGACGCTGATCGTGCCGCTGGACACCCATGTCGCGCAGGAGGCCCGCAGGCTGGGACTGGCCGAGTGCCGAAACGCCTCGATGTCCGCGGCGCTAAAGATCACATCCGCGCTCGCTGAGGCGTTTCCCGACGACCCGCTGAAAGGCGATTTCGCGCTTTTCGGCTACGGAGTTGACTCCGCGAACGCCACGCGACCGGCGACAACAGTCATGCGCGGCGACAGGTCCGCGTCGACAAGAACCAGATCCGCAATCTGACCCGGGGCGATTTCGCCGCGGTCCGTGATTCCCAGCGAGCGGAGCTGATTGTAGCCAGCGGCCTTTACCGCCTCGTGAAGCGGCAGTCCGGACACGCGGACGAAGCGCCTGAAGCAGTCGGGGAACAGCGCCACGGAGCCTGCGACGTTCGATACCACCGCCTTCGGATCGTACGGCACGTCCGCGAGCGTCGCCCTGCCCTTCTCGACCTTGACGCGCAGGCCTCCGAGCGAATACATCCCGTCCGGCTCGCCCGCCGCGCACATCGCGTCCGTGATTATCATCACTCGGTCAGGCCCCTTCGCCTTCGCGATAAGCTTTATCATCGGATCGGCAAGATGCACGCCGTCGGTGATTATCTCGACAAAAACGTCGTCGGCGAGAAGCCCTCCCGTCACCATCGTCGGACGAAGGTGGTGGATCGGCATCATCGCGTTGCAGAAGTGCGTAAGATGCGTCATGCCCGCCGCACGAGCCCGCTCGAACACGGCATAGTCAGCCGCCGAGTGCCCGCCGGAGGTCACTATGCCGGCAGCCGAAAGCTCGCGTATGCACCGCTCGGCGCCTTCCAGCTCCGGCGCCAAGGACACCTTCCTCACCGGCGAGATAGCATCAAGCCTTTTCACGAGCGCGGCATCCGGCTTCCTGAGATACGCCGGATTCTGTGCGCCGGCCATTTCCGCATTGAAGAACGGGCCTTCGAGGTGGACGCCGAGGCACGCGGCGCCTTCGCCGCGCAGCTTGTAGCGCTCGGCGGCTCGGCACAGCTCGGAAAGCTCTTCCTCCGGACGAGTAAGGCCCGTCGCGAGAAATCCGGTGACGCCGTCCCGAAGCTTGCCGCGTCCGATGGCGTCGAATGCGGCGTCGGTCGCGTCGCAGAAGTCGCATCCGCAGCGCCCATGCGAGTGGATGTCGACAAAACCCGGCAGAAGCAGCAGGCCGTCGGCATCGACCTTGCGGTCGCCGTCAAGAGGGCGGACGCACGCGCCAACGGACGCGATGCGCCCTTCCGCCACGCGCACGCATGCGACGCCGAGATCTCTGCCCGGCGTGACGACGTGCGCGCCCGAGATGAAGACTCCCCGGTCAGTCATTCCCGAAGATTCCGAACGCGGCAAAGCCCATGTCGGCCGCGGACTTCTCGCCCTGAACCGTATAGGCGACCTTCCCCTGGGCGTTGCGGTACGTGGTCTTGCCGCTCTGGTCCGTCTGCGCCGTGCCCTTCACCTTGCCGTCCTTCGCGCGGTAAGTCACCTTGCCGCTCTGGTCCTTCTGGGAGGTTCCGACAACCTTGCCTTCGGCGTTGCGGTACGTGGCCTTGCCGCTCTGGTCCGTCTGAACCGTGCAGCACACCTTGCCATCTGCGACGCGGTACGTAACCTTGCCATTCAATTCTTTCTGCGCGGAGCCGATCACCTTGCCTTCGGCGTTGCGATAGGCGATCTTGGCGCCCTCGGTCTGCATGGTCCAGCAAACCTGTCCCTTGGCGTCGCGGAACGTCTGCTTCGCGGACGCCGTCAACGGAACCGACGCGACGACTGCAATCGCACACGCCGCGAAAACTGCTGCTTTATTCATGAGATGTCTCCTTCGTGTTGATTTGACACCCCTCTATTTTACCATATTTCACTGCTTCTCTGTGCGCTCTCCTGCTGCAACACGCGGGAAACCGACTTCCACGACTTCCACGACTTCCACGACGTCCACGACGGACCTCGGCCCGCGGAATGCGTCGCAGAGGCGGCGAGGCCCTGCGGGAACTGCTTGTTGCGGATGGAGGCGCCTGATGTCCTCGCGGGACAGTCCGGAAGGCATCGCAATCGGATGCGGATTCCCTGGCCTTCCAGCGCTGTCCCGCTACTTCAAGCGCGAAACAGGGCAGACGCCGTCCGAGTGGAGACGGCGTTAGCGCCCCTTGAAGCCTACAGACACGACGCTGCGAGCTCTTCCATCGTCACGACATTGAGCTTGCCGTACTTCACGAGCACGCTCTTCGTGTAGGCGGAGAGGACGACGATCCTGTCCTTCTTCGGGTCGTCGGCGCGCTCCGCAACATAGGCCGCGAGGTCCTTGACCAGCGAAGGGTTGAGCTCGTCGAACACGACGGCGCCTTCGCCGCAGCAGTAGGACTCCTCGTCGTTCGTGCCGAACGGCTTGTTGACGGCCTTGAGCGCCTTGAGCAGCTTCTCGGGGCATTCGCAGTCGTCGTAGTTGCGCATGAAGTCGTCCGCGAGGTAGTATATCTCGCCCGCGCTCTTCTTGAACGCGACCTTCTGCTGGACTAGGAACCCGGAGATGCAGAGCACCTTGCAGGGAAGCTTCACGCCGAACTCGGGATAGTCCTTCGTGAGCGCGTCGAACGCGGCCGGATTGGAGACGACCAGCGTCTTCACGTCCTTCTCGCCGAGGAACGCCGCGAACTTCTCGGCGGCGGCCTTGGCCTCGGGCAGATAGCCGAGCACCTTGAGCGCCTTGCCGATCGAGCCGCCTTCGACGATCTTCGGCGACACCTTGGCCGCGGCGAAGAGCTTCTTGACGGCCTGCACGACGTTCTTGTCCGCCGCAGTCGTCGCATCCAGGAAGTAGGCAACGTCGCCGGAGCCGGTCGCCTTGAACTCGCTCTTCGCGTACTTCCTGGCCAGCCGCTGGACCTTCTCGGGGGCCTTGCCGGCCTCCACGACGTCGGCGCGCGCCGCAATGGCGAGGCCGTTCTCGTCGTAGTGGTTCACGCAGTGGCGCGTGCAGCACGCGGAGAGCTCCTGGCGGTAGAGCGCGTCGACGAAGTCCGAGTCGTCGAACGAGTTTGTGCCCGTTCTCAGGCCGTAGAGCATCGCCGCGCGGATTCTGGGGGTGTCGACTTCGGTGCAGCGAACCTGGCCGATCGTCGAGAGGTGCCGGCACATGAAGCAGAACCGGCAGTTCATCATCGCTTCTTCGTATTTGTCGATATGCATCTTAAAACTCCTTTCCTGTCTTTACCAGCAACCCGGAAGGCCCATCTTGCCGGGATTCATGATGCCGTTCGGGTCAAGCTTCGCCTTCAGGCTCTCGAGAATCGGCATCGCGGTGCCGTAGAGGTCCTTGACATAGCGCCCGCGCTTGAGGCCGCCGCCGTGGTGCTCGCGGATGACGCCGGCTTCGCGGATCGCCGCGCGGATCGCCT
>JAEEZC010000103.1 GCA_016288465.1 Verrucomicrobiota bacterium | reverse complement strand
ATTCGTGTTCATTCGTGTCGGGGGAAGCCCCGCATTCGTGTCCCGAAGCATCTGCGACAAGCCGAAGGCTGAAACACCGCGGCGAGGCACGGCGAAGGTCGTTTGGTTTATCTAGTCTTCTGCAGGTGATTGTGTTGGTCCTAGACCTTCAAGCCGTGCGGCGACGCGGTGTTTCACGCGGCGAAGCCGTGTCGCAGATGCGAAGGGGTTCGTGGTCGCGCGTAAGCGCTAGTGGTAGGGAACAGGGAAGAGGGACCAGGGAACAGTCAGCGGCTTTAAGGCGCGAAGCACAGGCGGAGTGGTAACGGAGCCCACTTTGTCAGCCCTCGGAGTTCCAACAAACCGCGACAGAAGCTCGCCCTGTCGCCTTTGGTACTCGTCTGCGGACGGCGGCGAATCCGCAGACGATCGTGTAGTTCAGTTGTCAAAGATCAATGCCCTTGCGGGCTTGGGGCTCCGCTCGGCCTCTCGGCCTCGCATACACCCCTCACATATAGGGTGCAAAAACGGGGTTTAGTGCAAAGTTTTTCCTTTCTCGGTCTGCTCCGACATCGATTTCGCCCAATGTTTACGGGCCTTGAAATAATTTTCGACTTTTTTTCGAGCGTCGAAAAATGTGCTCTTCGGAAGCCCTGATTTCTGCCACGGCCAATGCTTGAAGTAGGCTCTTGTCACGCTTGCGTAGTTGATCTTGGTCTCCCGCTTCTCAAAGAACCGTCTCGCTCGCTCTTGCGCGGCTTTTATCATGCGCTCCCTGTCGTGTTTCGAGATCGACGGCGTGGCGAAGACATTCTCGCCGCATAGCTTCTCTGCTCCCGTTCGGGCATCGGCATAGCGTCCGACGACGGTCTTGTTGCGCTTGCCCATCACACGCCTCCCTTCTTCGGGAAGCGCTTGTTCCAGAACTCGCGAAGGATGTTCTGGAGAATCCTGGGGCGCTCGGACGGAGGAACTGGCCGCCTGTGGCAGTTCATCTCGCTCCTGCCCTGTTCGACGCAGGCAAGGAGCTCTCCGTAGCCGAAGCGCCACGCGAAGTTGGCCCACAGCGCCTCGTCCGACGGGGCGGGGCCGCGTGTGCCGCAGAACGACTCAAGCGCGAACTCGACCGCCTCGTTGACGTGCTTGCGCAGCAGCCTGCCCCTCACGCGTGCGTGCGCGCGCGATAAACCTGTGCGATTAGCACATGGGTTACTTTCTTTTCCCTTCCCCTTTTCTCTATAGGGGGCGTGGGGGGAATGTCTCTTTTCCGCTTCCCTTTTCTTTGCGTTAGCTGAGGTGGCCTTGCCGCATGTTGACAACTTTGGCCTATTTGGCGTTTCCTGGCGACAGGCCCGCAGGTCTCGGCAGTTTTCCTGTTGATAACTCTCGTTTCCCATTTCGCGCCGCTCTTGAGGCCTTTGCCTCTCCAGGGCGCGCGTATGGTCTCGTGGGATTAATCACTGGACGGATAAAGTGATTTATTCTCCCGGCTTCATGTCCGCAGGCATTGGCCGGGGCCCGGGGAATAAATCACTTGACGTGTTTCTAGCGTGATAAATCACGTTATCCGAGCTTATCGTGATTTATTCTCCGGGATGCATTTTCCCTATTGCAATCGGCATTTTCGCATGGTAAAATTCCCGCGTCCCAAGCATAGGAGACCAAGTGGCGGCAGGGGTCCGCCAGCCTATCCAAGCGACAAGGAGAAAAATGAGAGAATTTTACGGGGTTCAACATGGATTTGAAGTTACTGTGGCTTTGCGGCTGTCTGGTTGGCGCTTTTTCGTCGTCTCCCGGGAGGGGAGAATCTGGCCGGAAGCCTTGACGATGCAATCAGAAACAGCGGACTGCCGGCGCTGATCGCGTCGCTGTCGAACGCCTCGCAGGAGATCGACGGCAAGCTGGGGGACATAAGTTCCTCTCTGGACGAGCTGAAGGCCAGTGCGAGCGGCAAAAATCCGCGGAAAGGGCGTCGGAGCGGCAAATACGACGCGAATGGCCCATGCGTCATGGCGATATGGGAGAGCGGAGTGAGAGAGCTGAGAGGCACGCTCAACACCCGCGTCACCCACGAGGCCGTGTTCGCGCTCAAGAGGGCCGAGCTTGCCGCGTTTGGCGTGATGGACCTGAGAACGTTCAAGCGCATACTCCACGCCATGCAGAACCGGAAGTACAACGCCAGGAAAGCGGAGCTCGAAAGATGCCAGGACGCGGCGAAGAAGCGCCCTGCGACCGAGACGGCTGCGCCGAAGACGCCCGCATGCGGAAAGGACTGCGGCGCTGCGCCAGTCGCGAAGCTTGCCGAAACCGTCGTTCGTGCCGCGAAAAATGCGGAATTGCGATCAAGTCCGCGAGGCGGACGACGATCCTCTTCCGCAATGGCATCCGCCGGCTGACAGGGAGATTTGGTATAATACGCAGGTAAGGTAAACTAACAGAAAATGAAGGAGGTCTTGCCGACGTAAAGACGATATAGGCGGGTCAACGGCCCGTCAACTACGATTTGCATAACTGCAACGCGACGTTCCACTGAAAAGCCCTGGAAAGTTTTTCAAGGAAAGAACGACGAGTTGGCAGGGGTGCGCCCGTTTCGGGGGCGTATTCTTCTGCCGTCTTGTATTCTTTCCGGGTTTCTTCCAGGGCACCCTCAGTGGAGTATGAGACGAGCAAAGGGGATGCGTCCCCGAATTCTTTTCTCTCTGTTGCGCGAGCGGCGGCGGACGAAAAGAAAAGACAGCAACATATGAAATACGAGAATATGGTACAATATGCGTCGGTGAGGATATTTGCGACAGCACTTCTATTCATCCCCTTCGCGGCGGTTGGCGCGAGGGTGGCGGTTGCGCCGATGGAGGTCTCGCCGTATCTTGACACAGAGGTTTCGACGAACGTTGCGATAAACACGTGGCGCAGCGACGCGAGGCAGGTGGACCTTCGCCTGCAGCTGGACGGGACGCCGTCTAACAATCTTGAGGTCGCGTTCGGGCGCGACGCGAACAGGAACGGCGTCCTTGCCTTGGGCGAGGTGGACGCTGTATACGGAT
>JAEEZC010000102.1 GCA_016288465.1 Verrucomicrobiota bacterium | reverse complement strand
GGCGCCGGCGCTCCGCAAGGTCGGCATAGGCATCAAGAAGATTCAGGTGCCTCCAAATGGATTGGATACATCCTTGATTGGCGTGAAACGCAAGGGGATGGAAATATTTGGACGGCTCATCGCCAAGAAGCAGATTTCGTGCGACACGGTCTATTTCTTTGCAGATGACTATCTGGCAAGCGGTGCGCTCATGGCGCTTTCGTATGCCGGACTTCGTTCGCCCGAAGATGTGCGCATCGTTACTTTCTCCAACAAGCGGCTTGGCCCCATCTATCCGCGAGAACTGGCGCGCATGGAGTTCGATGCGCACAAGGCCGGTGACGTTCTCGCTGACGCTGCTTTGGAGTACCTAAAGACCGGCAAGTATCCACCAAACTCGGTCGTTGGTCCAGTCTGGGTGGATGGAGAGACGATGAAGGCATCTTCAGCTGACAACAAAAAATGATGAAAGTGAACAAGACAGTCAAGATGGTAATGTTTGCCAGTGCCACACTATGTGGCATTTTGTCGGTGGAAGCGAGGGACGTGTTCTCGGACGCAGCCTCGTGGCATCGTGGATTCGTCGGGAGCGGCGCGTTCGTCAACGGCTCGACCACGCAGTTCCCGGAGGGTTTGAAGCTCGGCGATGCCTCAGACGCCAGCCATGCCGTCGCCGTCAGCGGCTACAACAAGGCTGACGCGAACCAGATCACGCTTCGCTCGGAGCGCGTCATCTACCCCTACGCCAACGTGACCAACAACGAAACGGTGGGCTATTTTCCCCAGAAGGTTATCCAGAACGGGAACTACTGCGCCATCTACTCATCGGTTCTTAAGCTATACGAGCCATTTGTGGCCTCGAACGCGAACGAATACACGTTCTTCGTCCGCTTCCGCTGGGATGGGCCGATTGCCCAGTGGAACACGAGCAAAGTGACGAACCTCGTAGGACAAGCATACATTTTCAATGCCGACTACAATTATAACGGGAAATGCGGGATGATGCTTGGGATGTACAGCGGTGGAGGCCTTCATTGGAACGCCGGGCAAAACTACGGGGGGCTTGGTATTGCCGTCGCGACGAACAAATGGACGGACTGTGCCATTGTGGTAAAAAATGGACTCCTGAATGCGTATTTCTGCCAGGAGGGCGGTCTTTTCCAGACCAACAGCGCTTCGCTCCCAGCAGGAGCACTGGGTACGCCGACATCGCCCGAACTTCGCCTCGGTGGACTGAAGGGGGAGAAATACACAAACATTCCGCTCAACAATGGAGATGGGGATGCAGACGCATGGAAGGCGTTTCGCGGCAGTATCCATTCCTTCGCCTCGTGGCCACGCGCGTTGAGCGCGGACGAGGTGCGTCAGGTGTTCGCGTGGCCGGCGACAGACTTCGTGAAGCTCGGAACTGTCAACGGCAGCTCGCTGGACTTCGCCGACGGCGGAAGTGCGTCCGTTTCGGAGTCCTTCAACGTGCCGGCGCAGGACGTCGGGCTTGGCCAGGTGTTGCGCGTGACGACGACAGGCGGCGGACAGATGGCGATGGACGTGTCGGTCAACGGCGTGGCGGCGAATGCCATGACGCTTCTCTCCGGAAAAACCGAGCTTCTGTTCCTGAAAGGCGATCTGTTCCACGCTGGTGCGAACACGATCACGCTGACGCGCACGTCATCGACGGGCAACATCGCCTTTGACGCGATTGCGCTTGGCGGCGGCTTCCAGATCGGCAATCAGGATAACAGCGAGACGTCGGATTTCTCTGATACTGATCAAAAGTATCTGCACTACTACGCCACAGACGGCAACTGGAAGCATGTGATGGGACGTGTCATGGCGATCAACGAATCTCACAATTACCGCAAAACGCGTCTTCACGTGTTCGTTCCGGATGAGGTCGCAGGACACCCCAACTATTCCGTCAGGTTCTCGTTCCGTGTGAAAGTTCAGGATGGGCCTTCCGGACAGCCGGTCGGCGTTTACCTGAACGGTTCAGAGACGCCTGTTCTGACGGCTCCTGTCGAGAGAGGAGCATGGCGCGAGTTCAAGTGCAAGATTTCAGCTGAAAGGCTGTTGGCTGGCGACAACGTCTTTGTCATCGCAAACGACTATCCCTGCGACTCGTACACGGGACTGTTCGGGTTCGATTGCTTCCGCTTCGAGACGGTCTTCAATCCTGGCTTTGTCCTTTCAGTCAACTGATAGCAGATGATGAACGTGCAGATGATGAACGTGCGGCGTTTTGCCATTTTGTTTCCCTGCGTGATGGCGATGGCTTTTGCGCATGGCGGGTTAATCCTCGCTGAGCGCGGGAAAGCGTCAGACTATGTGATCGTGATTCCAGCGGCGGCTTCCGAGGCGGTGCGCTATGCCGCCGAGGAGTTGCGAGACTTCACGGAGAAGACTACGGGCGTAAGGCTTGAAATCGCAACGGATGTGGGGTCTATGCCGCCGAAGGCGATAGTGCTTTCGGTGGCAGACGAGCCGGATGAAAACGATGGTTTCCGTCTGAAGGTCGAAGACGGACGGTTGCGCGTAGTTGGCGGGAACGAGCGCGGCGTATTGTACGGCGTGTATGAACTATTGGAGCGTTACGCGGGATGTCGTTGGTACGCGTCGTGGCACACGGTCACGCCGAAGCGCGAGAAGTTGGAGGTTCCTGAGACGCTTGACGTCGCGGAGAAACCGGCGTTCACCATGCGTGAACCGCATTGGTACGACGTTCTGAAGCATCCCGATTTTGCCGCCCGTCTGCGCGTCAATGCAAGATCGTGGTGCCGCACCGAAGCGAAGTACGGCGGCGAACCGTGCCGTTTCGGCGGCGGACTCGACATCTGCCACACGTTTGAGAAGTTACTGCCGGCGAAGGAGTTTTTCGATGCGCATCCCGAATATTTCAGCATGATGGGCGGTCGGCGCGTGAAGGAGAAGACGCAGCTGTGCCTCACGAATCCAGACGTCCTTCGCATCGTCACGGAACGTGTACTGGAGCGCATCCGAAAAGATCCCGGCGCGCGTTTCTACGGCGTAAGCCAGAACGACAATACGAAGGGTTGTACATGCCCCGAATGCAAGGCGGTGGACGACGAGGAGGGAAGCCGCGCCGGAACGCTTGTCCGTTTCCTGAATGCGCTTGGCGAGGCGGTGGAGAAGGAATTCCCAGATGTCGTCATCGAGACGCTCGCCTACCAGTACACACGCCGCCCGCCGAAGAAGACCAAACTGCGGCGCAACGTGGTCCCGTGCCTCTGCACGATCGAGTGCGACTTCGCGCAGCCGATTGACCGCAGTCCGTACTGTCACAACATCGACTTCCTCTCGGACATCAAAGGTTGGTCGGCTCAGACGGACAGCTTGCTCATCTGGGACTACACGACGGACTTCTCTCACTTTCCCCTGCCGTTTGCGAACGTCCACTCGCTGCAGGACAATCTGCGGTTTTTCCGCGCGAACGGCGCGAAGTACATCTACGAGGAGGGCGACCACAAAGGGCGACATGCCGACTTTGGCGAGTTGAAGACGTGGCTGCTTGCGAAGTGGATGTGGAATCCCGACCTTCCGGAGACCGAGCTGCTGGAAGACTTCTTCACGGGATACTACGGCGCGGGCGCACCGTTCGTCAGGCGTTACTTCGATGAGCTTCACCGGCGGCAGCTTGAATGGTCGGCGGACGCGGCGAACCCGCTTCTGATCTTCGACGGCACGGAGAATCCGGCGCTGACGGACGAGTTCCTCACCGAAGCCGCCAAATGGTGGGATGGCGCGGCAGCGGCAGTCAAGGATGATCCGGCCTGTTCGTACAACGTCAGGATGGGCGCGTTCTCGGTGGACTACGCCCGCATCGCCAGAAGCGCGAAACTGGTCAGGTTCGCCGAATCGGGGGCGCTGTCGACGGAAGAGAACCGTGCGCTTGCGCAGTCGCTGCTGGACCGCATGTCGGAGGCGGGCGACATCCGTCTTTCCCTCGGCAGCGACGATGCGCGCGTGAAGCGCTGGCGTGGCATTGCCGACGGATCATACAGACCGGCGCCGATCACGGAAGGGCGTGCAGAAGTAGAAGAGCGCTACCTTGGGCTGAGTTGTCCTGGAAGGCACGGCGCATTTGTCGACGACCCGTTGGCGGAGGATGGACGTGCGCTGAAGCTCTTCAATACGCATTTCGAGTGGTGCGCGACGTTTGGGATGGACAATGGTGTGTTCAAACCCGGCGTCAAGTACACGCTGTCGGTGCGGGCGCGGGCAGAGGCGGAACGGGACGGCGAGGCGTTCTGGGCGGGCGTGTACGACAAGGTCGATGAGTGCGGACGCGGCGGAATCGAACCGAGGACGAAGGATGTGCCGAACGAATACCGCTGGTATGACGTCCTGACGTGGGAGCCGAAACGAAGCGAATATCTTTGGATCGGCCCTGGGCGCTTCGGCAAGGACGGGAAATCTGCCATCAAAGCCGTCTGGATCGACAAGATTGCCTTCCGCTCCATTCCGTGAGCGTAGCCACTTGTCCTCCATGTGGCGCTCCTGCCGCCGCCTGAGCGTTGGGACGGGGGTGTTCAGCAAGACCGACCGAAGAATGTCCACTCACGCATAAGCGCAGACGGCGCAGATGTGGCGTCCGATCCCGATTGTCGTCGCCCCCCGCCATTTTGCCAGGTCATTGCAATTCGCTCGTTTCGAATCTCGGCGGGGCGACAATCGGCAATCGGACGCGGTCGTGTACTGAACCTTCTAAACCCTCTAAACCTCCAGAACCTTCCTCCCAATCAAACACTCAAACACTCAAACAATCAAACAATTTGGAAGGACGGTTCGCGCCGTGAGTTCTGAGGTGCCTAGGGTATACCCTAGGGCGCGGTCGGCCACGACGGGGCGTGGCCCTCTCCGCGGCGCGGTCACGCGGGACGCGTGACCAGAATTCGCGAGGTTTTGCAACTGCCACATGAGATTTATTGTCGCGAATACATTGACGCCTCGTCTGGGAACCTTGTGGGGACAATGGTTTTCCACTTGCCTATAACTTGTGACAACGAGTTAAGGCGTTAGACAAAACATACTTGTCTTCGGGCCGCCCGGAGTGCGGCCCCTACCGACATTCCGTCCCTAACGTCCCTTTAGATCGCTAACCACAAATCTTCATACATCGACACAAATCTTGATGAGAGCCGAGGGGCGCAAACGCTGTGTATTCACGCGTTTTCTCCCTTTCCAGTTGTGTTTCGAGCGTTTTCAACCCGTGTATGCGACGTTTGCTAATGGTGTACGCGGCGTTTGCTAGGCGTGTACGGGGGAGTTTTGACGTCATTACACCATAGAAGTGACGTCACTTCAATGGTATATTGACGTCACTTCACCACTGAAGTGACGTCAAAACTCCTCCGTACACAG
>JAEEZC010000101.1 GCA_016288465.1 Verrucomicrobiota bacterium | reverse complement strand
GTCCGGCGAGGGCACGGGATATGTCACGCTCATAGAGAACGACAGCCCCGACACAAGCATGGTGGACGAGGGATCGACGATATCCATGCACGTCGTCAAGGTCGAGCCGGAGCTGTACGCGGGCGGGCTGACGGTGATAACCGACCCTCTGAACAAGCTCTCCGAGCAGCTGACCATCGCCTACACTTCGCCGTTCGGCGCCGCTGCGGACGACTTCGAGTTCGAATGGCGCCGCATCGAGACTCAGGCGGACGGCTCTGTGCCGACTGACTATGCCGACTGGCGCCTCTACGGGGCCTCCGCTCAGGCGGGCCGCACTTCGATTCTGCTCGGCGCGGCGGGCGCTGATCTCAAGGACCTCCAGAACATGTACTACGTGATGCGCTACCGCGCCGCGCCAGGCACGACGGCGCGCGCGGTGACTGGCGAGACGTGGAGCGACTGGTGCGGGCCGACGCTCGCCGAAGGCTGGGTGCAGCGCGTCCTCAACGCGGTCACTCCGTTCGCTCAGAGATGCGCAGACTTCTCGAACTATACGAGCGACATCGGCTATTCGATGCTCGAGCAGATCGGCAGGCCGTATCACGGCGACGTCGCGCTCAACAACGACAATCTGAACAACATCGGGCTTCTTGAGCTCTACCGCACCGTCCTCAACAAGGCCGAGTCGATGTCCCTGGCACTCGGCGCGAAGACCGACGCCGGAGTGAACAAGCAGCTTCTTCTCGCCGCATCGCGCATTGCCGAGCTGTACGGAATCCTCGGCGACGAGGCGTACTCCGACGCGAAGAACCCGACCATCGGCAAGAACTTCGTCGGCAACTCCTCTGTCTTCTGCTTCCAGAACCAGCTGCCGTCGCTTCTGGACGAGGAGCTTGCGCTTCTGCGCGGGCGCACGTCGGCGGTTGCGCCGAACATGACGACGTACCCGTACTACAACCGCCTCATCTGGAACTTCACGAAGGGCATAACTGAGGGCGAGGTCGCCTACGTGAACAACTACCTCGTCTACGGCACTGACGGGGAGATCACGCAGGAGCAGGCCGCCGCGCAGTATCCCCAGGGCCACGGCGACGCATACGGGCACTACCTGAGCATGCTCAAGAGCTTCTACCATCTTTCGCGGAACCCGTACTTCGACTGGTACGCGTCGATGATGGAGATGCTGATCGGCGACTCCATAGTGAACGTGGACTACTTCGACGAGGAGAAGTTCGCCGAGGCGGCGGGCAAGCTCGCCAAGACCGCGATGGACACTATGGACCTCACAGCTCGCAAGGCGTGGAAGGACGCTGACGGAGTCGTGGGCGCGGGCTACTTCGACGCCGACCAGACCCAGGCGTTCGGCTACGGCGAGTGGGCGACGCGCGGCGGATACGGCGCGATATGCAACTGGGCGGTCGTGAACTCGCTCCTTCCGACGAACGGCACGCCTGTCGACCCGTTGTTCGACGACAAGGGCGTGAAGCGCATCAACCGTTCGACCGCGAGCTCTCTCGCCTATCTGCCGGCTGCGGTCCAGGGCATAGAGCGCAAGCTCGCCGCGCTCGATGCCGGGATGAATCCGCTCGGCCTTTCGGACAACGCGATACCGTTCGACATCGACCCGGGCTCCACGCCGCACTTCGAGCAGATTCTCTCCCGTGTTGAGAAGGCGCTCGCCAACGCGCAGATGGTGCTGGACAACGCGAACAAGTTCGGCTCGCGCCTCGCGCAGATCGCGGAGGCCGAGGCGTCCGCGGCGGAAAGGCAGGAGAAGGCCGAGGCCGACTACAGGAAGAACCTCATCGCGATCTACGGAACGCCTCTTGAAGGTGACATCGGACCCGGCGGCACGTATGCGCAAGGCTATGACGGGCCCGACATCTACCACTACATGTACATCGAACTCGCGCCGTACGGATTGAGCGCGATGGATTCGGATCTGAGCAAGGTGATGGTCCAGTACAAGCTCAAGGACGACGACCCGGTATACACCGCCAGCAATCTCGGCTATACGAACAACGGAACGATTACGGTGTCGTACACGCTGACGCCCGACGGCATTCCTCAGGCGAAGTCCGCCTCGGGAGTGCGTCGCACGGAAGGTTCGATACAGACCGCCTACCGCAGCTTCATCGCCGCATACCAGAAGTACAAGCGAGCGTCGTCAGCCTACGACAAATCCGTCTCGCTGCTGAAAACCCAGTACGGCATTGCAAAGGAAAAGCAGCAGATGGCGAAGGCCGACTTCACGTTCGACGAGATACTGAACGCCAGCAAGATTGCCAAGACGATTGCGGACTTCGCCGCAGACAGGGCGATCGAGGTCTTCGAGCTGGGGGCTCTTGGCGTGTCAAACGTTACGAGCATCGCCTCGGCGTCCACGCCTACGATCGTCGGCGCCGGTCTTACCGTCAACGTCGATCCCCACGCTGTGGTGGACGGCATCTCAACTGCGGCCAATGTGGCTGCAGGAACCGTCGCCAAGATCGGCATCCATGCCGCAAAGCTCGTCAAAGCCGATTTCGCGTTCGCATACACGCTGCTCGACACCTCTATCAAGAGCGTGAAGGACGGCTTCGACTACTACAACGCCGAGGTCAGTTCGTGGGAGCGGCTGAAGAGCGCGGTTGATGCTGTTGGAAGCGCCATAGCCACTCTTCAGGACGCAGCAGCCTCGCTTGTCTCGGCCGAGCAGGCATATCGCGCCCAGATCGCGAAGGGCGATCAGCTTTTGGAGGAGCTGGCGATGGTGCGCCGCCAGTGGGCGAACACGGCGACCGCGACGCGCTACGCCGACATGTATAGCCGCATCCAGCGCAACAGCGCCCTTACCAAGTACAACGTCGCATACGACGCGGCCCAGCGCTACGTCTACCAGCTCGCAAAGGTCTACGACTACGAGACGGGCCTGCTCTCGTCCGATCCTCTCGCAGGAGACTCGTTCATGCGCGAGGTCATCGCGTCCCGCTCGATTGGCGAGAAGAGCATGACGACGGATGCCGGAGGCACGCTCTGGGACGCCGTCACGCGCATGAGCGCGAACTGGAACGGACTCAAGACCCGGCTCGGCGTGAACAATCCTGAGACGACCACGAAGTGGTTCTCTCTCAGGTATTCGCTCTTCCGCATCAGGCCGGGCGAGGAGGGCGACGCGGCGTGGCGCGATGCGCTCATGTCGTGCTGGCGCGACGATCTCTGGGCCGACCCCGAAATCGCCCGCTACTGCCAGCCGCCTCAGAACGATTCCGCGCCGCTTGCGGCCGAGCCCGGCCTCGTCATCGAGTTCCCGACTGCGGTCAACCTTGCGGAGAACTTCTTCGGCCGTCCTCTTCTCGGCGGCGAGACGACGTACAGCTCGAGCGACTACGCCGTCAAGATAGCGGGCGTCGGCCTCAAGTTCGACGGATACGACAATCTCGCGCTCAAGATGTCCGACGGCCTTGCAGTCGAACCGAACGTCTACTTGGTTCCCGTCGGCCTCGACTACATGCGAACGCCCGCAGGAACTTCGCGGAAGACCCTTTCGTTCAGAGTCGTCGACGAGGT
>JAEEZC010000100.1 GCA_016288465.1 Verrucomicrobiota bacterium | reverse complement strand
GCCGCAGTTCTTAAGCGCGACGCGTCTGGCTCGGTCGAACATCTCCCTGGCAGCCGCCACATCCCCTCTGCCCTTGTCATAAACGGTTCGCGCATCACAGAACTCTATCTCAAGATTCGACGGATTAGCCTCCCGCGCCTGCGCGAGTATGCGCCGCGCAAGCGCCTTGTCGCCCAATATATTATTGGCTACGTGCCACGCATCCGTCCATGCCGACACGTTACGCGGATTAGCCTTGACAGCGGCCCAGTAGAACGGCATGAGCTCAATGGCCTTCTCACCGTCAAGGTGACTGTGCACAGTCGGAGCCATTACGTGCGCGTTTATCCACGCCCACGGATCTAGCCGACCGTCCCCCTCATTCGAACCGTCACAGTGCCCTTCGCCGTGTTCATGATGATGTCCGCAATGGGAACAGAGTCCGTGATCATGGTCCTCGTCATGATCATGGTCCTCGTCATGATCATGGTCTTCGTCCAGATCGTGTTCATGACGATGTTCGCCCAGATGTTCGCAATGAGCCTCGACGCCTCCGTGGAAGTATTCGTTCGCCTTGACCGACATCGCGACCGATATCGTGTCCTTGGCGTCGCCAAACGCCACAGACAGCACGTCGCCTCCGGTCGCCATCTGCGGCATCCCGGCATCCGGAACCGAGGCCAGCATGCTCGCCGACAACACCGCCAAGGCCAGGCAAACCGCCACGCCAATGCCGGAATTCCCGACGCAGTCAGCTATTCTCGAACGTTTAGCCGTCAAGTGGCCCTCCCTGTCAGATGCGCTTTCTCTTCAGCACGGCCGACGCCGCAAACAGCAGCATCGCCGTGTACGCCGCCGCATATGCAAGCGCCGCCGCGAACGCCGCGCCGTCTACCGCGCCCCACCCATGGACAAGGCGCTGCCGCATGTCGAAGAACTCGGCGTGAGGAGCGACGGCATAGGCGACCTTAAGCGCCCAGGCCGACAACGGCGAGACCGCATCGGCATAGTGCAGCAGCTTCCTGCCGAAGAAGAACATTGAAGCCAGCACCATCGGCACAAGCGCGAGGTTGGCGCTTCGCGTGACGATCAGCGAGCCGAACAGAGACGCGGCAACCGCCAGCGCCACAAAGGCGAGGTGCAGGACAACCGCCTGCACGATCTCCAGAAGAGACACGGAAGACCCCCTTGCGACGGCCGAGCCAAGAAACAGCGCGTAGAAAACAAGAAGCGCGCTGCCGCTTGCCGCGCACGCCCCAAGATACTTGCCGAGAAGCAGCCTGCCGCGCGAAATCGGCTTGGACAGCAGAGGATAAATAGTCCTGCTCTCGAACTCCGGGGGGAAAAGGCGCGACCCGGTTCCCACGGCTATGAAGAGGGAATAGCCCCACACAAGGAGCAGGGCGACCTCGTCAAGATACCTTGTCGCGCCAGACGCGCCAAAAGGCGACGCCATCGAGAGCGGCACCATCAGCGCAACCGCAAGGAGCGCCAGGGCGAACACGTCGTTCCGTCGCCACAGCTCAAGGAAGGAAAGCTTCACAAGCGCGCGCATCTGAAGAAGCAGTATCTTCATTTAGACTCCTCCAGCGTCTTCAGGAACAGCCTCTCGAGATTCATGTCGCCGTCGCCCGCCAGTTCGCGCACCGGCCCATGGTAGATGCATCGGCCCTTCTTCATTATCGCGACCCGATCGCACAGAAGCTCGGTCTCGCCAAGCTCGTGGGACGAAAAGAAGATAGTCTTGCCGCGCTCGCGAAGAGAGCGCATCAGCTCGCGAAAGCGTATGCGGGCAAGAGGATCGAGGCCGGTGAACGGCTCGTCCAGGACAAGCAGCTCCGGATCCGAAAGCAGCGCCTGCGCAACGCCGGCACGCTGGAGCATTCCCTTGGAATACGTCTTCAGCGGCCGCTTCGCCGCATCGGCGAGCCCAACCGCATCAAGCAGCTCGTCAGTCCTCGCCCGGACTGTTCGGCCGTCCATCCCGCACAGCCCGCCGTAGAACGACAGAAGCTCCCGCGCGTTGAGGTACGGGTAGTAGTACGCCATCTCGGGCATGTAGCCGACTCTGCGACGCGTCTCGGGCAGGGACGGGTCGCCCCCCATGACCGAGACCTCGCCGGCAGTCGGCTTCAAAAGGCCGAGAATCATCTTTATGGTCGTCGTCTTGCCTGCGCCGTTGGTCCCAAGGAACCCCATGATCTCGCCGCGGCCAATCGAAAGCGAGAGCCCGTCGACCGCCTTCACGTTGCCGAAGACGGCCGTCGCGCCGCTTACCTGAACGACTTCCGTCATTTTCCAGATGAACCTGCTCCGTCGGATTTCTTGACGATGACGCGCGCCTTGGCCTGCGGCGCGAGAGCCGCCGCCGCCTCGGGAAACTTCGGCCTGAGGTCCTTGGCAATCTGCTCGCGTATCGCCGCAACGCGGTTTTCGACGTTTCTCACCGAAAACACGAGGTTCTCGTTGCGCATCAGGTGCACAAGGCTCACGCCAACCTCCGCCGGGAACTCCGTGCCGTCCTTGCGCACGCACTTCGTGTTTATCATCACGTGCTGCGAATTGCGAAGCGCATCCCTCATCTGGCGGAAAATGAGCGCGTGAACGCCCTTCACCACCCGAGTGATCGGCGCGTCCCAGAGATCGTCGGCCGTGTAGCCGAGGACCTTCTCGACGCGCTTGTTGCAACTGACCACGTGGCCGTTGTCGTCGAGAATGAACACCGAGTCGTAAAGGCCGTTGATCAGCTCAAGGAACTGCGCGCGCGCGTTCGGCTGAGACTGCTTCGACGACTCGGCCTTCTGCTCGGGCTCCTCCGCCGGCTTGGGCTTCGGCGCTGTCGGTGCGGCTTCTGCGGGCTCAGGCTCGGAGATGTCCGCCGGGTTTATGTTTATTGTGGCCGTCGTGGACGGCCCCGGAACCGGGGAAGGAGTCTGCTCGGCGGCGGCAGGCTTCTCGGCCTTCTCCGCCTCCTTGTCAGGTGCGCCCTTCTCGGCGTTCTTTTTGCCAAACCAAAGTTTCATTGCGACATAGATTATAGCAGATTTCCGCAGAGATGGAAAGGGGGTTTTTCATTTTTCGCCACATGCTGTCCACAAGTGGCCATTCAGGACGATATTCGTCCCTCAAATGCCCAGAAGTCGCCGCGCGTTGCCTCCGAACACGGCATCATGGTCGCGCGGATCGCGGAACGTCCTGACCCAGTCAATCGCCTCCGGATAGTGCACCCACGGAAAGTCTGTGCCGAACAGAATGCGCTCTGTAGGCCACGAGCGCAGAACGCGCATCTCCTCGTCGCAGAACCACCGTGCGTGAAGCGCCGACGTGTCTACGTACACGCCGCAGTCAAGAAGCCTGTCCGTCTCGCCTCTCGGACGGCGAAAGCACCCTCCAAGATGCGCCGCGATGAACTTGAGCCCAGGACAGCGGCGCATGACGCCCTCAATCTCCCTAGGACCGCACATCCCGTCCAAGTCGCTCCAGCTGACGTCCCCGCCGGCATGGCACTGCACGACAAGCCCAAGCGCCGCAATCACCTCGAACATCCGAATGGATCTAGGCTCGACGAGCGAGAAGTTCTGATAATAGGGATGGAACTTGACGCCCTTGATCCCCTTCTCCGCGATGCGCTCCAGATGTGCCGTAACGTCAGGATCGTCCGGATGCACCGAGGCGAACGGCACGATCATGCGCCTGGCCCGTTCACCAAGCTCTCCGTCGCGGAACGCAAGCGCCCGCCTCAGAATGACGTCGAACTGCCCGGGCTTTGTGGCGATCGGGCAGTTCACCGCGACGTCGACTCCCGCGAGCTCCATATGGTCGAGATGGTTGGCCAGAGTGCCGTCGCCAGCCGGCCACAGCACACCTTCGGTCATGCGGCACATTCCGGACATGGCGCGCCGCGCGATGCTATCCGGAAAGTCGTGCGAATGAACGTCTACGATCATGCGACCGTGTAGAACTCCTCCCATCCGCGACGAGGCTCGGGTCCGCGCAGAAGAAGTGCGGCCTCCTCGTCATGAGGGGCGGTCATCGCGGCCGGGTCGAACTCGAAGCCCCTGTTCAGGCGCTGAGCCGCGATGCCTATCGAGAACACCTCGCAAAGCGGCACAGCGACCTCGAACGGCGAGTTGGGCCTTTCCTCCCCGGCGACGCTGCGAAGGAAGTTCACGTAGTGCGAGTCGGGATTGGTCTTGGGCGCCGGATAGTCGGGCGCATAGCCGTCGCCGCACCTGAAGAGCGTGGAGCCGTGCGAACTGCCCTGCCAGAACGTGCCGTCGGAGAGGCCTATTATCTTGCCCGGCTTGAGAAACGACCCGGAAGCGAGGCTGAAGCCCTTCTTGTAGCCCTTCGGCAGCTCAGGCTCGTTCGCGATGCCCTCGCGCCACTCAAGGTCTATCGCCGGCCGCGTCCCCTTCGCCGCAAACGAGAACGTCAAGGTGTCCTGCAGCGGAAAGACAAAGCTGTTCCAGCCCTTCACGTCGGAGATGCGTACGGACGTCGGCAGCCCAAGGTCGAAGAAGCGGTGCATGGTGTCCATCGTGTGCGCACCCCAGTCGCCGAGGCAGCCGCTGCCGAAGTCGTACCAGGAACGCCATTCGCCGTTGGCGTACGCAGACGAGTAGTCGTGGTAGACGGCCCCCGCCACCCAGGCGTTCCAGTCAAGGCCCTTCGGCAGTTCCTCGGCGGCGGGATAGCCCGCCACCTTCCCGCCGAACTTGTACCAGCGCCTGTCGCTGTTCATGTGCGCGACAAGCTTCGTGAGCTTCGACTTGTCGATTACGCCGGACTCGACGTAGTGGCGGAACTGGTATAGGTTCGCCTCGCTGTGCCCCTGGTTGCCCATCTGCGTGACAATGCCGGACTTCTTCGCCTGGGCGAGCAGCAGCTCGTGCTCGCGCATGGAATGCGCGAGGGGCTTCTCGCTGTACACGGCGATCCCTCTCCGCATCGCGTCCATAAGCGCCGGAAAGTGCGAATGGTCCGGCGTCATGACCGCCACGGCGTCAA
Organism: Verrucomicrobiota bacterium; assembly: GCA_016288465.1. Lineage (GTDB taxonomy): Bacteria > Verrucomicrobiota > Kiritimatiellia > RFP12 > UBA1067 > UBA1067. Next base: position 6,088 of record JAEEZC010000100.1, on the reverse strand, counting down.
CCTTCCCGCCAAGCGCGTCCAGCATCCGGCGGAAGTCGGTGAAGCGCGGAGCATCCGGGAACGCGGAAAGCGCCGGAGCGCAATGGCGTCCCTCCAGATCGGTGTCGCACAGGGCGACAATCTCGCAAAGGCCGCTCTTAGCGAAACGGCGAATGTCGTTCCAGGCCTGGTTCCCTATGCCTACGCACGCAAGGCGGACCTTCGAATTGGCCGTATATGCGCCCGGACTGAAGCACGCCGGCAGGAGCGGCATCGCAACCGCAGATGCCGCGCCCTTAAGGAAATTCCGTCTGTTCATGCGCGCGAACCCCCTTGATGTCAGGCGATAGGCTTGATCATCTTAGCATAGTCGAGGCCGGCTGCCTTGAGCGAGTTGCGAAGGTCGAACCTGCCGCGCGCAAACGGCGCAAGCATCGCGTCCGCTTCGGCGTTGCCGGTCACTTCGTTCTTCGCGTCCCACGAAAGGCTGCCCTCTTTCCTGCCGCGCGAAAGCTCCATGCACATCCGCCCGAGCGAACAGAACGCCGTCGACTTGTGCCCGCCCTCGGCGTCGGTCACGGTGTAGGACGGATCTTCCCTCGCAATCGCCTCAAGCCAGTTCTCGAAGTGGTCGGCGATCTTGAGGAACTTCTCCCCGCCGTGCGAAAGCGCGTCGTCGTACACGGAAGAAAGCGGATCGAGAAGCGACGGCTTCGACGCCGCGATCGGACCGAGCTGGCCTGGCCTGACCACGGGCTCAGGGTCGCTCGGAGTCACCTTCATCGCGCCGCGCGTGCACCACAGCCAGTCGCCGTTCTCGCCGATGAACTTCACGCCCATCTGGAACTTGTTGTTGACGTGCACGTCCGTGCCTCCGCAGTCGAAGTGCAGGTCGTACGTGGTATGCACGTTCCAGAGCTTGTCGCCCGAGAGATCCATCCACTCGCAAGTGCCGCGCACTCCGCTAGGATCGCGGTTGAGGCCCCAAGCCGTTATGTCGAGATGGTGCGCGCCCCAGTTCGTAATCATGCCCCAGCCGTAGGGAGCGAGCTGGATCCAGCCCGGACGGTCCCCGATGCGATCAAGGTTCTGGTTGTGCACGCGCGTCCAGTTGTACGGAGCCGTCGGATCGGTCGGCCCGAGCCAGGAATCGTAGTCGAACGTCTCGGGAACCTTCTCTGGCGTACGGCAGCCGCCGGACTTGTCGAGGCCGATGCCGACTTCGACTCTCGCGACGCGGCCGAGACGGCCGTTGCGGACGAGCTGGACGACCTTGCGGAACTGGGGACGCGACCTCTGCCAGGAGCCGACCTGCACGACAAGGCCCTTCTTCTTCGCGACGTTCGCGACCACGCGGCCCTCCTGAATCGTCTGCGCGAAGGGCTTCTGAAGGTAGATGTGCTTGCCGGCGAGAAGGCAGTCCGTCGCGACAATGGCATGCTGATGGTCGGGGATGCAGAGAAGCACCGCGTCGATCGAACGGTCGGCGAGCATCTCGCGGTAATCCTGATAGGTCCTGACGTTCTGTACGATGCCCTGCTTGGCGTACCGCTCCTCAATCACCTTCTTGCCGTAGTCCGCACGCTTCGTGTCGTAGTCGCACACGGCCGTGATGACGCAGCGGTCGGTGAACTGCTGCGCTCCCGGAACGTCCATGGTATGAGCAATGCGGCCATAGCCAATCACCGCAACGTTGATCTTGCGATTGGCGAGGAAGCCAGTCGCGCACCCGCCGAAGAACATTGGCGCCGCACCCGCCGCCGCGCCGAAGAGAAATTCACGTCTGTTCATTTGTATTGCCTTATTGAGCTGGTAGTTGCTATTCGTCTCGTATTCTACCATATTCCCGACACCATTGCCAACCAGAGCCGGCCACGGACTTTCCCGCCTTCGGATGCCGCCGCCGATCCGTCCAGGGGCCGGTCGCGATTCTCCGGCCCTCACCACGGCAACGAAACCCTTGATTTTGCTGGCTGAAACGCCCGCTACGGCGAAACATCCACGTCCTTGTTCCGCCTGGCGTCCGGGCCGCCTGCTTCTGTATATCAAATAATCCAGTGGACTATTTCTTAATTGACGCCTGGCTGTCGCCTTAGCGGCATGTAGTTTCGATACGGCGGTGAAGCTCGGAGATCGGCCTTGCCCATGGACAAAAACCGTTTTGTCCGTGGACAGATCTTGCTTTGCCAATGGACAAATCTTGCCTTGTCACTGGACAGGCATGAGAAATGGCGTCATTTCTCCGAGAAATGGCGCCATTACACCATTGAAATGGCGCCATTACTGTGCTATAATGACGCCATTTGTGGTTGCTGGCCACTGACAAGTCGGAATTTGGCCACGTAGCAAAGGAAATTTGGGCATAAGGAGAAAGGGATTTGTACATGGAAAGACGTCAAAGCATCAAGGCGGTGGCGAGGAAATCGGCCATTAAAGGAATGTTTCAGGCAAGCCTGACGCCTGTGGACACGCTGACGGTTGACGACATAGCCCAGCGCTGGGCGATATATTCGGGAATGCAGCAGGGGATGGCGAAGTCGCAGATAGTCGGATTTGAGAGCTTCATTCTCGATCTGCTCGCCAATGGGTTCCGCCTCGACTTCGGCCTTGTCTCGTTCTATCCGAGAATGTCAGGCGGCCTCTCAAGCATCGACGCCGACCCAGAGGCCGACGGACTTTACGTGCGCGGCGCGGTGAAGGCCAAACGCGCGCTCGTCAACGGATTGAAGAACAGGCTTGTCGCCGAAAATGCGCTGACCACGTCCCGTGCGCGCATACACAGCGTGATCGACGACGAAACCGGGCGCATCGGCACAATGACGACAGGGCGCGTCGTCTCGGTCGCCGGCTCGGACATAGTCATAAATTCCAAGCAGGACGACGAAGGCATATGGCTTGAGAAGCGCCGCCACGACAGCGCCAGGGGCCACTCGTACGTCAAAGTCGCCCGCGGACGCATCGTGCAGTCCGACAACTCGACTGCGAAAGTCGTCTTCGACGAGCCGGTTCCGAAGGGGAAGTACCTTCTGACTCTCTATACTCGCTGCGGCCGCGGCGCCAGCTACAAAGCCACCCTCTGCCGCAGAGAAGTGAACGTCAGGTGACTGCGCCGGCCAATCCCGCCGCGGCTGCCTGACGTCTCAACCTTGAGGGGTTTGTTCGCCTCAGATCAATCCGCGGCGGATGAGGTCGCGGTCTGCGGCCGCGAAGTCCAGCGACTCCAGCTCTTCCCGCGTCGCCCATCGGATATCCTGATGCTCGTTCGGATGCGGCACGGAACCGGCCTTCGGCGTGCATTCCACCAGAGTCAGGCGTATGGTCTTGTCAGGGTATTCGTGGACAACGGAGTCCACAATCCGCTCGTTCTCGACCTCAAGGTCAAGCTCTTCGCGGCACTCGCGCGCAAGCGCCTCTTCAGGCGTCTCGCCAGGCTCGATCTTGCCGCCCATGAACTCCCAGAGCCCGCCCTGCGACTTGTGCGCGGCTCTCTGTCCCACGAGATAGCGGCCGTCGACCTTGATTATCGCGCCTACGACCTCGATTATTCCGTTGCTGCTTTCCATTGTCCTCACCGTCCGGCGCAGAAAAGGCCGGGCTAAAGAATCTCCGCCAGAGTGTCAAAGAGCGCGGACGCCTTGATCGGCTTTGCGACGTGCGCGTCCATGCCCGCTTCAAGCGAACGGCGGCGGTCCTCCTCGAATGCGTTGGCCGACAGCGCCACGATCGGCACGGGGCGTCTGCATCCGCCCTGCGACAGGGCCTCGATCTCGCGAATCGCCTTAGTCGCGGCATAGCCGTCCATCACCGGCATCTGTATGTCCATGAGAATGAAGTCCAGGCTGTCTCTGTGCATCTTGAACTTCTCGACGGCGTCCGCGCCGTTGACCGCCTCGACTACCTCAAGCCCCTGCTCCGTGAGCATCCAGCGGGCGACCTCGCGGTTCATCTCGTTGTCCTCGACGAGAAGCGTCTTGCGTCCCTTCAGAGAGAGGGGCTTGATGGCGGCGGCGCTCTCGCTCTTTGCGGCGGCGGCATCGCCCGAAGCCCACTTCATCGGCACGGAAACGGTGACGGTCGTGCCTACGCCCTGCTTGGACTCGATCTCGATCGTCCCTCCCATCAGGTCCACAATGCGCTTCACGATGGACATGCCGAGGCCGGTGCCCTCGATTCTGGAGACCGTGGACGTTCTCTCGCGCGAGAACGGAGAGAATATGTCGGCGAGGAACTCGGGAGACATGCCGATGCCGGTGTCCGCAACCGTCGCGACGTAGTAGCTGTAGCCCTCCCTTTCGCACGGGCGCTCCTCGAGCGTGTAGGATATCTTTCCTCCGGCAGGAGTGTACTTGACCGCGTTGCCTAGGACGTTCTGGATGATCTGCGCGGCCCTGTCGGTATCCGTCCATACGATGGGATGAGGGAGATTGTCGACGCTGACTTCGAACGAGAGGCCCTTCTGCATCGCAGACGCCTCGGTTATCGCGGCCATCGCCCTCGTGCGCTCGTGGAGATCGACCTCGGACATCTCGAGCTTCACCTTGCCGGACTCGATGCGGCTCATCTCGAGTATCTGGTTGATGAGAGAGAGCAGGTGGCTGCCGGCAATCTCGATCTTGGATATGCACTCGCCGACCGCGACAGGATTGTCCGCACGTGACTTCGCCATCGCGGTATAGCCCATTATGGCGTTCATCGGCGTGCGGATGTCGTGAGACATCGAGAAGAGGAACGTGCTCTTTGCGCGGCTGGCGGACTCGGCAAGGACGTTTGCGCGGTGCAGGCGGCGCAGCAGCCACAAGAGCACGAGCACCGCAGCAAGCGCGAGAGCCAGCAGCAGGCCGACGCCCTTGATCGCGGCCTTCTGCTCGCGAGTGAGGCCGGAATGCTCGAACGCGTCTGCCAGGGCGCGCTGCGACATCGCCTCAAGCTGGTTGCCGGAGAGCCCTTCAAGGCACTTGTCCAGCACCGAGACGAGATTCGGGTCGGCGCTCGGATTGAGGACAAGCGCGAACTCGGGTCCGAAGCCCCACAGATTGAGCGAGCGTATCTCCAGCTCGGCCTCGGCTTCGATGTTGCGGATGTTCAGCTTGGCGGTCGAGTAGGACGTGAGCACGCAGTCCGCGCGGCCGGCGCGTATCGCGCGGAAGCAGTCGGGAACGGAGGCGCATGGCACGAACTTCGAGCTGTCGAAGCCGATGCGGACGTATTCAGCCTCGCGCGCCGTGTCGCCAGCGAGAATGGCGAGGCGAGACTTGAAAGGAGAGAAGTCGGGCCCGGCGATGCGGCGGGTGTAGACAGGCGGTATGCGGACGTGGCTGATTCTCGGATACTCCTTCGGCAGCACGTCGACGACGGCCGCCATGTCCGTCCAGATCATCGAGTCGCCGCGGATCATGCGGGCCTTCGCCTCTTCGGACGTGGTCGGCTCCAGGAAGGAGAACTCAAGGCCGGACTCCCTTGAGATGAGGTCGAAGAGGGCCTTCACGAAGCCGACGGGCGCCCCGTTCTTCCATCCCTTTATCGGCTCCATGAGCGGGGTGATGTCGACCGGTATCTTCACGCCGTCGCGCTTGAGGTGGTCCACCCATTTGCGCTCTTCGTAGGTGAGCCGCGCCGAGAACGTTATGTCGACCGGCAGATGCCTGCGGGCGATGCGGTCCGAGAAGTCGGGCTCCGCGGCAAGAATGCCGTCCATGGCCCTGTCGACTGCGCTGGCGAGGTCGGGACGGTCCGCGGCGATTCCGACGTATACGGGCTCGGCCGGGAAGCTCGCAAGCTGCATCTCGCCGAACATGCGGCGCGAACCGAGCGCGAAGACCGCGTCAGTCTCGTTTCTGAAGTACGCCTCGACGGCGTCGGACGAGTTGTCGAAGCGCCGGAAGCGGCAGATGCAGCCGTTGTCTCGCAGGAAGGCCTCAAGCCTGCGGATCGCCTCCGTCGACGGACCGACGGCGATTGTCATGCCGTTCCACCCGCCGGACTCGTTGCCCGCGAAGTGGGAGTCGCGGTGGACGAACAGGAAGTGCCTTATCGAACCCATCGGCATGCGCGAGAATATGATCTTCTCCTTGCGGCTGCCGGAATGGACGACGCCGGCCACAAGGTCGAT
>JAEEZC010000099.1 GCA_016288465.1 Verrucomicrobiota bacterium | reverse complement strand
ATCTGTGCTGTATTCCACTGAATCGAAAGGAAGATAAAGCGCGGTATCCGAATCCGTCACCTTCATGGCGCTGCTGCCTGTCCCGCCGACGTGCAGGAATTTCTCCGGCGGAAGCGCCGCGTCGGAAATGCGCACCTCGTCGATAAACCCATCCCATCCACCGTAGCTATTGGCGTAGTTCGGCCCGATGCTTAGCTTGCCGTTGCAGTCGTCGTTGTAGGCAATCGGCCCTGCATAGGCGCAGCTGCCTCTCTCGGTGTAATCGACATAGAGCCTCACCGTCGCTCCGTCGTATGTCATGGCGACATGATGCCATTTCCCATCAGTGATCTTGGGTATGCCGCTAGCGACCCAGGTAGAATAGATATACGGGTTGCCATTGTAGCCATTCATGTTTTTGGATGGATCCTTGTAGTTCTCCATGTAGCAGAACATTTCACCCGCGCCTCTGATCATGATTCCCCAGGCTCGTTTGTTGTTGGCGACGTCGGAAACCATGCTCAACGCATGAACCCATTCGCCGCTTGCATATAGCGGAACCGCATCCGGCGACGCCTTGATCATCATTTCCACGGTGATGTTCGTACAGTGAAGCGCCTTGTTGTCGTCGATGAGAACCGTGGACGCGGTATAGCTGCCCTTTCGGTTGCCCGTCTTTAGAAAGAGACTGCGATTGTCTCCACCTCTCGCTCCTGTCACAGGGTCGTACCAACTCACTCCATACGGCATGTCATTGGTATATACGGGAAGATTGTTGCCGGTCGACTCCACGGACGCCTTCCCTTTTGCGACATAAGGCGTACCCGCGAGCGACGTTGGGTCGACGGCGTTCAGCACTACGGGCTGGCCACCCGCCGCCGTCTCGCCGCTGGCGCCTTCGTTGAAGTGGTACCAGGCCACCGTTTTCGCCGACGCCGGCGCTCCGGCCAGCGCGACCGCGGCGAACGCAATCGCCGTCTTCATCATGGTGTTCATAGCCGATCCTCCCGTTTGTGTTTTTGTTTCCGAAGTAGTTTTCATGTCTGCAGCCTCAGTATAGAATGATCGTCATGCCGGGCTTCTCCGCGCACATCATCTCGCCCATGCGCAGAACGCCCTTCGAGATCCTCACCTCGTCTATGAGTCCGTTGAAGTTGTTGCCCATCGCCATGCACGACCGGCCCGGAATTGCGCCCGCGCCCATAAGCCCGTTGAACGTCTTCGTCTCGCCGAACCGCCTGTAGTCCACGTACACGTTGCAGAGCGTGTTCCCCTTCCCGTCCGGCTCGAACGTGACTGCGACATGGTGCCAGCGTCCGTCCGCCAGGCTCACGCCGTCGTCCGGATAGAACGTCTGCCAGTCGCTCCGCCTTGGACCGTTGTCCATGAGGACGTATATGTGCCCTTCAGCGTCCTTGTAGCCGATGGACCACGTCCTCTCCCCTCCGATCTCGGCCGCAGTGTCGTTGCTGTACAGGCGCACGAAATACGCCCACGCCACCGCCGCACCGCGAGTCCCCTTCATGAAGAACTCGACGGTCTGGGACGTCATGCCGCGCTCGAGCAGGATGTTGCGCCCGAAAAGCGCTCTGCCGGAGGCCGAAAAGCTCAGGGACGACTCGTTGCGCTCGCTGACGTATCCGTCGTCCCGGCAGAGTATCCTCCGCCCGGGAACGTCAGTCGAGAACGAGACGGTCTCCGGCGCCCTGCCGCCTCCCGCTTCAGCCGCGTCCGGGCCCACGCCCAACCCGCCTTCGAACCGCATCCACGCACGCGTCGTCTCTATCTCCGCATGGTCGACGGGGCCTCCGGCCGTCAGGAACGCCTGCGGCGAGAGCGCGCGACGCGTTATGCGGAATTCGTCTATCGACAGGTTCTCGAAGGCGTTGACGTTGTTTCCACCGTAGCCGTCGCCGATTTTCAGCGTGTCGTGGCCAGGCTTCGAGCTTACGGAGGAGGCCAGCTCGAAGTCGGCGGCCGACCCGACGATCTCGCCGTCCAGATAGAACTTGGCGCTCCTGCGCGCGCGGTCCACGGCAAGGGCGACATGATGCCAGCCGCCGACGATCCGCTTCACGGGAACCTTGAAGTCGATGCCCGAGGCGGCTTCGATCGCCCCGGCTTCGTACCGCTCGAACTGCACGGCCGGCAGCAGATGGCACCTGAGCGAGGACTCGTCGACCGAGACGACCAGCGAGCCCGCGCCTTTCGAGCCGGCGTTCTCGCAAAGTATGCGGGAGATCCTCGCCGGCGTCTTCGGGACCTTCAGGAAGAACTCCGCAGTGAAGTCCCCGGACGATATGAGATGCCTCATGCCGTTTCTGGAATAGTCGTCTATCAGTATGAACCTGCTCTTCCCCTCGTACGCCGCCCCCTGCAGGTTGTTCGTGAACGTCCAGCAGCCGGCGTTGAAGACGGGCTCCCTGGCGAAGATGCCGGCGTGAAGCTTGTTCGAAACGACCGCCGCGGCGCCGGTGTCGAGCCTCGGATATATTCCGGCGGCGATCGTGCTTAGAGACAGAGAGACAAGGTTCGCGTTGGTGGAGCAGGCGGCGTTGTGCAGGATGGGCCTGAACTCGGGCCCGAAGAAGCGGTCGCGGGAGAACTCGAACGAGTCGAACGGAAGATAGACCGCGGTGTCGGCGTCCGAAGCGTGGGTGTCGACGCCGCCGACCCTGAGGAACTTCTCCGGACCGAGCGCCTCGCTCGATATGCGGACCTCGTCTATGTAGCCCTGCCAGTGGCCGTAGTTCGCCATGTCGTTGCCGCCGATGCACAGCCTGCCCTTGCATTCGCCGTTGTAGTCTATCGCGTTCGTCCACGGCATGCTGGCCCTCTCCACGTAGTCCACGAACAGCCGCACCGTCGCTCCGTCGTAGGTGAAGGCGACGTGATGCCACTTTCCGTCCGTCAGGCCCGAAACCGACGACCGCAGCCCCTTCGAAATCGACTTCTCGGCGTCCGGCGCGGCGCCTGTCGCGTCACGGGTCTCAAGCTGCAGTTCCACGAAGCCGCCCTTGGTCACCATTATCCCCCAGGCCTTCACGTTCGCAGAGGAGGAATTGCGCATCACGACCATGTGCGCCCAATGGTCGAGGGACTTCTTGCCGCGTGGCAGGGCGAGCTTCGCCATGAACTCGACGGTGATGTTCGTGCAGTGCAGCTTCGCGTCGTCGTCCACGAGCACGATCGACGACTCTCCGTTCCCCGACCCATACTGCGTGCGCATGAACAGCCCGCGCCCGTCCTCGCCTCTCGCACCGGTCGCCGGATCGTACCACGACACGCAGGAGGGGAAGCACTGCGCATACATCGGCAGATACGCCGACTCGTCGAGAAGGTCCAGCGCCCACGACTTCTGCCCGTACGCCGCGCCCATGAGCGAATCGGGCGAGGCCGCGTTTTCGATCGAGGCCTTTCCGCCTGCCGGGGAAGTCCCCGCCTCGCCTTCGTTGAAGTGGTACCACGCGACCGTCGGCGTCGCCGGAGCGGAAGGCGCACCTGCCGCGCCGCTGGCGGCGGAAGGCTCATCCCCGCCGCCAGGCGCCGCGCCGTCTTCCGGCTGCGCGCGGAAGTCGCGGTTCTCGTCGCCGGTCTCGCAGGCAGCCGCGGCGGAATCTTCGGCTTCGGCGGCTTCGCAGACAGGCTCGCACTCCACGCCCGCGCCCTCTTCGCCCATATTCGACAGCCGCTCCTCCAGGACTACCACGGTTTCGAGATTGCGGTCCGGCGCCCTGGTCTCTTCGACGTCGCCGAACGCGCCGACCGCCTTCGCAACGATCGCCGCGCCGGCCAGCAGAACAAGCCCGACCGCCGCCAGCATCACAACCGGCTTCTTCATCTGCGCGCCGAGCTTCGCCCCGAGAATCTGCCGCGTGTAGTGAAGCCGCCACATGACCGTGCCCGACGGCACTGAAAGGACCCTTGCGACCTCCCGAACCGGCATGTCGAGGAAGTAGTGCAGCATCAGCGTCTTCTTCATGTCCGGCGGCAGGCGTTCGATCGCGTCCCTCAGAAGCGAGGCGTCCACTTCACGGAACACCTTGGCGCATGCGTCGTCGTCCGGCGCGTCCGCAGGTATCTCGCCGTCGCAGAACACCGTCTCGTGCGACTTCCGGCGAACGTCCTTGTTGTGGCAGTTTATGAGTATGCGCGACATCCACCCGAAGAACGCCGACTGTTCAAGGTAGCTGTCGATGTTCTTGACCACTATGGCGAAGGTGCGGTTTACAAGCTCCTCGGCGTCGGATTCGTCGCTGCAGAAACGCCTGGCAAGGGACATAAGTCCCGCCTTATACTCGCTTTCAAGGCGTTTTGCGCCCTTATCGCGGTCGTTCCTTATCTCGTCGACTACCGAAGTCATCCTTGGTGCCACATCTCCCTTCGATATAATAATACCATAATCGAAGCGTTTGATTGGAAATTTTTTCAGAATCTTCTTTCGGATTTTAACCAGAATTCGTCATTCCACTTTCTAGGCACTCCGTTATATCTCGCGCAAAGACGCCGAGAGGCTGAGTTTTAAGAGGTTATGTCGGTTGATTTGGGTCGTAGGTGTCTTCGCCAATTGGGTAAGCCGACGGGAGACCCCACGGCCTTATAGCATAGGACATCGGACTTCGGACATCAGACTTCAGAACTTTCTTCAGTCCGAAGTCAGAAGGCCGAAGTCACTCAGCAGAAGCACTGAGGGGGCCCATAGTACGCTCGGGTACGACAACTCCTCCGATCGGCATTCCCTCGCTCCGCCGCGCCAACCTCATCGCCATAACTGCCTGAATCTCGCAAAAAGACAGCCATAACGCGTCAGAAGGCCATGCCGGGGACAGTCCCCCTTGGCCTTCGTCGTATTCGCTTTCGGTCGTGACGCCGTCCGCCGTCGTGACGCTGACAGGGAAGCCATTCGCGTCGCGCACGATCTGCGACGTTCCGCCGCGCGGATTCGTCTCGCCGACAAGAAGCCCCTTCGCGTCGTACGAGAACGCCGTCCGGCAGACGGGAACGCCGCCGTCGGCGACTGCTGCCAAACGACATGTACGAGCGACGAAACGTGAACGCATACGACTTCCGCCGCTGCGTTCACGCCCAACCCTTGCCTTTGTATTACGCGCACGTCTCACTGCAAATATTATGCCATACCCGCGCAGATGCTATCTGTCCGCAAAGGTAGGCAATGCGCGTACACAATGATACAGATCTGGTGACCGTTCCGATTCTACACTACAAGCCACTTGTTCCCTAATGCGGCTAGTGTATTGTCCTGAGACGGTCATATGAGTCTACTTTAGCGCCGTTCAGCTAATACAATGGGTAAAACTCACTAACTACCAATCTCCCGTTTTTAAGGCTGTCTACAGGAATCAATGAAGCATCTACCCCTCCAAGCAACTCCACACATACCATTATCTTGTCTTTGTATGGCCACGGAAAACACGCTGGGCTGAACTCCTTGATTTCCATCCTGATCTTCTCAATTCGATTTTTATGACCAGGTACTCCCCAAATTTCAAAGCGGTCTATACATTCCATTTTGTACAATTCCTGCGCATCATTACCAATGTGAAATATCGAAAGCTTTATCCTCGCAGATTTGACTAAATCGCCTACCTGTCTAGCATTGAGTTGTCCCTTGTCAAAGTCAATAAACACCCTATGCGCTCTTGGTCTTAACGGCGAGAAAATGACACTATACGTCCGACCAGTGCAACCCCAGTCAAAGGGTTGAGGCGAAAAATCCCACTTGTTTAGTTGTGTATCACCTGTGCAGACATAATGAATCGTGTCAGCCGCATCTGACAAGCCATTACGACACCTAACACAGCTGCTAGCGAACACAAGGCAAACGAATAACGTCAAGCACATTCCTATCAAAATCTTCATTTCTGATTCCTATCTTATTTCTCAGTCTTTATTGCTCAGCCTATCATACTCCTCTACTACCGCTGAAACAAAATCTTGGCAATTATGCTTTATCAAGTTATATCTGTCGCCAGACCATTCAGAAGGCCAAGACGGGGACAGTCCCCCTTGGCCTTATGGAGAAATGTCCAGCCAAGAAGTCCGGCCATGCCGTGCTTGCCGCGGTAGACCTTGCCCTGGCAGACCGCCGCAGTGCCGATACCCGTGCCTAGTATCAGCATAACGGCGTCCGTCTCGCCTGTTGCGGAGCCGTAGTTGATCTCGCCGATGATCGCCGCGCGCGCGTCGTTGATGAGCTTCATCTCAAGTCCGAGCGTCTCGTCCGCCCATTTCGGAAGGTCTATCCTGTCCGCTCCCGCGTACTTTCCGCTGCAGTAGATCACGTGGCGCGTGTTCTCGTCGAGGAGCCCTGGAAAGGCCACGCCAAGACCCTTCCACTCTCCCGGATGCCGCGACATCATCTCCTTGCAGCGGACGCCGAGGTTCGACAACACGCTCTCCATCCCTGCGTTCGTGTCGATTGGAGACACCTCGTTCTCCAGCACGACGCCGTTCTCCACCGCGGCAAGCTTAAGCCGCGTTCCTCCCAAGTCTGCACAAAGCGTCCTCATAGCCGCCTCCTTTTCCCGACGATCCGCCCGGGACCTGCCGTCGCGGCGACCGCCGCTTTCGCAAGTCCGCGTCCTGCCTTTGGCACATCAATTCTTCATGACGTCGCCTTCACGGACGTTCAACGCGGCACATTCTAGCACATCCCGCCGAAGAGGACAAGGCATGCGGGTCAAAAACTTCGCCGACATGTCCGACACCGTGGCCGACACAAGCAACTTGCTGCTAAAACTTCCCCGTCTAACTACCCCCGGGAGTAAGAGGTCGCTACCCCCGGGAGTAAAGGGCCGCTACCCCCGGGAGTATCAGGTCGCCCTTCTCCAGCGCACAGAGAACGGCCCTTATCTTTCTGGCACGCCTTGTCCGCTCGACGTCAACTGGAATAGCGCTGAAAGGAAATGCCGGATCGGCGATAGACGCGCTTACAACCCTGAATCTTCCCGTCCATTACGTCCCTCATGTCCCTTACGTCCCTTTGCGCTGGCACCTTCATGTCTAAACGCCGCAGGCCTCGATAAAAGGCACGGCCAAAACAAAAATGGGACGGCCAAAATTGAAAATGGCCGTGCCATTTCCCTCCCTGTCGGCAAAACGCTCGGGGCACCTTCTGTTCTTCTTAACGGGACAGCGTCAGGGGAAGAGGGAACGGGGAACAGGTAAAATCGATTTAACCACT